>NZ_JBWKEZ010000113.1:0-14932 GCF_056434525.1 Streptomyces sp. NPDC044002
GGCCCTCGGCCCCGGCCCGGCCCTCGGCCCCGGCCCGGCCCTCGGCCCCGGCCCGGCCCTCGGCCCCGGCCCGGCCCTCGGCCCCGGCCCGGCCCCCGGCCCCGCCGCCCCCCGGAGCCGCCGGAGGCACCGGCTCCGGGTCGGGCCCGCGGGCCCGACCCCGCCGCCCGTCGGAGCCGCCGGAGGCACCGGCACCACCCGAACGCCACATCCGCCGGGCGGCCCCGGCGCCCCGCGTGTCACGGTGGCAGCATCTTCTCTCCCTGCTGCCGCCGAGACCGGAGCCACTGCCATGGCCGATCTGCAGGATGAACCCCACTCCGTGGGCGTCGGAGCCGAAGACGTCCCCGCCCCCGCCTTCACGGGCGGCGCCCTGGACCGCGCCGCCGCGCTGCTCGCCGTCCATCCCGTCGCGGACGGGTGCAACACCCTCGTCTGGACCCTGCGCCAGAGTCCGTACCACGACATCGACACCCCGGACACCGGTGTCGACACCGACATCCCCCGGCTCCGCGCCGGCGGGGTCGGCGCCCAGTTCTGGACGCTGCTCGTGCCCCCGGGCCGGCCGCGCGCGGACGCCGCCGCCGACCAGGTGGTCTCCGACACCCTCGAACAGATCGACGTGGCGCGGTCCCTGATGCGCCGCTACTCCGACAGCCTGTGCCTGGCACTGAGCGCCGACGACATGGCCGACGCCCGCAACCGCGGCCGGATCGCCTCGTTCCTCGGCCCCGTCCCCGGCAGTACGCTCACCGACTCCCTCGGCGCGCTGCGGGCCTTCCACGCGCTGGGCGTGCGCATCCTCGCGCCCGCGGGGGCCCCCTGGGCCGAGGAGGGCCTGACGGCCTTCGGCCACGAGGTGGTCAAGGAGGTGAACCGGCTGGCGATGCTGCTGGACCTGACGGGCTGCCCGCCGGCCGCCGCCTGCCAGCTCGCGGCGGCGTCCAAGGCGCCGGTGATCATCTCGAACACGGGGGCCGCCGCCCTCAACCCGCATCCGGGCAACGCCACGGACGAGGTGCTCCTCGCGCTGCGCGCGGCGAACGGCCTGGCCATGGTCACCTTCGACATCGCCCGGACCGGGGACTCCCTGCACGCGGTGGCCGACCACCTGGACCACGTACGGGCCATCGCGGGCCCGGAGTGCGTCGGTCTCGGCGCCGCCTTCGGAGCCGAGCGGGGCGGCCCCCGCCCGACCGGCCTGACGGACCCCTCGGGCTACCCGCACCTGATCGCGGAACTCCTGGAACGGGGCTGGACGGAATCCGACCTGGCCCTGCTGACCTGGGGCAACGCCCAGAGGGTGCTGCGCGACGCGGAGTTCACGGCCCGCGCCGCCCAGCACCGCAGAGCGCCCTAGGGGGTGTCCGGCGCCCGCCCGGGCAGGACGGTCGCCTTCCACAGACGGACCACGGACCACACCGTGGCGTAGAGCAGGAGGCCGTTGCGCGCGCACAGCAGGGCCGTGCCGAGCGCGCTGGTCGCGAGGATGTCCGCGTACCAGACCGGGAAGATCAGCGTGGTCAGCGCGTTGGCGGCGACGAGCAGCCAGGCGACCGGACGCTGGGTGGTGTTCCTGGAGGTCAGGCAGACCGCGGCGAGGCCGAGCAGCCAGATCATGTACTGCGGGCTGATGACGCGGCTGGTGACCGTGAAGAGCATGATCGCGCAGAGCGCGGCGTCGAAAGGCGTCGCGCTCGTCCAGTGGTTGGCCCGCACGCGCCACAGCAGGAGCAGCAGGAAGCCGGCGAGGGTCAGGGCGAGCGAGGCCCGCGCGATGTCCGGCACGTACGGGCCGATGTACTCGAAGGCCCCGTACTGGAAGTCGATCCAGCCGGGCCACAGGTCCAGGAAGCGGGCCGCCATCAGCACGGAGCCGCCGAGGGACTCGACCTGCACGCCGCGGTCGCCCTGGTTGCCGAGGAAGCCGAACGTGTCGCTGAACAGCGCCGCGAAGACGGCGAGCAGTGCCGTGCAGGACAGCGCGGCCGCGACGAGGGCCTCCCGCGTCGACCTGCCGCGCGGGGTGCCGAGCAGGGTCAGCAGCGGCCACACCTTGACCATCGCGCCGATGCCCGCGACGACCCCGCCGGTCCGGGGGCGGCTCCGCAGCGCGAGCAGCGCGAAGACCGCGAGCAGGGTGACCTGGATGTCGTAGCGGGCGAACGGGGTCGCCATCATCATCGGCAGCGCCACCAGCCACAGCAGGGCGCCGGCCATGCTGCCGTCGCTCCTGCGCGCCGCCCGGGCGAGGCCGAGCAGGACCACGCCGTCGCAGAGCACCGTCAGGGCCACGAAGGCCTGGAAGTAGGTGAGGAACGGCAGCAGGTCGGGGGAGAGGAAGACCGCCGCCGCGGCCGGGGGGTACTGCCACATGATGTCGTGCTGCGGCAGCGTCCAGGTGGAGAGGACGTCGTACCAGTTGTGGTAGGTCGCGGTGACCTCCACGCGTACGAGGTTCGAGCTGAAGAAGTCGTTGACGAGCATCCAGAGCATCGCGGCCCGGCTGGCCAGCCAGAAGCCGGCGATGCCGAGCAGGGCGCCGCGTCCGCGCGCGGCCGCTTCGAAGGACGTCCGCCGGCGGTGCGCGGCGGGCGCCGCCGCCGTGGCGGGCGCGGCCGGGTCGGCCGGGAGGCTGCTGGTCGTCGTCATGGCGTCAGGCCTGCGGCCGGCCCATCGCGCGGTACGTCCAGCCGGCCGCCCGCCAGCGCGCCGGGTCCAGGGCGTTGCGCCCGTCCAGGACGAGGCGGTCGGTGACGACGGCGCCGAGCTCGGCGGGGTCGAGGTCGCGGAACTCGCGCCATTCGGTGAGGTGCAGGACGACCTCGGCGCCGCGGGCCGCCGCGAGCGCGGAGTCCGCGTAGCCGAGGGTGGGGAAGACGCGGCGGGCGTTGTCCATGCCCTTGGGGTCGTAGACGGTGACCTGGCCGCCCTGGAGGTGGATCTGCCCGGCGACGTTGAGGGCGGGGGAGTCGCGGACGTCGTCGGAGTCGGGCTTGAAGGTGGCGCCGAGGACGGCGACCCGCTTGCCGAGGAAGGAGCCGCCGACGGCCTCGCGGGCCAGCTCGACCATGTGGCCGCGGCGGCGCATGTTGATGGAGTCGACCTCGCGCAGGAAGGTCAGGGCCTGGTCGGCGCCCAGCTCGCCGGCGCGGGCCATGAAGGCGCGGATGTCCTTCGGCAGGCAGCCGCCGCCGAAGCCGATCCCGGCGCGCAGGAACTTCGAGCCGATCCGGTCGTCGTGGCCGATGGCCTCGGCCAGCTTGACCACGTCGCCGCCGGCGGCCTCGCAGACCTCCGCCATCGCGTTGATGAAGGAGATCTTGGTCGCCAGGAAGGAGTTGGCGGCCGTCTTGACGAGTTCCGCGGTCGGGAAGTCGGTGACCACCAGCGGGCTGCCCTCGGACATCGGGGTCTCGTACACCTCGCGCAGCAGCTTCTCGCCGCGCTCGCCCCGGACGCCGATGACGATCCGGTCGGGGTGCAGGGTGTCCTGCACCGCGAAGCCCTCGCGCAGGAACTCCGGGTTCCACGCCAGTTCCACGTCCGCGTCCGCCGGGGCCAGCTCCGCCAGCTTCGCCGCGAGCCGCGCCGCGGAGCCCACCGGCACCGTCGACTTGCCGACCACCAGCGCCGGCCCGTTCAGGTGCGGGGCGAGCGACTCGAACGCCGCGTCCACGTACGACATGTCGCAGGCGTACTCGCCGTGCTTCTGCGGGGTGTTCACGCACACGAAGTGGACGTCGCCGAACGCGCCGAGCTCCTCCCACGACCGCGTGAAGCGCAGCCGGCCGCTGGATCCGGGCAGTCCCGCCACGTGCCGGGCGAGCAGCTCCTCCAGGCCCGGCTCGTACATCGGGGCGCGGCCGGCCTCCAGCATCGCGATCTTCTCCGGGACCACGTCCAGGCCCAGCACCTCGAAGCCGAGTTCCGCCATGGCCGCGGCGTGGGTGGCGCCCAGGTAGCCGGTACCGATCACGGTGATCTTGAGGGGGGCCATGGATGCTCCAGAGGTGCGGGGCCGTTTGCGGCCCCGAGCATAGTCGGGCCGGTCCGGGGGGACGTTCCCAGGAGCATCCGGCTGTCACGCAGCTCACGTACGCGCCGCATATCGCTGTACGGACGCCGGGAACTAGAATTTGGGTTACTTAACGGTAGTTAGCATCCCGCGCCGGGCGTGCGACAGCGACACACGGCTGTCGCGGGCTCCACGGCGCGTGACCTTGGGGAGTGAGAGATCTTGGCGGGTTCTGCCGACTTCGACCTGTACCGCCCGGCCGAGGAGCACGACATGCTCCGCGAGTCCGTCCGCGCGCTCTGCGAGGCGAAGATCCTCCCGTTCGCGGCCGTGGTCGACGAGGAGGCCCGCTTCCCGCAGGAGGCCCTCGACGCCCTCGTCGCCAACGACCTGCACGCCGTCCACGTGCCCGAGACCTACGGCGGCGCCGGCGCCGACGCCCTCGCCACCGTGATCGTGATCGAGGAGGTGGCCCGCGTCTGCGCCTCCTCCTCCCTGATCCCGGCCGTGAACAAGCTCGGCTCCCTCCCGGTGATCCTCTCCGGCTCCGAGGAGCTCAAGGCCAAGTACCTCGGCCCGCTGGCCAAGGGCGACGCGATGTTCTCCTACTGCCTCTCCGAGCCCGACGCGGGCTCCGACGCGGCCGGCATGAAGACCCGCGCGGTGCGCGACGGAGACTTCTGGGTGCTCAACGGCGTCAAGCGCTGGATCACCAACGCGGGCGTCTCCGACTACTACACGGTCATGGCCGTCACCGACCCGGAGAAGCGCTCCAAGGGCATCTCGGCCTTCGTCGTCGAGAAGTCCGACGAGGGCGTCTCCTTCGGCGCCCCCGAGAAGAAGCTCGGCATCAAGGGCTCCCCGACGCGCGAGGTCTACCTCGACAACGTCCGCATCCCCGCCGACCGCATGATCGGCGCCGAGGGCACCGGCTTCGCCACCGCGATGAAGACCCTCGACCACACCCGCATCACCATCGCCGCCCAGGCCCTCGGCATCGCCCAGGGCGCCCTGGACTACGCCAAGGGCTACGTCCAGGAGCGCAAGCAGTTCGGCAAGCCGATCGGCGACTTCCAGGGCGTCCAGTTCATGCTCGCGGACATGGCCATGAAGATCGAGGCCGCCCGCCAGCTGACGTACGCGGCCGCCGCCAAGTCCGAGCGCGTCGACTCCGACCTGACCTTCTTCGGAGCCGCCGCCAAGTGCTTCGCCTCCGACGTGGCCATGGAGGTCACCACGGACGCCGTCCAGCTCCTCGGCGGCTACGGCTACACCCGCGACTACCCGGTCGAGCGCATGATGCGCGACGCGAAGATTACCCAGATCTACGAGGGCACGAACCAGGTCCAGCGCATCGTCATGGCCCGCAACCTGCCGTAGCGAGGCCGGCCCGTACGCACGCGAAAGGCCCCCGCACCCGCCGGGGGCCTTTCCGTACACCCTCCTTTGTAACGATTCCGATCCAGCGGGCGGCCGGGCCGCGGCCGCACGCCCCCGGCGGGCGGCCGGGCCCCGCCCGAGGGGGAGGCCCTCCGCCCGCCCGCGCGGCCCGCGGGGAGCGGGCGGATCTCGCGTGCGGGCTTTCGCCGCTGAGCAGCGGCTCTTCGGCCGCGCGGCCGGCACGTCGCACATATAGAGGGGACGGACGGGTCCCCGCGCCCGCGCGGAGTGCGGAACCCGCCGTAACCGGAACGTTGCCGGAGGCGGCCCGCCCGGCCCGCCTCCGCGCTTTGCACCGCCCGGGATGGGCTAACTTTGAAGCTTCGTACGCCCGAACCGGTTGGGGAGAGAACAAAATGACGGAAGCGATCCTGCTGGTCGGCGGGCAGGGGACGCGACTGCGCCCCGTGACGGTGAACACCCCCAAGCCGATGGTTCCGGCAGCGGGCGTCCCGTTCCTCGCCCACCAGATAGCCAGGGCCGCAGCCGCCGGTGTCACGCACATCGTGATGGCCACCTGCTACCTCGCCGAGGTCTTCGAGCCCTACTTCGGCGACGGTTCCGACTTCGGCATCACCCTCGAATACGTCGTCGAGGACGAGCCGCTGGGCACGGGCGGCGCCATCCGCAACGCCGCCGAGCGCCTGACCGGCGGCCCGGACTCCCCGGTCCTCGTCTTCAACGGCGACATCCTCACCGGTCTCGACATCGCCGGCCTGGTCGAGTCGCACCAGGCGGCCGACGCCGACGTCTCCCTGCACCTCGTACGCGTCGAGGACCCGCGCGCCTTCGGCCTGGTCCCCACCGACGCCGACGGGCGGGTGCTGGCCTTCACCGAGAAGCCGGAGACCCCCGAGGAGATCATCACCGACCAGATCAACGCCGGCTGCTACGTCTTCCGCCGCAGCGTGATCGACTCCATCCCGGCCGGCCGGGCGGTGTCCGTCGAGCGCGAGACCTTCCCCGGCCTGCTCGCCTCCGGTGCCAAGCTCCACGGCGTCACCGAGGACACCTACTGGCTGGACCTCGGCAAGCCCGAGTCCTTCGTCCAGGCCTCCGCCGACCTGGTGCGCGGCGTCGTCGCCTCCCCGGCCGTTCCCGGCCCGCGCGGCGAGGCCCTCGTGCTCCCCGGTGCCGAGGTGGCGGAGGGCGCCAAGCTCTCGGGCGGTACCGTTGTGGGTGCCGGCGCCCGGATCGAATCGGGTGCTGTCGTCCAGGGCTCCATCGTGCTGGACGGCGCGATCCTCGGCGCGGACACGGTGGTGAGCGCCAGCCTCATCGGCGCAGGCGCCTCGGTGGGAACGCGCACGGTGCTGACGGGCGCGGTCATCGGCGACGGCGCCGTCGTGGGGGCTGACAACGAACTTCGCGCAGGGGTGCGGGTGTGGTGCGAGGCTGAACTGCCGGACGCCGCCGTCCGTTTCTCCTCCGACCGGTGACCAACTTCAGTGAGGCACAACCTGTGATAGGCGAGCAGCAGACTCCCCGCGCGACCGACGTCGCTACCACCAAGCTCCCCGACACCTGGGCGGACACGCCGCTCACCGTGGTCATGCCCACCTACAACGAGGCGGGCAACCTGCCGGGCATGGTGGAGCTGCTCATGGGCCTCGACCAGCCGGGCCTGCGCCTGCTGATCGTCGACGACTCCTCGCCCGACGGCACCGGCAAGATCGCCGACGAGCTCGCCGAGGGCTTCCTCACCGAGGACGGCAAGCCCCGCATGTCCGTCCTGCACCGCACCGCCAAGGACGGCCTCGGCCGCGCCTACGCGGCGGGCATGGCCAAGGCCGTCGAGGACGGCGCCGAGTACGTCCTCCAGATGGACGCCGACGGCTCCCACCCGGCCGGCAAGATCGCCGAGATGCTGGGCGTCGCCCGCTCCACCGGCGCCGGTCTCGTCGTCGGCTCCCGCTACGTGCCGGGCGGCACCCTCTCCGACGCCTGGGGCGCGCACCGCAAGCTGCTCTCCCGCTGGGCCAACGCGTACGCGAGCACCATCCTCGGCACCCGCGTCCGCGACATCACCGGCGGCTTCAACCTGTGGAGCGCCGGCGCGCTCAAGGCCATCGACCTCGCGTCGATCGGCAGCGCCGGCTACAGCTTCCAGGTGGAGATGAAGTACAAGGCCCTGCGCCGCGGCTTCCAGGTGATGGAGGTCCCGATCCACTTCGAGGACCGCACCGTCGGCGAGTCCAAGATGAACCTGGCCGTCCAGCTGGAGTCCATCGCCATGCCGTGGAAGCTCCGCGCCCGCGCCGGCAAGTAACGCACGGACGCAGCGAAGAAGGAGGAGGGGCACCCCGCCCGGGGTGCCCCTCCTCCTTCGTTCCGCCACCCGCCGGGGGCTGGGTCACTGCCCCTTGACGGTCACCTTCTGGTCGTTCTGGATCTCCTTGACCAGCTGCTGCACCTTCGCCTTGTCCCAGACGAGGTTGCCGCCGCGCTGGCCGGAGATCGGCATGTTCAGCGACACGCCGTCACCGCCGCTGATGCCCTTCATCGCGAAGAACATCTGCCCCATGTCCCACAGCCCCATGTCCTTGTCCACGATCAGCGTGTCCAGGCCGGCGCCCATGACCGGGTAGAGGGAGAAGGGGTTCAGGACCGTGCCCGGGGTGGCGGCCTGGCTCGCGAGCGCGGAGAGGAACTTCTGCTGGTTCTTCGTCCGCTGCAGGTCCGACTCGGCGAAGGCGTACCGGGTGCGGACGAAGGCCAGCGACTGCTCGCCGTTGAGGGTCTGCTTGCCCGCCTTGAAGTCGGCGCCCGACTTCTCGTCCTTGAAGGCCTGCTCGATGTCCAGCTCCACCCCGCCGAGCGCGTCGACGATGTTCGCGAAGCCGGCGAAGCCGATCTCGGCGTAGTGGTCGATGCGCAGGCCGGTGTTGAACTCCACCGTCCGCACCAGCAGCTCCGGCCCGTCCTCCGCGTACGCGGCGTTGAGCTTGACCCGGCGCCCCTGCGAGGCGAACTTCTTGCCCGACTGGGAGCCGACGAAGGACGGGATCTCCACGTCCGAGTCGCGCGGCAGCGAGATCATCGTGTTCCCGCTGGAGCACTTCGCCAGGATCATCATCGAGTCGGTGCGCTTGCCCTCGGCGGAGCCCGTGTGGAGCTTCTTCTTCTCCTCGTCGGACATCCCCTCGCGGCTGTCGGAGCCCACGATGAGGTACGTGGTGCAGTCGCCCTCCTTCGGGCGCTCGATGACCTTCGACAGGTCGACCTCGCGGCGCACCTGGGAGTCCGCCCAGAAGTAGGTGCCGATGCCGGTCACCAGGAGTACGGAGACCACCGCGATCGAACCGATCTTGATCCGCTTGCGCCAGTCCGGGGCCGGCCCCTGCGGCCTGACCGGCCCGCCCGGCCCGCCCGGCGGACGCTGACCCGGCCCGCCGGGGCCCGAGGGACGCCCGTACACCTGGCCGGTGTTGTAGCCGCTGTCGTAGCCGGAACCCTGCGCCTGCTGCGGCACACCCTGCCCCGGACGGCCGCCCGGCGGCGGGGCCTGCGGCGGGACCGGCGGGCGCGCGGGGCGCTGCGGCTGCTGCGGCTGCCGCTGGACGTGGCGCATCCGCTGCGCCCCCTCCGGCTGCGCCTGCCCGCTGCCGCGCCCGTACCCGTCATCGCGGCGGCCCCGCGCGTCGCGCTCGCCGTACCCGTCCCAGTCACTCATGCGCACTAGGATGCCCGGCCGGGAGGGCTGCCCGACACCCCGGTCCACGCTTCGTACCGCGCCTGTTGCACACCTGATGCCTACGGGCGGCACTTAAGGTGGCTGTATGACACAGATACCGGACGCACCCGAGGGCAAGCCGATCTCGGCGTCCCGGACGACCCTCAGCCACATCATGACGGCCAACGACACCAACCTGCTCGGCACCGTGCACGGCGGCGTGATCATGAAGCTGGTGGACGACGCCGCCGGCGCCGTGGCCGGGCGGCACTCCGGCGGCCCCGCGGTCACCGCCTCCATGGACGAGATGGCCTTCCTCGCCCCCGTCCGCGTCGGCGACCTGGTCCACGTCCGGGCGCAGGTCAACTGGACCGGACGCACCTCGATGGAGGTCGGCGTACGCGTCCTCGCGGAGCGGTGGAACGAGTCGAGCCCCGCCACCCAGGTCGGCAGCGCCTACCTCGTCTTCACGGCAGTGGACTCCGAGGGCAAGCCCCGCCAGGTCCCGCCCGTCATCCCGGAGACCGAGCAGGACGAGCGCCGCTACCAGGAGGCCCAGATCCGCCGCACCCACCGGCTCGCCCGCCGGCAGGCGATCACCGAACTCCGTGAGCGGCGGGCCGCCGAGGGCATCGAGGAGTGATCCATTCGGCTGCGGCAGTGACGCCCCAGTAGACTGCTGCGCTGACGTCCGACCACCCGTACGCAGCCGCGCCGCGACCGTCGAGCGCCCTGCCGTCCCCGCAGAAGGCGCTTCCACCCGATGACCTCCGCAAGCACGCTGCCCGACTCCCCGGCCGGTGCGGCCGGGCGCCGAAGCGCCGGCTCGGACGAGGAGCCCGCGGCGCGCCGCCGGCTGCCGGCCCGCCTCGACTGGCTGTGGGCCGCCCTGCTGACCCTGGCCGTCGCCGCGTTCGGCATCGGCGGCGCCCAGCCCTGGCGGGACGAGCTGGCCAGCTGGAACGCCGCCTCGCGCAGCACCGGCGAGCTGATCGACATGCTGGGGCACGTGGACGCCGTCTCCGGCGTCTACTACCTCCTGCTGCACGGCTGGGTCTCCGTCTTCGGGGACTCCCTCGCCATGCTCCGGTTCCCGTCGGCGCTCGCCATGGCCGGTGCCGCCGCCTTCACCGTCCTGACGGCCCGCACGCTCTTCGACCGCCGCACGGCCGTTTTCACCGGGCTGCTCTTCGCCTTCGTGCCGGCCGTGTCCCGGTACGGGCAGGAGGCGCGGTCGTACGCCTTCGTCGTGCTCGCCGTGAGCGCCGCGACCTGGCTGCTGCTGCGGGCACTGGAGCGTCCGGCCCTGCGGCGCTGGGCCCCGTACGCGGTGGCCGTGGCGGCGGCCGGGCTGTTCCACGTCGTGTCCCTGCTGATCCTGCTGCCGCACGGCCTGATCGTGCTGCTGCGCTGGCGGCGGGACCGGCGCGGGCGCACCGTCGTCGCGTTCGCGGTGACGGTGGCGGTGGCCCTGCTGCCCGTGGTGCCGCTGGTGCTGCTGGGGCAGCGTCAGGTCGGCCGGCAGATCAGCTGGATCAAGACCCCGCACCTGCGGAGCTTCGCCGACCTGTGGAGCAACCTCTTCAGCTCCCCGACGACCGGCCTGCTCCTCGGCGCGCTGGTGCTGCTCCCGCTCGCCTGGAGCCGGGGCCGGCGGCCCGCCGGGGAGCTCCTGCTGACCGGCGCGGCCCCGATCCTGGCCGCCTGGGTGGTCTCGCACGGCAAGACCTCGTACTTCATGGACCGCTACCTGCTCTTCACCCTGCCCGCCTGGGTGGTGCTCGCGGCCGCCGCGCTGGCCGCCCTGCGGCCGCTGCGGGCCGGCGTGCTCGCGCTGGCCGCGGTGATCGTCCTCGGCCTTCCCGACCAGCGGCAGATGCGTACCGACTGGGCCCGGGTCGACCAGGACGGCCAGGCCGTCGCGAAGATCATCGCCAAGGGCTACCGGCCCGGGGACGGGTTCGCGCCCGTCCGCGGCGACGACAAGGTGTTCATGATCGACTTCCAGGTGGAGTACTACCTGCCGGAACGCGTCAAGCTCAGGGACGTCTTCGCCGAGCGCTCGGCGCTGCAGCGCGACGACCTGTTCCCGAAGGAGTGCGCCCAGCCCGTGCAGTGCCTGCGCGGCACCCCCCGGGTCTGGGTGGTGACCTGGAGCGGCACCGACAACCCGTACCACAAGTTCCCGAAGGGGCAGGCCGAAGCGCTGCGCAGCCACTACCGGGTGGTCGAGAGCAAGACGGTCCGCGGCCTGACGGTCTCCCTGCTGGAGCGCGCCGCCTAGGCGGCGCCCGCGTCCGCGGCTACGGCCCGCACACCACCTGGTCGCCGGTGACGGCCTGGGCCCCGCCGCCCTGGTAGGGGTCCTCGGCCCGCACCGGCACCACCTTGCGGTACTCCGTGCCGGCCGTCACCAGCACCGTGCGGCCCTGCCCGGCGACCGCGCGCAGCTCGCTGCCCGGCAGCGCCGCCGCCACCGTGCGGGCCGAGCGGTCCCAGCGCGGGTCGTACGCGATCACCGTGCGCCGGACGTCGCGGCTGGCGGCGTTGCCCGGGGCGCGGGTGGTGTCGAAGCCGGTGGCGCGCAGGGCCTCGTCCACCCGGCCGCCGAGCCCGTCGATCCGGGTCCCGTTCTCCACCTGGACCCGGACCTGCTGCGGCGGCACGTCCACCGGCACGGCGGCGGGCCGCTGCCGCCCGCCGGAGCCCCCGCCGGGGCGGGGCGGGGCGAGCGGCCGGTCCTGGCGCAGCGACTCGAAGAGCCGGGCGGCCTTCGGCCCGTCCCACTTCACCGTCGAGCCGATGCCCTTGACCGGGTACGAGGCGTCCCCGACGGGCACCGAGGCGAACTCGGACGAGGAGGGCGTGAAGTCGCGCATGGCCTGGCCCAGCGCCAGCATCTGCTCCGAGCCGAAGCCGCGGTCGGCCCGCACCGACCCCAGCAGGGTCGAGCTGACCTCCTTGAACTTCACCGGGTTCAGCAGCACCCCGCCCCCGGTGGCCTGTTTGACGAGGGCGGCGACGAACCGCTGCTGCCGCTGCATGCGGCCCAGGTCGGAGGCCCCGTCGACATGGCGGGCGCGGACGTACTGGAGGGCCTGGCCGCCGCTGAGCCGGTGCGTGCCGGGCGCGAGGTCCAGGCCGGTGTTCTGGTCGCGCAGGGCCTTGACGGTGCAGAGCTCCACGCCGCCCATCGCGTCGACGGTCTTCATGAAGCTGCTGAAGTCCACCTCCAGGTAGTGGTCGATCTTGACCCGGGTCATGTTCTCCACGGTGCGCACGGTCAGGTTCGGACCGCCCTCGGCGTAGGCGGCGTTGAGCTTCACGGGGTGCGGCCGGTGCGGTTTGCCGGTCACCGGGTCGCGGTGCGCGGGCAGCTCGGCGTAGCTGTCCCGGGGCAGGCTGACGACGCTGGCCCGTTCCCGGTCGGCGGAGAGGTGCACCAGCATGATCGTGTCGGTGCAGTGGCAGGGGGCGCCGCCGAGCCGGTACGCGCGCCTCTCCTCCGAGGTGATCCGGTCGCGGCCGTCGGTGCCGACGAGCAGGAAGTTGACGCCGTGCCCGGCCTGCGGACGGTTCTTCATGTCCTTGAAGGGGTCGACCCGTTCGATCCCGGTGTCCAGGCCGGTCATCACCGCGTGCCCGACCGCCCCGGACCCCAGCACCACCAGCGACACCCCGGCCGCGATCCGCACCCCCCACCGGGGCCGGCCGTCCCGGCGCCGGCCCCGACGGCCGCCGCCGCGCGCACGCTGCGGCTGGGAGGGCCTGGCGGTTGGGGTGGGACGGTGCGGCTGGGGCACGGTGGACACCTCCGCGGGGGACAGCACGGGGACGGAGCCGGCGGTTCGCTCACGGTGCTCACCGGCCGGCACATCGGGCAGATTTTTCAGAACAGTAGGCCCATACGATCAGCCGCTGTCCGTACCGCTCGTCCGCCGCGCACCCGTTTCCCCCGTACGCGGTAACGTGACACCGATACCCGCCCGTGAAGGACGACATGCCCGCCCCCCCCCGCGCAGGTCTGACGCCCCCGGCGGGAACCGGAGACGACGGAAGGGGTGACCCGGTCCTCCACGGACCGGGTCACCCCTTCGCGTTCATCCGCGCCGGCTCACCAGCGGTACGGCTTGTAGACCTCCATGCAGGCCCCGGTGTCCGAACCGTTGAGGGCGTCCGCCGTGTCCGGCACGGAACCGGCCTCCGGCGGCGCCTGCTGCGGGTAGACGGCGCCGTCGCGCCAGTCGCCGCCCACGATCAGCGTGATCCGCGAGACGTCCGCCGACTGCTGCACCGCCGTGCCCGGGATGCCCATGGCCGCCGCCACGCTCTGCGCCTCGTCCGCCAGGTCGGGGGTCGGGTAGCGCACCACGGTGGCCTTCTCCGGGGTCAGCGCGCTGTCCGCGCGGGCCCCCGTGAAGCCCTTGGAGACCAGGGCCTCCGCCACCACGTTCGCCCGCCGCGGCGCCAGCGGCATCTTCTCCACGGCGGTGCCGTTGACCACGTTGACCTGGATCTTGTCCGGCGCGGTCGACGGAGCCGCGGACGGCCCCTGGCCCGGCTGCGCCGGCTGCCCCGACGGCGCGGGCTGGCCCGGCTGCGAGGCCCCGGGGGAGGGCTGTGCCGCGGCGGGCGCCGAGGCCGAGGGGCTCTCCGGGGCGGTCGGAGTGCCGTTCTTGTCGAAGGCCACGTCCTTGCGGAGCATCGCCCACAGCTTGTCGGCGTCCGCCGGGTTCACCACGAGCCGGTCCGGGTCCGAAGGGTCCTGGAAGGTCGGCATCGTCGTCATCGTGATGCGGTTGGTCGGCACGTCCTTGAGCTGCATGGCCAGGTTGTAGAGCTTCTTGACCGAGCCGATCTCCTCCGAGACCTCCAGCGCCTTGGTGCCGGCCTCGGCCAGCGCCGTGATCCGGCCGACGTCGGTGAAGGCGTTCTGGCTCTTGAGCTCGCGCATCATCGAGTTCATGTACATGTGCTGGGCCTGCGCCCGGCCCAGGTCGCTGCTGAACGCGTGCCGGGTGCGCAGCCACTGGAGGGCCTGCTCGCCCTTGACCCGGGTGGTGCCCTTCTGGAGCTTGAGGCCGGAGCCGCCGCCGGAGGTGGCTATCGGCCGGTCCCAGACGTTGTCCTTGACGCAGACCGGGACGCCGCCGACCGCGTCGGCCATCTGCACCACACCGGAGAAGTCGATCATCATCCAGTGGTCGATGTAGACGTTGGTCAGCTTCTCCCACGTCGCCAGCGTGCAGCCGGGGCCGCCGCGGCCGAGCGACTCGTTGATCATCGCCCGGTTCTTCTTGTACTTCTCGCCGGTCTTCGGGTCCGTGCACTCGGGTATCTCGACCCGGGTGTCGCGCGGGATGCTCACCACGGAGGCGTTCTCCCGGTCGGCCGACACGTGCAGCAGCATCTGCACGTCGGCGAGCGGGGCGTTCCCCACGGTGTCGCGGCTGCCGCCCAGTTCGACGTTCTCCGGCTTGTTGCGGCTGTCCGAGCCGATCAGCAGGATGTTCAGCGGCCGCTGGCCCTTGGCGTTGGCGTGGGTCTTCTCCACGCCGCTCTCTCCGCTCAGGCGCTGCCCGCTGCGGATGTTGCCGTCGAGGTGACGGTAGTAGAGGTACCCGGCCGCCGACGTCCCCAGGATCAGGAACGCCATGACGGACGCCACCCAGAACAGCACCCTGGGGGGGGGGGGGGGGGGGGGGGGGGCGGCGCGCCGGGGGGGGGGGCGTCGCATCAACCCCCCCCCGCGGGGGGGGGGAGGCGGTGGGGTTTTTTCTTTTCCTCTTTTCTTCTCCTTT
>NZ_JBWKEZ010000114.1:0-14371 GCF_056434525.1 Streptomyces sp. NPDC044002
GCTGGAGTCGCTGCTTCGGGCGGAGGGGTAGATGGGGCCACGTGAACCCCCCCCCCTCGCTCCCCCCCCCCCCCTCCCCCCCACCCCCCCCCCCCCCCCCCCCCGGGCTCCGCGGGTACCGCCCCGGCCGGCCCCCCGGCCGGCCGCGGCCGCACCATCCCGGACCCGGCCCCCGGCCCGGGCGCGCCGGATCCCGGAACCCCGGCGGGTCCGCCCGCCGCGGCACCGGGATACGACGGCCCGGGCCGGGGCGGGACCCCGGCCGAGCAGGGCGCGGCGGACGGCCGCGGGCGCGCACCCGGCGCGCCGGACACGGGACGGGCAGGCGCGGGAGGTGGCCGGACGATGGCCGAGCCGTGGGGGTCGGACGTGCGGGACGCGGTACGCGAGGGAGCACGGGACGCGGTACGCGACGGGGTGCGGGACGCGGTGAGGGACGCGGTGAGGCAGGACGCGCGGCCCGGCTGCGCGGTCGCGGGCCGCCGCGGCACCCCCTCGGGCCCGGCCCCCGAGGTCCGGGGCCCGGTCCCGCCGGCCGGCGAGGCCGGAACCGGTGAGACCGGCGGCAGCGGGACCGCGCCGCTCGGCCGGTTCCTCGCCAAGGCCGCCGCCGTCACCGCCGGACTGACCGCGGCCGGGGCCGTGTTCGGACTCGTACGCGACCAGACCATCGCGCACCTCTTCGGCGCCGGGCACGACAGCGACGCCTTCCTCATCTCCTGGACCGTCCCCGAGATGGCCTCGACGCTCCTCATCGAGGACGCCATGGCCCTGCTGATGGTCCCCGCCTTCAGCCACGCCCTCGCCCGCCGCGCCGCCAGCCGCGCGGGCCTCACCCGCCGCGAGGCCCGCGCCGCGGACCCCGTACGCCTCCTCGTCGGCGCCACCCTGCCCCGGCTCGTCGTGTTCCTCGCCGCCGTGGCCTCCGTCCTCGTCGTCGCCGCACCGCTCGTCGTCGGCGTCCTCGCACCCGGCCTGCCCGACCCCGGACTCGCCGTCCAGTGCACCCGGATGACCGCCCTCACCGTCATCACCTTCGGCATCGCCGGGTACTTCAGCGCCGCCCTGCGCGCCCACCGCTCGTTCCTGCCGCCCGCCGCGATCTACGTCTCCTACAACGTCGGGATCATCGGCACCATGGTCGCCCTCCACACCCTGTGGGGGGTCCGGGCCGCCGCCGCCGGGGTCGCCGCCGGCGGGCTGCTGATGGTCCTCGTCCAGCTCCCCGCCTTCATCCGCAACGTCGGCTTCGCCCCCAGCCGCGCCAAGGGCGCCCCGCGCAGCCAGCGCGACCGCGACCGGCCCACCCTCATCGCCTTCGGGGTCATCGCCCCCGTCATCTTCTTCGCGGTCTTCCGGCAGTCGCAGGTACTCGTCGAACGCTTCCTCGCCGCCTCCCTCCCGCCCGGCGCCATCTCGCACCTCAACTACGCGCAGAAAGTCGCGCAGATGCCGATGGTGCTGTCCCTGATGATCTGCACCGTCACCTTCCCCGTCGTCGCCCAGGCCATGGCCGGCGGGGAGCGCGAGAAGGCCCGCCGGCGGGTGGAGCAGGACCTGGCGCTGGCCTCCCTCGCCGTCCTCATGGGCACCGCCCTCGTCATCGGCTACGCCCCGCAGATCATCCAGGTGCTCTTCGAACGCGGCGCCTTCACCCACCAGGACACCCTCGCCACCGCCTCCGCGATGCGGGTCTACGGCCTCGGCCTGCTCGGCCACTGCCTCGTCGGCGCGCTGTCCCGGCCCTTCTTCTCGACCTCCCGGCCCACCTGGTTCCCGGCGCTCGCGATGGCCGCCGGACTCCTCGTCAACATCGTCGCCGGAGCCCTCGCCGTCGGCTGGTGGGGCACCTACGGCATCGCCGCCGCCAACGCCGCCGGCATCTCCACCACCGCCGCCCTGCTCCTCACCGGCCTCGGCTCCCGCATCATCGCCATCCAGGTCCGCCGCGTCGCCGTCAGCATCGGCCGGCTCGCCGTCGCGGCCGCCGCCGCCTGCGGCACCGGCTGGCTCGCCGGCCCGATGATCGCCGACCCGCTCGTCAGCGCCGCCCTCGGCTGCCTGCTCGTCCCCGCCATGTTCGGAGCCACCGGGATGGCCATACGGGCGCTGGAGATCACCGCCCTGCCCGGCCAGATCGCCCAGCTCGGCTCCCACACCGCCCACCGGATCACCCAGCTCACCCAGAGGTTCCGCCATGTCCGCTGACACCGACACGGCCCCCGCCGCCGTGACGGGCCCCGCCCGCCGGAGCCCGGCCCCGTGGGTCCTGATGTACCACTCGGTCGCCGAGTTCACCGACCCCGCCGAGGACCCGTACGGGATCACCGTCACCCCGGCCGCCCTGGAGGCCCAGCTGCTGTGGCTGCGCGCCCGCGGGCTGCGCGGCGTCGGCGTCGGCGAACTGCTGCGGGCCCGCGCCGCCGGCCGCGCCCGCGGCCTCGTCGGCCTCACCTTCGACGACGGCTACACCGACTTCCTGACCCGCGCGCTGCCCCTGCTGCGCCGGCACGACTGCACGGCCACCCTGTTCGTGCTGCCCGGCCGGCTCGGCGTCGACAACGTCTGGGACCCGCTGGGCCCCCGCAAGCCCCTCCTCACCGCCGAGCAGATCCGCGAAGTCGCCGCCGCCGGACAGGAGATCGGCTCCCACGGGCTGCTCCACCAGGACCTCACGGCCGCCCCCGACGACGTCCTCCAGCAGGAGCTGCGCGGCAGCCGCGAGCTGATCCGCGAGCTGACCGGCACCCTCCCCGACGGCTTCTGCTACCCGTACGGGCACCTCGACGCCCGGGTCGTCGAAGCCGCCCGCGCCGCCGGCTACGACTACGCCTGCGCGATCTCCCCCGGCCGGCTCGCCGGCCGCCACGCCCTGCCCCGCACCCACGTCAGCCAGGCCGACGGACCCGCACGGCTGCGCGCCAAGCAGCTGCGGCACCAGGCGCGGGAGCTGCGCAGGGGCGTGCGGCGGTGAAGGACCTCGAAGGCGTGAAGGGCCCCAAGGGCGTGAAGGACCTCAAGGACGTGAAGGACCTCAAGGACGTCCGGGCCCTGCACGTCATCACCGGGCTGGGCGTCGGCGGCGCCGAGCAGCAACTGCGCCTGCTGCTGCGGTACATGCCGATGCCCTGCGACGTGCTGACGCTGACCAACCCCGGCCCCGTCGCCGAGGGCCTGCGCGCCGACGGGGTCCGGGTCGTGAACCTGGGCATGCGGGGCAACCGCGACCTCGGCGCCCTGCCGAAGCTGGTCCGGTTCATCCGGCGCGGCCGCTACGACCTCGTCCACACCCACCTCTACCGGGCCTGCGTCTACGGGCGCCTCGCGGCCCGGCTCGCCGGCGTCCCGGTCACCGTGGCCACCGAACACTCCCTCGGCGAGGGCGAGATCGAGGGCCGCCCGCTCACCGGCGGGGTGCGCGCCCTGTACCTGGCGAGCGAGCGGCTCGGCGCGGCCACCGTCGCCGTCTCCGCGACCGTCGCCGCCCGGCTGGAGGGGTGGGGCGTGCCCGCCGCCCGGGTGCACGTGGTCCCGAACGGGATCGAGGCCGCCCGCTTCCGCTTCGACGAGGGCGTACGCCGCGCCGCCCGGAGCCGGACCGGGCTGCCCGAACGCGCCTTCGTGGTGGGCGGGGTGGGGCGCCTGGTGCCGGGCAAGCGGTTCGACGTACTCGTCAGGGCCGTCGCGGCACTCCCCGGCGCGCACCTGCTGCTGGCCGGGGACGGCCCCGAACGGGCCGCGCTGCGGCTGCTCGCCGCCGAACTGGGCGCCCAGAGCCGGATCCACCTCCTCGGCGAGCGCGACCCGCTCGGTGACAGCCCCGACGGGCGCACCCCCGGGATCCCCGCCCTGCTGGCCGCCATGGACGTGTTCGTCTCCCCGTCGCGGGAGGAGGCGTTCGGGCTCGCCGTCGTCGAGGCGCTGGCCGCCGGGCTGCCCGTGCTGCACGTGACCTGCCCCGCCATCGACGACCTCCCCGCCGTGCAGGCCCCGGGGGCCCGGCGGATCGGCACCGGCACCGAGGAACTGGTCGCCGCGCTGCGCGGGCACATGGAGGCGGGCGCGCGCCGGCTACCGCCGCCCCCGGTGGTGCGCCGGTACGACATCACGCGCACCGCCGCGCAACTCCTGGACGTGTACGCCCTCGCGCTGGCCGCGCCGGCCGCGCCGGGGGAGGCCGCGGTGCCGGGGGCCGTGCCGGGGGCCGGCGGCGGTGCGGTGGCGGGGGCCGACCCGGCCGTGCCGGGGCCGGCGGCCGCGCCGACCCCCGGCCCGGCCACGGTGACCGGATCCGGCCCCGGCCCCGCCACGGCGGACGGCCTGGGTGCCGGCCCGAGCGGGTCCGGATCCGCCGTGCCGGTCCCTCACGCGGCGGACGGCCGGGGTGCCGGCCCGAGCGGGGCCGGTCCGGCCGGGCCCGGCCTCGGCGCGGAGGGCGGCCGGGACGCGGGCGCTCCGGCCGGGGGCGGGGCCTCCGGGCCGGGGCCGCTGCCCTCGGCGCGCCCGCAGGGGCCGGCACCCGCCGTGCCCGTCCCGGTGCCCGCGCCCGGAACCGTCGGCGGGCCGCGCGAGCGCGGGGCCGCGTCCGGCGCGGAACCCGCACCCCGGACTCCCCCAGCCCCCGCTGGGAGGTGCCCCCAGGCGGGGCCGGTCCTCGCCGAACCCGGCGGGGACGGCTGATCCCCCCTCGCTCCACCCCCGGCCAGGGGAACGGCCGGGACCGCACCAACCCCCCTCCACCCAGGAAGGCACCGCACATGGCCGACACCCCCGACCAGAAGAAGTCCGACCACCGCTCCGAGCGCAAGCGCCGGCTCCTGCCGCCGCCCGCCTGGTGGCCGCTGCCCGCCTGCGCCCTGCTCGGACTGGCCGCGGGCGGCGCGTACGGGGTGCTCAAGGCCCCCGAGTACGCCGCCACCAGCTACGTCGTGGCCGTACCGAACGAGACCACCGAGCCGGCCACCGCCCTCGGCTTCGCCCAGGCCTACGGGCGGATCGCCACCAGCAGCTCCACCCTCGCCTACGCGCAGCCCCGCGCCGGCATCAGCGCCCAGCGGCTGCGCACCCAGGTCCGCGCCGAGACCTCCCCCGACTCGCCGATGATCGCCATCACCGGTACCTCCAAGAGCCCCTCCGAGGCCGCCGACGTCGCCAACGCCGTCGCCGACGCCCTCTCGCTGAGCAGCAACCAGGCCGCGAAGAACACCGGCGTGCAGCTGCTCCTGTTCAACCAGGCCGTCGCGCCCAGCGACCCCGCCTCCCCGTCCGCCGCCATCAGCGGAGCCGTCGGCCTGTGCGCCGGCGGGCTCCTCGGCGGGCTGTGGCTGCTGGCCCGCCCGGCGCGCCGCAAGGAGCAGGGGGCGGGCCGTCCGGCGGTGGAGGAGTACGCCTCGCTGCCCGCCCAGGGCGAGCACACCGAGACCAAGGAGAAGGAGTCCGTGCGATGACGCGGGGCTCCGCCGGGGCCCTGACGGTGACGCTGTGCCGAGACCCCCGGCAGTTCGCCGCGCTGGAGGAGTCCTGGAACCGGCTCGTCCGGAACTGCCCCACCGCCACCCCCTTCCAGAGCCACGCCTGGCTGCACTCCTGGTGGCTGTCGTACGGGAAGGACGGCCGGCTCCGGGTCCTGCTCGTGCGGCGCGGCGAAGAGCTCGTCGGCGCGGCCGCGCTGATGCTCGTACACCGGCCGCTGCCGCGGCTGGTGCCGCTCGGCGGGCCGATCACCGACTACTTCGACGTGCTCGTCGCCGCCGAGTACGCCGGCCAGGTCGTCCCGGCCCTGGCCAACGGGCTGCACCGGGCCGCCCGCTCGGCCGTCGTCGACCTGCGCGAGGTCCGCCCCGGGGCCGCCGCGGAGGCGCTGTACGAGGCGTGGCCCGGGGTCGGCGCCAAGGCCGCCGACTCCACCTGCATGGAGCTGCCCGCGCTCCCCTTCGACCAGCTCGTCAAGCGGATGCCTGCCTCCGGCGCGCAGCGCGTGCGGGCCAAGCTGCGCAAGACCGACGCCGCCGGGATCGAGGAGCACGAGGTCACCGAGCGGGAGGTGCCGCAGGCCGTGCGCACCCTGCTGCGGCTCCACGAGAAGCAGTGGCGGGGGCGCGGGGTGACCCCCGAGCACCTGAGGCCGCGCTTCGCCGAACACCTGACCCGGGCCACCCGGCGGATGGTGCGGGCGGGGGAGGGCCGGCTCACCGAGTTCCGGCTGGACGGGAAGGTGGTGGCGGCCAACGTGACGCTGCTGTCGGCCGCGCTGAGCGGCGGCTACCTGTACGGGGCCGACCCGGACCTGCGCGAGCGGAAGGTGGACGTCGCGACGCTGCTGCTGCGCTACGAGGCGGGCCGGGCCCTGGAGGAGGGCCGCCCGGTGGTGAGCTTCCTGCGCGGCAACGAGCCGTACAAGAACCACTGGCGGCCCGAGACGGTGGTCAACCAGCGCCTGCTGCTGGCCACGCAGGCGCTCGCGCCCCTGCTGCGGCTGTACGAGTCGCAGATCACGGGGCGCGAGCGGGCGGTGGACGCGCTGCGCGAAGCGCTGCCGGCCGCCCGGGACTGGCGGGCGCGGCTGAACGAACTGCGGGTCCGATGACCCGTCCGGAGCGGACCCGTCTAGAACGGCCAGAAGCCGGAGTCCTTGCCCCAGTCGAAGCGGAAGCAGAGCGACTGGTGGCCGCCGAGGAGGCCGTTCAGCCACTCGCCGAAGTCGAGCGGGAGGCACCACTGCCTGCTGTCGTTGGGCTGGGGCTTCGGTTCGGGCTTGGGTTCGGGCTTCGGTTCGGGCCTGGGCGTGGTCGGCTGGGGCCGGGGTGCGAGGGGGCTCGGGGACAGCACCGGGGGTGCGGGCAGCGAGGCCTCGGGGGACGGCTCGGGGGCCGGTTCGGGCGGGAGCGGGGGCGGGACCGTGATGTCCGGCGACGGGGTGACGGGCACCGGTTCCGGGACGGCCGGCGGGGGCTCGACGGGAGCCGGCGCCGGGTCGACGGGTGCCGGGTCCACCGGAGCGGGCTCGGCCGGCGGCACGGAGGCCTCGGGCGTCGGGGTCTGCGGGGCGGGGACGTCGGGCTTGGGTGCCTCGGGCTTGGGCACGTCCGGCTTCGGGGCCTCGGGCTTGGGTGCCTCGGGCTTGGGGAGCTCGGGCTTGGGAGCGTCCGGCTTGGGCGCCTCCGGCTTGGGGACCTGCGGGGTCGGGAACTGCGGCGTCGGGACCTGGGGCGTCGGGAGGTCCGGCTTGGGGACCACCGGGGGCGTCGGGACCACGGGCGGCGTCGGCGTCGGGACCTGCGGGGCCGGTTCGGACGGCTTGTGCTCGCCCATCGCCTCGCGGAAGACCTTCGCCGACTGCGGGTTCTGCTTGCACCGCCAGACACCGTGCGGGCAGTAGTCGGTGATGGTGTGGTAGAGCGGCTTGTGCTGGTCGATCCACTTCAGCATCTGCCGGATGTACTCCGGATTGTCCCCGTTCCGGAACAGCCCCCACTCCGGGTACGAGATCTGCTTGCCGTGCGCTTTCGCGAAGTCGACGTGCTGCTGGAGCCCGTAGGGCTGGCGGACGTGCTCCTCGAAGGTCCGGCCCGGACCCTGGTCGTACGAATCCATGCCGATGACGTCGACCACGTCGTCACCCGGGTAGCACTTGGTCCAGCCGATCGCGTCCGTCCCCCGGTTGGGGGCGAAATCGAACTTGAACCGCTGCCCGGGGACGGAGCGCATCGCGACGACGATGCGCCTCCAGTACGCCTTCCAGTGCTCCGGGTCGGGACCGCAGCGGTGGGTGTACGTGGTGCCGTTCATCTCCCAGCCGAGCACGATCACGGTATCCGGGACGCCCAGCGCCACCAGCCGCTCGGCGAGCTTGCGGAAGTGCCGGTCGTACTGGCCCTCCGCGCCGGCCCGGATCAGCTGGACCACCTGCCAGTCGGGCACCCGGTCCTCGTTGCGGGCCTGCATCGGCACGTTGAGCACGAACATCCGGTCGTCCTGGGCCTTGCGCCACTCGGCCCAGTCCGCGAGGAAGTCCACGCCGCCCTCGATGCCCGGCCACTGGTCGCCGGGGAGATAGGTGTGCCCGACCCGGATCTCCCTGCCGCCGAGCCAGTGCGACAGGTAGGGGATGCGGGCGACCCCGGGCGGCCCGTAGCCGAGGTAGGCGCCCATGGCGGTGTCGGAGCCCCTGGGGGGCTCGTCGTCCGGGGCCGCGAGTGCGGCACCGGTGGCGAGCAGCCCGGCCGTGACCGTACCGACGCAGGTGCTCACCAGGCGGTGGCGTGGTCTGGGCATGGCGTCTCCCGAGCTTTCGCGAACCGGTGTGCTTGCAAAAGACGTTAGGCATCAGATCTGACGAATGGCCTGTCCGGTGGCCGCTGGGTAGGCCATTCGCAGGTGCGCATCCTCTCCGCTTGGTCCGACTAGGTGAAAGACACCGTTCCCATGAACGCGTTCGACGGCCATGTGCCCGCTGTTCTGCTCAGACTCGATCGGAATCCGTTCCACCACGGAACCCTCGGCGCCGTCAGATCCCTGGGGCGCAAGGGCGTGGAGGTCCATGCCGTCGTCGAAGCCGGGGGAGGTCCCGTGGGGCGTTCGCGCTATCTGCGCGCCGTGCACGCCGGTCCCGAGGGCGGATTGGACCCGGAGGCGCCCGAGGCGCTGCTGGAGTGCCTGGTCGGGGTGTCGGAGCGGATCGGGCGGCCGGCGGTGCTCGTGGCGATGGACGACATGAGCGCCATCGCCGTGTCCCGGGTCGCACCGATGCTGACGGACCGTTTCCGGATCCCCCATCAGCCCGACGACCTGCCCGCCCGGGTGGCGGACAAGGCGGAGCTGTCGCGGCTGTGCGCCCGCTGGGGCGTCCCGCACCCGGAGACCGTGATCCCGGCGAGCGGCGCCGAGGCGGCGCGGGCCGCGTGGCGGCTCGGGCTGCCGGTGGTGGCGAAGTGGAGCCGGCCCTGGCTGCTGCCGGCCGGGGCCGGGCTGCGCAGCACCACGCTCGTCAACACGGCCGCCGACGCACGCCGGTTGTACGAGCGCTCCGCCGAGGCCGGGAGCCGGCTGCTGCTCCAGCGGTTCCTGCCCGCGGGGCCGGACACCGACTGGTTCTTCCACGGGGCCTTCGCCCGCGACGGGCGGCCGCTGCTGGCCGGCTCGGGGCGCAAGGAGCTGTCCTGGCCGGTGCGGACCGGGCTGACGGCGGTGGGCCGCTGGCTGCCGGACCCGGCGGTGGAGGAGTCGGCGCTGCGGCTCGCCGAACGGCTCGGCTACCAGGGGATCCTGGACCTCGACTTCCGCCGGGACGAGTGCGGCACGTTCCGGCTGGTGGACTTCAACCCGCGGCCCGGCGCGCAGTTCCGGCTGTTCGCCGACGACTCGGGGCTGGACGTGGTCCAGGCCATGTACCTGGACCTGACGGGTCAGCGGGTGCCTTCGCCGGCGGGCGGGCCCGGGCGGGTCTTCGTCGCGGAGAACTACGCGCTGCTGGCCGCCGTACGGGGCCGCGCGCTGCCGCGCCGCGCCCCCGGCGTGCCCGCCGCGGCGGGGCCGGCGGGCGGCGCGTCCGGGGAGCGGGGCCGTGACGCGCGGCCCGGCCCGGTGCGGGTGCTGCCGCGCGGGGAGCGGGGGCGGGTGGAGGCGGCCTGGTTCGCCCTCGACGACCTGTGGCCGTTCCTGGCGATGCTGGGCGCGCTGCTGCGGCGCGGCTTCGGCAAGGGGGCCCGCGCCCTGCGGGGCGTCCCCGCGCAGGGGCGGCGTACGGTCCGCGCGGTGCGGGCGCCGCGCCAGCGCGGCGGCGAACGGTCCTGGCCGCGGTCCCAGCCCCCGGGACCGGCTGCGGGCCAGGCCCCGCCGGGGGCTTCGGCGGAGCCGGACGAGCTGGTGAGCCGGTGACGAGGTGACGAGGTGGGCCGGTGACGCGGTGGCTTCGTGATGCGGTGAGGCGGTGACGCGGCGACGCGGGGGACGTCGGGATGCGGGGGCGTCGGGAGCGGGGGCACCGGGATGCGGTGGCGCCGCGTCGCGGGCTTGAGGCGGGGGTGCGGTGACGCCGTGACATCTGACGCGGCGTCGTGTTCCGGCGCGGTTCGGTGGAGCGGCGGTGCGGCGGCGTGGTGCCGCCGCGGCGCTGCGGCGTGGTGACTCGGTGGCGATCTGGTGGAAGGAGTGGCCGTGAGGCGGACGGACGATCTCGTGGTGGTCGGCGCCGGGCCGTACGGGCTGTCGATCGCCGCGCACGCGGCGGCGGCCGGGCTCGGGGTACGGGTGCTGGGCCGGCCCATGGCGTCCTGGCGGGACCACATGCCCGAGGGCATGTACCTGAAGTCGGAGCCCTGGTCCTCGAACCTCTCCGCGCCCGGCGGGCGCTACACCCTGGCCGACTACTGCGCCACCCGGGGCCTGGCCGCCGAGCACGCCAGCCCTTTGCCCATCGCCACCTTCAGCGCGTACGGGCTCTGGTTCGCCCGGCACGCCGGCCTGCCCGAGGTGGAGGAGGCCACCGTCACCGAGGTGACCCCGCAGGGCGACGGCTTCCTCGTCCGCACCGCCGACGGTCCGCCGCTGCTCGCCCGCACGGTGGCCCTGGCCGTCGGGGTGATGCCCTTCACGCAGTACCCCGAGGTGCTGCGCGAGCTGCCCCCGGGCCACTACTCGCACAGCAGCGGCCACCGCGACCTGTCCCGCTTCGCCGGGCGCGAGGTGGCCGTCCTGGGCGCCGGGCAGGCCGCGCTGGAGACGGCCGCGCTGCTCGCGGAGGCGGGGGCCCGGCCGTGCCTGGTGGCCCGGCGGTCCCGGCTGAACTGGAACACCGTCCCGCAGCCGCTGGAACGCCCGCTGGCCCGGGCCCTGCGCGAGCCGCACAGCGGGCTCGGCACCGGCTGGCGCAGCTGGGTGTGGTCGGAGCTGCCGTGGGCGGTGCGGCGGCTGCCCGCGCCGACGCGCGAGCGGATCGCCGCCACGGCGCTGGGGCCCGCCGGGGCGTGGTGGCTGCGGGACCGCTTCGAGCGGCGGGTGCCCGCGCTGATGGGGCACCGGCTGACCCGGGCGGTGGCGGCGGGCGGCGGCCGTACCCGGCTCGGGCTGACCACGGCGGCCGGGGAGTCCGTCGTACTGGACACCGCGCACGTCATCGCGGCGACCGGGTTCGCCCCGCGGCTGGACCGGCTGGAGCTGCTCGACGCGCGGCTGCGGGCCGCGCTGGCCACGGTGGGCGGCAGCGGCACGCCGGAGCTGAGCGCGGGCTTCGAGTCCTCCTGGCCGGGGCTGTTCTTCGCGGGACTGCTGACGGCTCCCTCATTCGGACCTTCCATGCGATTCGTGCACGGTGCGGGGTTCACGGCGGGGAGACTGGTGAAGGGAGTCCGCAAGCGCCTCGGCGCCCGGGGTCCGCTGCCGGGCTCCTCCGGCGCGTCCCGGCCGGTCCGGGCCGCCGCCGGGCGACCGGAGACGTATCTACGCTGAGATCCACCTGAGAGGGGTCCGCGATGGGCGCGGAGCGAGCACAGGGCGGCCGTGGCTGGGTGCGCATCCCCGCCAGCCGCGGGGAGCAGCCCACGGCCCGGGCGGCGGGCCAGCCGCCCCGGGGCGCGGCCGGGGCCTCGTACGGGGCATCGCACGGGGCGTCGTACGCGGCGCCGCACGGAGCGTCGTACGGGTGGCGGGCCGCCGGTCATTTCGGGGCCGGCGACCAGCCCTCGATCTACCTCTCCCTCGTCAAGCGGTGGCGAGAGGCCGGGCGCACCCTTCCGGGGCATCCTGACGAGGAGTGGGAGCGGCTCATCTCCCAGCCGTGCTGGCCAGGCCGTTAGGTGGTGTGTCTCTCGTGGCAGCGGCGGAGCGCGACGAACCGGAACGCGGCACTCCAGGGCTGGTGACGGGCCCGGGGGAGCGGCTCGCGCTCAACGGCATGGGCAGCTTCGAATGGGACCTGGACGCGGGCACCCTCAGCCTGGACGAGGCCGGCCTGGCCGTCTTCGACCTGGAGCCGGCCGAGTTCGACCACACCCCCGAGGCCCTCGGCGTGCGGATCCCGCCCGACGACGCGGCCCGGCTCTCGGACACCGTGACCGCGGTGCTGGAGGCCGGCGGGTCCACCTACGGCTCGTACTTCACCGTGCGCCGGCGCGACGGCCGCGACCAGTGGACCCACACCACCGGCCGGGTGCTGCGCGACGACGACGGCCGGCCCCTGCGGATCGCCGGGATCGTCCGGGACGCCACCGCCGAGCTCGCCCACGCGACGGTCCTGCGGAGACTGGAGAGCGCCCGCGTCCAGCAGGCCGCCATCGTGCAGCGCACCACCGAGGCCCTGTCGCGGGCGGTGACCGTCGACGACGTGACGGCCGCCCTGACCGGCGCCGGCGCGCTGGAACGGCTCGGCGCGGACGGGCTGGCGCTGGGCCTCGTCGAGAACGGCACCATCAAGATCATCGCGCTGAGCGGGGAGACCCTGGAGATCCTCAGCGAGCGCAAGTTCACCCGCCTGGACGGATCGCTGCCGCTCTCCCAGGCCATCCTCAGCCGGCAGGCACGTTTCGTCACCTCGCTCACCGAACTCGCCGGCGAGTTCCCCCTGCTCGCCGACTACCTGCGCCGCATCCACTACGACGCGGCCGCCTACCTCCCCCTGATCGCCCAGGCCAAGGCCATCGGCGGACTCGTGCTCTTCTACCGGCGGCGCACCGAGTTCAGCCCCGAGGAACGCAACCTGTGCCTGGGCCTCGCCGGCATCGTCGCCCAGTCCCTCCAGCGGGCGCTCCTCTTCGACCAGGAACGCGAGTTCGCCACCGGCCTCCAGGCCGCCATGCTGCCCCGCCGCATCCCCGACATCACCGGCGGGGAGATCGCCGTCCGCTACCACTCCGCATGGAGCGGGCGCGAGGTCGGCGGCGACTGGTACGACGTCATCGCCCTGCCCCGCGACCGCGTCGGCATCGTCGTCGGCGACGTACAGGGCCACGACACCCACGCCGCCGCCATCATGGGCCAGCTGCGCATCGCCCTGCGCGCCTACGCGGGCGAGGGCCACCCGCCCTCCACCGTCCTCGCGCGCGCCTCCCGCTTCCTCGCCGAACTCGACACCGAACGCTTCGCCACCTGCATGTACGCACAGGTCGACCTGGAGACCGGAGGCGTACGGGCCGTCCGCGCCGGCCACCTCGGCCCGCTGATCCGCCACACGGACGGCCGAACCGGCTGGCCCAACGTCCGCGGCGGCCTCCCCCTCGGCCTGGCCTCCGTCTTCGAACACGAGGACTTCCCCGAGACCCGCCTCGACCTGGTCCCCGGCGAAACGCTCGTCCTGTGCACCGACGGGCTCGTCGAGGAACCCGGCACCACCATCACCACCGGCATGGACTCCCTCGCCCACGCCGTCCGCAGCGGCCCCCAGGGCGCCGGCGCCCTCGCCGACCACCTCCTGGACCGGCTCTGGGAACGCTGGGGCTCCGGCGACGACGTGGCCCTGCTCGTCCTGCGCCGCGCCCCGGACCCCGGCACCCACCGGGCGCCGCGCATCCACCAGTACGTCCACCAGGCCGACCCCGAGGGCCTGTCCGAGGCCCGCTACGCCCTGCGGCAGGCCCTGCGCGACTGGGGCATGGCCGAACTCGCCGACGACGTCGAGCTCGCCGCGGGGGAGCTGCTGGTCAACGCCCTGCTGCACACCGACGGCGGGGCGGTGCTGACCATGGAGGTGCTGCCCGAGCCGGTGCGGCGGATCCGGCTGTGGGTCAAGGACCGCTCCAGCGTGTGGCCGCGCCGGCGCACCCCGGGCGAGGCGGCCACCACGGGGCGCGGGCTGCTGCTGGTGGACGCCCTGGCCACGCACTGGGGGGTGGAGTCCCGGGGCGACGGGAAGGCCGTCTGGTGCGAGTTCGACGCCGGGGGCACCCCGCGCGGCTCGGGGTGACCGGGGGAGCCGGGTGACCGGGGGCGCCGCCGCGTGACCGCCCCGTCACTTCGGGTGGCGGGATGCGGGGGGCGGGGTGATGATGCCGCCATGGAACGGATGCTGGTTCTGCGGGACGTGCCGGTCTTCCAGGGCGCCCCGCTGCCGATGGGGGTATGGTGCGCCGCCTGACCAGGGGCGCGGTCACGGGGATCGTGGCGACGCTGGCGGTACTGCTGCTGGCGGCCGGGGGCCAGGCGGTCGTCGACTGGACGACGGGGCGTCCGCACACGGACCCCGGATGCCAGACGGTCGCGTTCATGTCGATGACGGGCGTCGCGCCCGAGTGCCGGTAGCGGCGGCTACCGCACCCGGGGGGGGGGGGGGGGGCCCCCCCCCCCCCCCCTCCCACCCCCCCGGGACCGTGTTCCTTTGTGAGCAGGGTTCTTTCTTCGGGGGGGCAGGCGGCGCAAAAAAGGGGATCTTTCGGGTCCTCAA
>NZ_JBWKEZ010000115.1:0-14139 GCF_056434525.1 Streptomyces sp. NPDC044002
CCCCTTCCCCTGCTCCTCCCCCCCCCCCCCCCGCTCTTAACCCCGACCGGGGTCAGGGGCGGAGCCCCTGGGAACGGTGGAAGGGCGGGTAGGGGACCAGCCTCGCGCAGCGGCGCGGGTCCGGTCCCGCCCGGGTTACGGGGCCGGGGTTTCGGCGGAGCCGGTGGCGGCGAGTTCCGCCGTGATGTCGGCCGGGCGGCGCCAGCCGCGTTCGCCGCGGGCCAGCAGCCAGGCGGTGGCTTCCTGCGGCGGCATGGCGGCGGCGACCAGCCAGCCCTGCACGGCGTCGCAGCCCAGGTCCCGCAGCCGTTCCCAGGTCTCGTCGTCCTCGACGCCCTCGGCGACCACGAGCAGGCCCAGGGAGTGGGCCAGGTCGACCGTGCAGCGGACGATCTCCGCGTCCTGGGCGTCCACCGCGAGGCGGGCGACGAACGAGCGGTCGATCTTGAGCTCGCTCACCGGGAGGCGGCGCAGGTGGACCAGGGAGGAGTAGCCCGTGCCGAAGTCGTCCAGGGACATCTTCACTCCGTGGCCCGTGAGGCCCGCCATGGTGTCGGCGGCCCGCTGCGGGTCCTCCAGCAGGACGTGTTCCGTTATCTCCAGCTGGAGGCCGCTGGCCGGGACCCCGTGCCGGGCCAGCCGGGCGGCGACGGCTCCCGCGAAGCCGGGGGTGTGGACGTCGCGCGGCGAGACGTTGACGGCGACGGGGACCTTCAGGCCCTGCGCCCGCCAGCGGGCGACCTGGGCGAGGGCCGTCTCCAGGACGTACTCCGTCAGGTGCGGCATCAGCCCGGAGGTCTCGGCGATGGCGATGAACTCGTCCGGGGGGACCCGCCCGCGCTCGGGGTGCACCCAGCGGACCAGCGCCTCCAGGCCGGCGACCTGGCCGTCGAAGCGGACCTTCGGCTGGTAGTGGAGTTCCACCTCGCCGGCGTCGAGGGCCCGGCGCAGGTCGCCGAGGAGGCCGAGCCGGTCGGGGGTGTTGCTGTCGCGCTTGGACTCGTAGACCTCGACGCCCGTGCGGTCCCGCTTGGCCTGGTACATGGCCACGTCCGCGCGGCGCAGCAGGCCTTCCGCGTCCAGTGCGTGGTCCGGGAAGACGGCGAGGCCGGCGCTGGCCTCCAGGACGAGTGTGAGGCCGTCGAGGTCCAGCGGGGAGCTGAGCTCGGCGACCAGGTTGCGGGCGACGCGCTGGGCGCTGGTGGTGGAGTCGGTGGTGGGCAGGAGGACGGCGAACTCGTCGCCGCCGAGCCGGGCGGCCTCGGCGTCGGCCGGCAGCGCCTGGCGCAGCCGCTCGGCGATCTGGAGCAGCAGCCGGTCGCCCGCGAGGTGGCCGAGGGTGTCGTTGACGGCGCGGAAGCGGTCCAGGTCGATCAGTACGAGGGCCGACCGGGTGCCCTGGCGTTCGGCCTCGTCCAGCGCGGACCAGGCCCGCTCCAGCAGCCACTGCCTGTTCGGCAGCCCGGTCAGCGGGTCGCGCAGCTGTTCCTCGGCGCGGGCCCGGGCGATCCACAGGGTGGAGTCGAGGGCGATGAGCGGCACGGCGAACAGCGGCAGCAGGACCGGCTGGGTGCTGGCGACCACGCAGATCAGCGGGGCGATGCCGAGCAGGGCCGCGGCGACCAGGGCCTGGCGGAGGATGGTCGCGCGGGCCACGGTGGGCAGGCCGCCGCCGCGCGGGGTGAGCGCGAACCACAGCAGGATCCGGGTGACCAGCAGGTAGGAGAGGGCGACGAGGACCACCTCGGGGGCGGCCGCGAGGTCCCAGTCCGCGGGCGGCCACGGCCTCTCGACGCTCGGCGCGTCGCCGAAGGCCGCCAGTACGAGGGCCCCCGCGCCGATGCCGAGGATGTCGACGGAGCCGTGCAGCAGGCCCTGGCGCCAGCGCTGCCGGCGCGCGGCCCCGACGAGGGAGACCACCGCCAGGGAGACGAGTCCGGCGGGGATCCAGCCGTAGAGGATCAGGACGCCGAGGGTGAGCGCCGCACCGGATCCGGTGCCGCCCCACCAGCGGTCGCGGCCCAGTGCGACGAGGTGGCCGACGATGATGCCGGTGAGCAGGGCGAGCCCCCATCCCACGGAGCCGCCGGGGAAGAGCGCCTGACGGTTGGTCAGTGCGGAGGCGATGCCGGCGGCGAGCACCACGGCGGCGAAGCCGACGAGGGCGAGGGGCAGCACGGTGCGCCGCCGCTCGTGTCCCGGTGCACCCGCTCCGGTGTCGAGGGCGCGGGTCTCCGGTGTCCTGGCACCCAGGACACCGAGCCGGCCCGCCCGCACGGGCGGGATCTCCCCGCCGAATTCAGGTGACGGGTCGGCGCTTTCGGTGGGTTTCATGCCCGTCCCTCTCACAGCCGGCGATGCCGATGCCACGCGATGGCCCCGATGTCATGCCATCACGGCTGAAAGCGCATCAGGCAGCCGCGCACGACAGGCGCACCCCACAACAGTAGGACGCGAGAGGCTCCCAGGGGCAGCGGTCGGCGGTGGTTGCCCGAATGCGGCCCAGCCATCCTCATCAGTACGGTATCCGCCGAACGGGTGAGTTTGGACCAGGACCCCTCCGTCACCCGTCCGATGATCCGACAGCTCATCGCCCCTCGACCAGGCGTCGACCGGCCGTTTACCACCGGGACCGCGCCGGGCGTGCGCCCGCCCGTACGGGCGGGCGCCATGCATCCGTTCGCCTCCGCCGCCCCCTGGACGACTCCCGTGCGGGTTACTGCCCGCCCTCGGCCGCGGCGGCGCCCTCCAGCGGGAGCGCGGCCTCGCGCGCGGCGTCGGGCCCCTGTCCGAGGAGCACCTCGAAGCCGGCGTCGTCGAGGATCGCGAGCCCCAGCTGTACGGCCTTGTCGTACTTCGAGCCGGGGTTGTCGCCGACGACGACGAAGGAGGTCTTCTTCGACACCGAGCCGGTGACCTTGGCGCCGCGGCTCTGCAGGGCCTCCTTGGCCCCGTCGCGGGTGTGGTTCTGGAGGGTGCCGGTGACGACGACGGTCAGGCCCTCCAGCGGGCGCGGCCCCTCCTCCTCGGCGGAACCTTCCTCCTCCATCCGTACGCCGGCGGCCCGCCACTTGCGCAGGATCTCCTGGTGCCAGTCGACGGCGAACCACTCCTTGAGGGAGGCGGCGATGATCGCCCCGACGCCCTCGGTGGCCGTCAGCTCCTCCTCGGTGGCCTGCTCGATGCGCTCGATCGAGCGGAACTCGCGGGCGAGCGCCTCGGCGGCGACCGGGCCGACGTGCCGGATCGACAGGCCGTTGATGATCCGGGCCAGCGGGCGGTCCTTGGCGGCCGCGATGTTCTCCAGCATGGCCAGGGCGTTCTTCTTCGGCTCGCCCTTCTGGTTGGCGAAGACCGTGACGATCTTCTCCTCGCCGGTCTTCGGGTCCCGCTTGGGCAGGCCGCTGTCCGGGTCCAGGACGTACGCCTTGATGGGCAGCAGCTGCTCGATGGTGAGGTCGAAGAGGTCGCCCTCGTCCAGCAGCGGCGGCTGCGCCGGCTCCAGCGGCCCGGTCAGGGCGGCGGCGGCCACCATGCCGAAGTTCTCGATGTCGAGGGACTGCCGGCCGCCCAGGTAGAAGAGGCGCTCCCGCAGCTGCGCGGGGCAGGTCTGCCCGTTGGGGCAGCGGACGTCGATGTCGCCCTCCTTCATCGGGCGCAGCTCGGTCCCGCACTCGGGGCAGAGGGCCGGCATGACGAACTCGCGCTCGGTGCCGTCCCGCAGGTCCACGACGGGGCCGAGGATCTCGGGGATGACGTCGCCGGCCTTGCGCAGGACGACGGTGTCCCCGATGAGGACGCCCTTGGCCTTGACGACCTCCTGGTTGTGCAGGGTCGCGAACTCGACCTCGGAGCCGGCCACCGTCACCGGCTCCACCTGGGCGTACGGGGTGACGCGCCCGGTGCGTCCGACGCCGACCTTGATGTCGACGAGCTTGGTGTTGACCTCTTCGGGGGCGTACTTCCAGGCGATGGCCCAGCGGGGGGCGCGGGCGGTGGAGCCGAGGCGGCCCTGGAGGGCGATCTCGTCGAGCTTGACGACGACGCCGTCGATCTCGTGCTCCACGGAGTGCCGGTTCTCGCCGAAGTGGGCGATGAACTCGCGGACCTCGGCCAGCGAGGAGACGACCCTGTTGTGCTGGGCGGTGGGCAGGCCCCATTCGCGCAGCAGCTCGTAGGCCTGCGACTGGCGCTCGATCTCGAAGCCCTCGCGGGCGCCGATGCCGTGCACCACCATGTGCAGCGGGCGGGTCGCGGTGACCTTGGGGTCCTTCTGGCGCAGCGAACCTGCGGCCGCGTTGCGCGGGTTGGCGAAGGGCTTGGCCTCGGCCTCGACGAGCCGGGCGTTGAGCTCCTCGAACTTCTCCATCGGGAAGTACACCTCGCCGCGGATCTCGACGAGGGCCGGGACGCGGTCGCCCGCCAGGCGGTCCGGGATCTCGGCGATGGTGCGGACGTTGGGCGTGATGTCCTCGCCGGTGCGGCCGTCGCCGCGGGTGGCGGCGCGGGTGAGGCGGCCGTTCTCGTAGGTGAGGTTGACGGCGAGGCCGTCCACCTTGAGCTCGCACAGGTAGTGGTAGTCCGGGGTGTTCACGTCCCGGGCCACCCGGTCGGCCCAGGCGGACAGCTCCTCGTCGTCGAAGGCGTTGTCGAGGGAGAGCATCCGCTCGCGGTGCTCGACGGAGGCGAAGTCCGTCTCGTACGCCCCGGCCACCTTCTGGGTGGGCGAGTCGGGCGTGCGCAGCTCGGGGTACTGCTCCTCCAGGGCCTCCAGGGAGCGCAGCAGCTGGTCGAACTCGGCGTCGCTGACGACCGGCTGGTCGTTCACGTAGTACCGGAAGCGGTGCTCCTCGACCTGCTCGGCGAGCAGCTGGTGCTGCTCGCGCGCCGCCGTCGGTACTGCCGTGTCCTGCTGTTCGGCTGCCATGCCGTGTCCTCCCGTGGCCCGTGCTCGACCGTCACTCAGGGTTGTCGGCGAGCGACCTCGCCGCCCTGACGCAATGGGCCTGCGCCGCGCGGGCGTACGCGGGCGAGGCGCCCGCCAGACCGCACGACGGGGTGACCACGACGGACTCGGCGAGAGTCCCCGGGGCCAGTCCCAGCCTGCGCCAGAGCTTCCTGACACCCATGACGCTACCGCCCGGGTCTGACAACGGGGCATCGGTGCCCGGCACCACTCCGGTGAAGAGTTTCAGCCCGCCTTCGACGGCCTCGCCGATGGCGTCGTCCTCGCGCTCGGTGAGCAGTGAGAAATCGAACGAGACGCCCGTGGCACCGGCCCGGTGCAGCAGCGCGAAGGGGACCTCGGGCGCGCAGGAGTGCACGACGACCTCCCCGTCGTGGACGGCGAAGAGGTCGCGCAGGGTGCTCTCGACCACCTGGCGGTCGACGGCCCGGTAGGTGCGGTAGCCGCTGGCGGAGCGCACCCGGCCGCGCAGGACGGCGGTGAGGGACGGCTCGTCGTACTGGAGCACGATCTCGGCGCCGGGGACGCGCTTGCGCACGTCGGCGAGGTGGTCGCGCAGGCCTTCGGCGAGGGATCCGGCCAGGTCGCGGCAGGCTCCGGCGTCCTGGAGGACGGCCTCGCCGCCGTGCAGTTCGAGGGCGGTGGCCAGGGTCCACGGGCCGACGGCCTGGACCTTGAGCTTGCCGGTGTGGCCCTGGGTGAACTCCTCCAGGGCGTCGAGGTCCTCGCCCAGCCAGGAGCGGGCGCGGCGGGTGTCGCGGCCGGGGCGGTCGCTGACCCGCCAGCCGCTGGGCTCGACGTGGGCGTACATGTCGACGAGCAGCCCGAGGGAGCGGCCGATCATGTCCGCGCCGGGTCCGCGGGCGGGCAGCTCGGGCAGGTACGGGAACTCCTCGAAGGAGCCCGTCGCGGTCTTGGCGGCCTCGCGGGCGTCGCCGCCGGGCAGGGAGCCGACGCCGGTGGCGCTCGCCGTCATCGGCCGGGCCTGACGGACAGGTCGTTGACCTCGGCGTCGCGCGGCAGGTCGACGGCCATGACAATGGTCGTCGCCACGGACTCGGGGTCGATCCAGCGCTCGGGGTCGTACTCCTTGCCCTCCTGCGAGTGCACCTTGGCCTGCATGGGGCTGGCGGTGCGGCCGGGGTAGACGGAGGTGACGCGGATGCCGTTGGGCTTCTCCTCGGCGCGCAGGGAGTCGGCGAGGGCCTTGAGGCCGTGCTTGGAGGCGGCGTACGCGCTCCAGTCGGCGTGGGCGGCGAGGCCGGCGCCGGAGTTCACGAAGACGACGGTGGCCTTGGAGGCGCGCAGGGTGGGCAGCAGAAGCCGGGTGACCTCGGCCGGGGCGATCAGGTTGACGTTGAGCTGCTGGTGCCAGGTCTTGGGGCGGAGCTCCCCGACCGGCCCGAGGTCGACGATCCCGGCGATGTGCAGGAGGGAGTCGATGCGCTCGGGGATCTGCTGCTTGGAGAAGGCCCAGGAGAGCCGGTCGGGGTCGGACAGGTCGCCCACGAGGACCCGGGCGCCCGCGTAGCGCTCCATGAGCTGCCGGGCGCGGGCGGCGTCGCGGGCGAGCAGGACGAGGTCGTCGCCGCGGGCGTGCAGGCGGGCGGCGACGGCGGCGCCGATGCCGGAACCGGCGCCGGTGATCAGGTGAGTAGGCATACCGCCATGCTCGCATCCGCCCGGGCCCCGCCGCCGCCCCGGTCCGCGGCCCGGCCCGGGGCGGGTCAGAGTCCGGCGGCCTCGCGCAGGGCGCCCGCCCGCCCGGTGGCGTCGTAGTCGGCGGGGACCCCTTCGACCAGGATCGCGGTGCCGGGGATGTGGTCGGTGCGCAGCGGGAGGATGGCCCGGTAGGCGTCGGAGGCGTACCAGGCGCGGGCCCGCTCGATGTCGGGGAAGCCGATGACGACGACCGTGCCGGGGAAGGGGCCTTCGAGTACCTCGGCCTCCTTGCCGTGGACGAGGAAGCGGCCGCCGAAGGGGTCCATGGTCGCCTGGATCTCCTCGATGTAGCGCAGGACGTCCTCGTTGACGGTCGGCCGGTGCAGGTGGGCGATGGCGTACGCGGTCATGTGGGCCTCCCCTGTCGGTGTTCCGGGCGGTGCCCGGCCGTTGCTCCGATGCTGTCAGCGGGCGCCCGCGGTGGCGATTACCCCGGAGGTCATGCCCGGGCGGCGGGCTGGAAGGTGCGGCGGTAGGCGATCGGGGAGACGCCGATGGAGGCCCGCATGTGCTGGCGCAGGGAGTTGGCCGTGCCGAAGCCGGAGCGGTGGGCGACCAGGTCGACGGGGAGGTCGCTGGACTCCAGCAGGTGGCGGGCGATCTCCAGGCGCTGGGCGGTGAGCCACTGGACGGGGGTCATGCCGACCTCGTCGCGGAAGCGCCGGGTGAAGGTGCGCAGGCTCATCCGGGCGTGCTCGGCGAGTTCGGCGAGGGAGATCGGCTCGCCGAGCCGTTCCAGGGCCCAGGCGCGGGTGGCGGTGGTGGTGGCGACGGTGGGTTCGGGGACCGGCCGGTCGATGAACTGTGCCTGGCCGCCGTCGCGCCAGGGCGGTACGACGCACATGCGGGCGGCGCGGTTGGTGACGGCGGCGCCGTGGTCGCGGCGGATCAGGTGGAGGCACAGGTCGACGCCGGCGGAGACCCCGGCGGAGGTCAGGACGTCGCCGTCGTCGACGAAGAGGACCTCCTCGTCGACCCGGACCCGGGGGTAGGCCCGGCGGAACTCGGGGGCGAGGTTCCAGTGGGTGGTGGCGGGCCGGCCGTCGAGGAGTCCGGCGGCGGCGAGGACGTACGAGCCGGAGCAGATGGAGACCAGGCGGGTGCCGGGCCGGATGCCGGCGATGGCGGCGGCCACCGCGGGCGGCAGCGGGCCGCCGAGCGCCAGCTCGGGCATGGCGTGGGTGGGCGGGACGATCACCGTGTCGGCGGCGGCGAGTGCCTCGGGGCCGGCGGCGGGCTGGAGGGTGAAGCCGGAGTCGCTGGGGACGGGCAGGCCGTCCGCGGTGCAGACGACGACCTCGTACAGGGGTTCGCCGGCCTCGTCCACGGCCTGGCCGAAGACGCGCGAGGGGATGCCCAGCTCGAAGGGCGGGAAGCCGGGCAGGGCGAGCACCGCGATCAGGTGCCTGCCGTGGGGGCCGCTTCCGTCGGGGTGCGTACTCATGGCCAGATCCTGTCACATGGTGGCCGGACGGCCAATACCACGGTGGTGCGCGATGCCCGAATCTGAGTGATGTCGCCGGGCAACGCCCGGAAAAGTACGGAATCCAGTGGAATGAGGCAGTAGAGATGCGTGCGATCGTCGTGAACGAGTGGGGCGGCCCCGAGACCCTGGTCGAGCGGGAGATCGAGCGGCCGGAGCCGGGGCTGGGCGAGGTCCTCGTCCGCGTCCACGCGGCCGGCGTCAACCCGGTCGACTGGAAGACGCGGGCGTCCGGCCACCTGATCGAGTGGGGCGAGACCCCGATCGTCGGCTGGGACGTCTCGGGCACCGTCGTGGCCGCCGGCCCCGGCTCGACCGTCTTCCGCCCCGGTGACGAGGTGTACGGCATGCCGCTCTTCCCGCGGCAGGCCGGCGGCTACGCGGAGTACGTGGTGGCCCCGGCCCGGCAGCTGGCCGTCAAGCCCGCCTCGCTGAGCCACGTCGAGGCCGCCGCCCTGCCGCTGGCCGCGCTGACGGCCTGGCAGGCGCTGGTGGACACCGCGGACGTGCGTCCCGGCGAGCGGGTCCTCGTGCACGCGGCCGCCGGCGGGGTCGGACACCTGGCGGTGCAGATCGCCAAGGCGCGCGGGGCGTACGTGATCGGCACGGCCAGCGCGGGCAAGCACGAGCTGCTGCGCTCGCTGGGCGCGGACGAGGTCGTCGACTACCGCGCCGTGGCGTTCGAGGACGTCGTCTCGGACGTGGACGTCGTCCTGGACGGCCTCGGCGGCGAGATCGCCGAACGCTCCCTCTCGGTGCTCCGCGAGGGCGGCCGCCTGGTCACCCTGCCGGGCCCGGACGACGTCCCGGCCGACCCCCGCGGCTTCCGGGCCGAGTGGGTGCTGGTCGAGCCGGACCGGCAGGGGCTGCGCGAGATCGCCGCGCTTGCCGACGGCGGCGCGCTGAAGCCGCTGGTGGACACCGTCCTGCCGCTCGCGGAGGCCGCGAAGGCCCACGAGATCGGCGAGCTCGGCCGCACCACCGGCAAGATCGTCCTGACGGTCGGCTAGGCGCTGGCGCCGGCCGCGGCCCGGGTCGTCGTCGCGATGGTGGCGGAGCCGACCACGCGGGTGTCGTCGTAGAGGACGATCGCCTGGCCGGGGGCCACGCCGCGGACCGGCTCCGTGAAAGTGACGCGCAGCTCGCCGTCCACGACCTCGGCGAAGACCTCGGTCTCGCCGCCGTGGGCGCGCAGCTGCGCGGTGTAGGTGCCCGGGGCGGCGGGGGTGGAGCCGCACCAGCGGGGGCGGATCGCGGTGAGGGCGGTGACGTCGAGGGCCTCGACGGGGCCCACGGTGACCGTGTTGTTCACCGGGGAGATGTCCAGGACGTAGCGGGGCTTGCCGTCGGGGGCCGGGTGGCCGATGCGCAGGCCCTTGCGCTGGCCGATGGTGAAGCCGTAGGCACCCTCGTGGGTGCCGACCTTCTCGCCGGTGGTGCCGTCGACGATGTCGCCCTCGGCCTTGCCGAGGCGCTTGGCGAGGAAGCCCTGGGTGTCGCCGTCGGCGATGAAGCAGATGTCGTGGCTGTCGGGCTTCTTCGCGACGGCCAGGCCCCGGCGCTCGGCCTCGGCGCGGATCTCGTCCTTGGTGGTGATCGTGTCGCCGAGCGGGAAGAGGGCGTGGGCCAGCTGCTTCTCGTCGAGGACGCCGAGGACGTAGGACTGGTCCTTGGCCATGTCGGAGGCGCGGTGCAGCTCGCGGGAGCCGTCGGCGTTCTCGACGATGGTGGCGTAGTGGCCGGTGCAGACGGCGTCGAAGCCGAGGGCGAGGGCCTTGTCGAGCAGCGCCGCGAACTTGATCTTCTCGTTGCAGCGGAGGCAGGGATTCGGGGTGCGCCCGGCCTCGTACTCGGCGATGAAGTCCTCGACGACGTCCTCGCGGAAGCGCTCGGCGAGATCCCAGCAGTAGAAGGGGATGCCGATGACGTCGGCCGCGCGGCGGGCGTCGCGGGAGTCCTCGATGGTGCAGCAGCCGCGGGCGCCGGTCCGGAAGGACTGGGGGTTCGCGGAGAGCGCCAGGTGGACCCCGGTGACGTCGTGCCCGGCTTCGACGGCGCGGGCGGCGGCGACGGCGGAGTCCACGCCGCCGGACATGGCGGCCAGGACGCGGAGGGGGCGGGCGGTGCGCGGCAGGTTCTCAGTCATAGCACCGTCCAGGGTACGGGGAACCGGGCGGGGTCACAGCGCGTTATCGGCTGTGGGGGGTGGATCACATGACCGAGCAGGTGGAGAAGGGGCCCAGGGGGCCGCGCCGGACCCGGCGGGCGGTGCTGCTGGGCGGGCTGGGGGTCCTCGCGGCGGCGGGGTTCGCGGCCCGGGACGAGATCGGCCGGGCCTGGTGGCTGCTGCCGGGGGTGTCCAAGCCGCGCAAGGAGGGCGAGCTCGACTACGCGGCCGCGAGCTGGACGGCGGCCTCGCCGGCGAACTGGCGGCTCGCGGACCGGCCCGACGACTACCGGGTGGACCGGATCGTCGTCCATGTCACGCAGGGCGGCTTCGAGTCCTCGGTCGACGCGTTCAAGAACCCGTTCCACAAGGCGTCGGCGCACTACATCGTGCGCCAGGACGGCCATGTGGAGCAGATGGTGCGCGAGCTGGACGTGGCCTTCCACGCGGCAAACCGGGACATGAACGAGCGCAGCGTCGGGATCGAGCACGTGGGCTTCGTCGACCGCCCCCGGGACTTCACGGACGCCATGTACGCGGCCTCGGCCCGGCTGGCCGCCGACGTCTGCCGGAGGTACGGCATACCGGCGGACCGGAAGCACATCCTGGGCCACGACGAGGTGCCGGGCGCCGACCACACGGACCCGGGCCCGCACTGGGACTGGGACCGCTACATCCGCATGGTCGGGCAGGAGCTCGGGGCCGGGGCCGCTAGCTGAGGCCGGCGCTGCGGGCGCGCTCCACGACGGGGCCGATCGCGGCGGCGACGGCGGCGACGTCCTCCTTGGTGGAGGTGTGCCCCAGGGAGAACCGCAGGGTGCCGCGGGCCAGCCGGGGGTCCGTACCGGCCGCCAGCAGGACGTGGCTGGGCTGGGCGACGCCTGCCGTGCAGGCGGAGCCGGTCGAGCACTCGATGCCCTGCGCGTCCAGCAGCAGCAGGAGCGAGTCGCCCTCGCAGCCGGGGAAGCTGAAGTGGGCGTTGGCCGGCAGCCGGTCCACCGGGTCGCCGCCGAGGACGGCGTCGGGGACGGCGGCCAGCACGGCCGCGATCAGCTCGTCGCGCAGGGCTCCGACCTCGGCGGCGAACCGCTCGCGCCGCTCGGCGGCGAGTACGGCCGCCACCGAGAAGGCGGCGATGGCGGGCACGTCGAGGGTGCCGGAGCGGACGTGCCGCTCCTGGCCGCCGCCGTGCAGGACCGGGACGGGGCTCTGGTCACGGCCGAGCAGTAGCGCGCCGATGCCGTAGGGGCCGCCGACCTTGTGGCCGCTGACGGTCATGGCGGCGAGGCCGCTGTCGCCGAAGCGGACGTCGAGCTGGCCGAAGGCCTGGACGGCGTCGGAGTGCAGGGGTACGGCGAACTCCCGCGCGACGGCGGCCAGTTCCCCGATCGGCATGACGGTGCCGATCTCGTTGTTGGCCCACATCACGGTGGCGAGGGCGACGTCGTCGGGGTTGCGCTCCAGGGCCGCCCGGAAGTCCTCGGGGTGCACGCGGCCGTGGCGGTCGACGGGGAGGTACTCGACCTCGGCCCCTTCGTGCTCGGCGAGCCAGTGGACGGCGTCGAGGACGGCGTGGTGCTCGACGGGGCTGGCGAGGACCCGCCTGCGGGCCGGGTCGGCGTCGCGGCGGGCCCAGTAGAGGCCCTTGACGGCGAGGTTGTCGGCCTCGGTGCCGCCCGCGGTGAAGACCACCTCGCTCGGGCGCGCGCCGAGCGCCTCGGCGAGGGACTCGCGGGCCTCCTCGACGGTACGGCGGGCCCGGCGGCCGGCGGCGTGCAGGGAGGACGCGTTACCGGTGGCGGCGAACTGCGCGGTCATCGCCGCAGCGGCTTCCGGGAGCATCGGCGTGGTCGCGGCGTGGTCGAGGTAGGCCATGATTTTTTGATTCTACGAGTCCGCCGCCCCACCGGGTCCCGCCCGGGTGGGGTTGGTCCGACCACCGGGCCGCCCCCTCCACGGCCCGGCGCGGCCCCTCCGGCTCCTCCGGCCCCTCCAGCCCCTAACGCGGGGCGCGGGCCAGCTGGCGGGACTGGGCCACCAGCCGGTCGGCGGAGTCCCAGACCTCGGCGTCCTCCTCCAGGAAGCCCCCGGCCAGGTTGCGGGTGACGATGCCCACCCGCAGCGGGCCCGGCGCCGGGCGGCAGCGGATGTGCGTGGTGAGCTCCACGGTCGGGGCCCAGCCCAGCAGGCCGAGGTCGAAGGCGGTCGGCGGCAGCGCGTCCACCGCGAGCAGCAGCGACAGCGGATCGGCGTCGCGGCCGTCGGCCAGCTCGAACCAGGCCCGCATCTCGCCCTTGCCGGAGGGTGCGCCGACCGCCCAGCCCGCGGTCGCCGGGTCCAGGCGGAGCCGGAGCCGGTCGACGATCGCGTTGCTGCCGGGGATCGGGGCCGGGCCGGCCTCGGGGCCGAGGCAGTCCTCGTACGCCGGGATGGCCGGCGGGCGCGCCACCGTGTGCACGGCGTCCGGGAGCGCGGCGAGGTCCCCGTACGAGGCGAGGACGCGGATGCGCTCGACCTCGGCGCCGTTCTCGTCGTACTGGAACAGCGAGGCCTGGCCCGTGGAGAGGGTGCGGCCGACGCGGACCACCTCGGTGCGGATCACGGCGGGGCCGGGCACGGAGGAGGTCAGGTAGTGGGCGGACACGGTGAAGGGGTCCGGGTGCGGCAGGGCCGACGCGAGGGCCCGGCCGACCAGGGCCAGCAGGTAGCCGCCGTTGACGGCGGTGATGATCGTCCAGCCGGCGGACAGCTCCGCGTCGTACACCCCGGGCTCGCCCGCGCGGGCGGTGACGGTGGTGTCGCGGTCGAATTCGCTGTCGCCGATGGAGGCCTGGGCCGCTGCGTAAGACATGCCGATGACGGTACACCGGCAAGCTACTAAGCGGTAGCTTTCTCTGGCTAGACCTCTTCGGCCACCGAGGAACGGCGGTTCCAGGCCAGCGGGGCGCGCCAGTGGTAGCGCATCGCGAGCAGGCGCAGCACGAAGGTCGTGACGATGGCGATGCCGGTGGTCACGGGGTTGAGCACCTCGAAGCCGATGAACACGGCCACCATCGCGGCGCCGACGACGGCGGGCACGGCGTACATCTCCCGGTCGCGCAGCAGCGAGGGCACCTCGTTGGCGAGGACGTCGCGCAGCACGCCGCCGCCGACGGCCGTGGCCAGGCCCAGCGCGGCGGAGGCGGTCAGGCCGAGGCCGTACTCGTAGGCCTTGGTGGTGCCGGTGACGCAGAACAGCCCGAGGCCGGCGGCGTCGAAGACGTTGATGGCGCGGTTGATGCGCTGGACCTCCGGGTGGAGGAAGAAGACGATCGCGGAGGCGATCAGGGGGGTGACGAAGAAGCTGAGTTCGCTGAAGGCCGCGGGCGGGACGGCACCGATGCAGAGGTCCCGCAGGAGGCCGCCGCCGAGGGCGGTGACGAGGGCGAGGACGCAGATGCCGAAGACGTCGAAGTTCTTGCGGACCGCGAGGAGGGCGCCGGCGGTGGCGAAGACGAAGATGCCCGCGAGGTCCAGGGCGTGCTGGATGCCGGGCGGGAAGAGATCGTGGAGCACCCCGCCATTGTCGCCCGGCGACGGGGTGGGGGCGTCCCCGGTGCCGTGGCGCTGCCGCGCGGGTGTGGTGCGGGCGCGGCTGGGCCGCTGCGCGGGGCGGTCCCCTACCCGCCCTTCGCCCGTTCCCCGGGCTGCGCCCGGACCCCTCCTGGGGGCTCCGCCCCCAGACCCCCGCGCCTCAAACGCCGGCGGGGCTATGAATAGCCCCGCCCGCGGTTGGGGGGATGAGCGGGCAGGGACCGCTCG
>NZ_JBWKEZ010000116.1:0-13492 GCF_056434525.1 Streptomyces sp. NPDC044002
CTTCGAGGGGCTTGACCTTGCGCAGCTTGCAGCACAGGTCCGGGTCGCGGTCGTGGAGCTTCGGCCCGTACTCGGCGTCCTGCTCGGCGACCGACTGGCGCGGGGTCAGCGTGATGACGTTGACGTCCATCACCGCCTCGACGGCGTCACGGGTGCCGATCGTCTCCTCGAAGTGGTACCCGGTGTCGAGGAAGACCACGTCCACACCCGGCGCCACGCGCGAGGCCAGGTGGGCGACGACCGCGTCCTCCATGGAGGAGGTCACGCAGAACTTCTTCCCGAAGGTGTCGACGGCCCAGCGCAGGATGTCCAGCGCGGAGGCGTCCTCCAGGTCGCGGCCCGCCTGCTCGGCCAGTTCTCTGAGACTCACGTCTTGAGTAGTGGTCATATCTCGTCCCCTCCAGCGGTGTTGGACTGAACACCCCGGGCCAGCAGCCCGAGGTACTTCAGCTGGAAGGCTCGGTTGCAGGCCCTGCATTCCCAGGCGCCGTGACCCGTCTCGTGGGGAAACAGGTCCTCGTCGCCGCAGTACGGGCAGTAGAACGGTGCGGCGCGCTCGCTCATGAGAGGCTCGCGTCGCTGGCGCGGCCGACCCAGGCGGCGAAGCGCTCGCCGTCCTCGCGCTCCTCCTCGAAGCGCTTGACGACCCGCTCGACGTAGTCGGGCAGACCGGCCGAGGTGACCTTGAGGCCGCGGACCTTGCGGCCGAAGCCGGCCTCCAGGCCGAGGGCGCCGCCCAGGTGGACCTGGTAGCCCTCCACCTGGTTGCCGTCGTCGTCCAGGACCAGCTGCCCCTTGAGACCGATGTCCGCCACCTGGATACGGGCGCAGGCGTTCGGGCAGCCGTTGATGTTGATGGTGATCGGCTCGGCGAAGTCCGGCAGGCGGCGCTCCAGCTCGTCGATCAGCGAGGCGCCGCGCGCCTTGGTCTCGACGATGGCCAGCTTGCAGAACTCGATGCCGGTGCAGGCCATCGTGCCGCGGCGGAACGGGGACGGCTTGACCCGCAGGTCCAGCGCCTCCAGGGCGGCGACGACGGAGTCGAGCTGGTCGGCCTCGATGTCGAGGACGATCATCTTCTGCTCGGCGGTGGTCCGCAGGCGGCCGGAGCCGTGCTGCTCGGCGATGTCCGCGATCTTGGTGAGGGTGGCGCCGTCCACGCGGCCGACGCGGGGTGCGAAGCCGACGTAGAACTTGCCGTCCTGCTGCTGGTGCACGCCGACGTGGTCGCGCCACTGGCCGCTGGGCTGCTCGGGCGCGGGGCCGTCGGTCAGCTTGCGCTTCAGGTACTCGTCCTCCAGGACCTGGCGGAACTTGGCCGCGCCCCAGTCGGCGACGAGGAACTTCAGGCGGGCGCGGGTGCGCAGGCGCCGGTAGCCGTAGTCGCGGAAGATCGAGATGACGCCCTCGTAGACGTCGGGGACCTCGTCCAGGGAGACCCAGGTGCCGAGGCGGACGCCCAGCTTGGGGTTGGTGGACAGGCCGCCGCCGACCCAGACGTCGAAGCCGGGACCGTGCTCGGGGTGGTTCACGCCGACGAAGGCGATGTCGTTGATCTCGTGCGCCACGTCGAGCAGCGGCGAGCCGGAGATCGCGGACTTGAACTTGCGGGGCAGGTTGGAGAAGTCCGGGTTGCCGACGATGCGGCGGTAGATCTCCTCGATGGCGGGCGTGCCGTCGATGAGCTCGTCCTGGGCGATGCCGGCGACGGGCGAACCGAGGATGACGCGGGGCGTGTCACCGCAGGCCTCGGTGGTCGACAGGCCGACGGCCTCCAGGCGGCGCCAGATCTCGGGGACGTCCTCGATCCGGATCCAGTGGTACTGCACGTTCTGGCGGTCGGTGAGGTCGGCGGTGCCCCGCGCGAACTCCTCGGAGATCTCGCCGATCACGCGGAGCTGCTCGGTGGTCAGCCGGCCGCCGTCGATGCGGACGCGCAGCATGAAGTACTTGTCGTCCAGCTCCTCCGGCTCCAGGATCGCGGTCTTGCCGCCGTCGATCCCGGGCTTGCGCTGGGTGTAGAGGCCCCACCAGCGCATACGGCCGCGCAGGTCGTTGGGGTCGATCGAGTCGAAGCCCGTCTTGGAGTAGATCGTCTCAATGCGCGTCCGCACGTTGAGACCGTCGTCGTCCTTCTTGAACTGCTCGTTGCCGTTGAGGGGCGTGTGGTGCCCGACGGCCCACTGCCCCTCGCCGCGGTGACGGCCGGTCTTGCGGCGCGCTGCGGCTGCGGGGGCGGCTGCGGGCGTTTCAGGGGTGGCGGCCATGGCGGGTACGTCCTTCTTCAACGGCTCGAAACGGGGGCAGGGGGGAGCGGCGGCGCGCCCCTGTCACGCTGGAGTCTCTGAGCAGGTGTGGCCGATTTCCGCCCGTGTGTCGGGGTTGCCGACAGGCGGGCGGTGGCGTTCGGCCTCAGGGGGCTTGCGGGTGATCGACGCGTCCGCGGCGGCGGGGACTGCGGCGATGTGCGGCGGGTGCTGGTTCCGTCAGCGCGCCGGACAGATGGCGCTGGACATGCGGCCGAGGTCGACGTGCCGCCGACTCACCAAGGCAATTCCAGCTCCATTCATGGCCGAAGCGTGGCATGTGGCGATTGGAGGAGTCCACTACTGTCCACGATCCGGACGAACTCGTCCCGGATCATGAGACCGCGTGACCCCGGTCACCTTTTTGACGCGCCGCTCGCACGGCTCGGCGCCGGGGCGCCTCCCCGGCTTCGCGTCGCTGCGCCGGACTCCGTCCGTCGGACCTGGGGCGGGGCCACGGGGGCGGGCGGGGGCAGGTGGCTCGTCTGCGGGTGGGTGGGCCGCTGCGCGGGGCGAGGTCCCCTACCCGCCCTTCGCCCGTTCCCCGGGGCTGCGCCCCGGACCCCCCTGGGGGCTCCGCCCCCAGACCCCCGCGCCTCAAACGCCGGCGAGGCTGAGATGTGCCGGCCGGGGCCGGAGAGCGCCGGCGGGGCTGGATTTCGCGCAGCGAAATTCCAGCCCGCGCGGCGTTTGAGCGCACCGGGCGCGGAGCGCCCGGTATCGGGGTCCGGGGCGGAGCCCCGGTCTTTCAGCCCCGCCGGCGTTTGAGGCGCGGGTCCGGGCAGCGCCCGGGGAACGGTGGAAGGGCGGGTAGGGGACGGCTCCGCGCAGCGGCACCCGGCCCCGCCCGGGCACCCGGCGAAGGGTGGCGACCCCGCCCGGCGGGGTGACGCCGGTCACCGCAACCCCCCCGGCCAGGGGCTACGCGCCGGGCCACGGCCCAGGGGTCGGGGTTTCTTCCTTCGGTTCCGTTTCCGTCCTGAAGACCTTGAAGCCGCGCCGCTGGTAGTTGTCCATCGCCGTCGGGCCGTCCTGGCTGCACGTGTGGACCCACACCCGACGGGTCGGCTCGCGGTCCGGCCAGCGGGACGCGAGGTCCCAGGCCCGGGCCGTGCCGAACGTCAGCAGGTGGCCCCCGATGCGGCGGCCCCGGAAGTCCGGCAGGAGGCCGAAGTACATGATCTCCACCACACCGTCGGGCTGCGGGTCCAGCTCGACGTAGCCCGCCGGGGTGCCGCGGTCGTACGCGATCCACGTCTCCACCCCCGGCCGCTCCAGCAGCTCCACCCACTGCGCGCGGGTCAGCGACAGCCGGTCCGTCCAGTGGATGTCACCGCCCACCGAGGCGTACAGGAAGCGGCTCAGTTCCGGGGACGGGACTTCCGCGCGGGCGATGGTGATCTCCGGGCCCGGTATCGCCGCCGGGACGAGGTCCGAGGGGGAGGTCATCTCCAGGGACCAGGTGGTGAGTGTGATGGTGCTCATGCCGTTCAGGGAACCACGGGCGCCCCGCCGGGGCCCAGGCGGGCCCTGATGACGGCCGGTCCGGGTCCGGCGAGTGGACGGGGTCGGTGTCCAGGGCCTCCGCGTAGTGCGGCGCAGTGGCCGTTCAGGGAACCACGGGCGCCCCGCCGCGGCCCAGGCGGGCCCTGATGACGGCCGGGGCGGTGGAGTGGGGCAGCAGCCGGCCCGGGTCCGCCGGGCGGATCAGCTCCACCTCCACGTCCTCCGCGAAGCGGTACGGCCGGTGCGTCAGCACCCCGGCCAGGTGTCTGCGCACCCGGGACAGCTCGGCCCGGACCGTCACCGTCCGCGTCGGGTCCCCGAACAGCTCGGCGGCCAGCTCCGCCGCCGAACGCCCCCGCGGGGTCTCCGCCAGCAGGAACAGCAGCTCCGCGTGGCGCGGGCTCAGCTCCTGGGACCAGCTGCCCGCGGCCCCGTACACGGTCGCCGACCAGGACCGGGGCCGGCTCAGGTCCAGCACCACCCGGCTCACCGCCGGCGCGGCGCCCCGCGCCTCGGCCAGCCGCAGCAGCCAGCCGCCGGGCAGCGGCTCGGCCACGCAGTCGCCCAGCTGCGCGACCCACACCGGGCCGGGGCCCAGCCCCTTCGGCAGGGCGACCCGGTCGGCGGGGGCCAGCCCCGTCACCGCCGCCGTCCAGCCGTGCGGGTCCACGACCGCGGCGCGCCCGGGCAGCCGGGCCAGCAGCGGGGCCGCCACGGCCCGCAGCCGCTCCAGGGACTCCAGGTGCCGCACCCGCAGCTCCCGCTCGGCGAGCCGGGCCACGGAGCTCACCCAGGCCAGGGTGGCCGGGTGCATGGTGGCCAGCGGGCCGCTGACGTCGACCACGCCCAGCAGCCGGCCGTCCCGCGGGTCGTGCACGGGCGCCCCCGCGCAGGTCCAGTCGTGGTGGCTGGAGACGAAGTGCTCCGCCGAGAACACCTGGACCGGCCGCCGCGTCACCAGGGCGGTGCCCACCCCGTTCGTGCCGACCACGGCCTCGTCCCAGTCGGCCCCCACCGCGAAGCCCAGCCGGTCCGCCTTGCGCAGGATCGACCGGTGCCCCTCCCGCCACAGCAGCCGCCCGTCCGCGTCGGCGACGACCATGATGTGCAGGGCCTCGTCCAGCGCGGGCAGCAGCCCCTCGCGCAGCACCGGCAGGAGCTCCCGCAGCGGCGAGACCTGCCGGCGCTCCTCCGTCTCGGCGGCGGACAGCACCCGCGAGCGGGCGTCCCGGTCGGGGTGCACCCCGCCGGCGAGCATCCGCCGCCAGGATTCGGCGATCTCGGGGCGGGGAGCGGCCGGCGGGCGGTCCCCGGCCAGTGCCGCGGCCCGCACCCCCTTCAGCAGGCGCGTCGCCTCCCGCGTGTCCATGGCCGAGATGCGCGCCACGTCGACCGTGCTGCCTGCGGTGTTGGCCACCACAACCTCCCCGTGCTGAACAGGACGTACTTGCGCAAGCCGCCTCCCCCCGTGGCGCACGCGCGTACTTCGCGTACTTCCCGGGCACATGCGGCGGGCGAATTCCGAGCCGTAAGGAATGCAGGGTTGCAACGGTATGCAACCCTCGCCAACCCCCGGTCACCCGACCGAAACTATCGGCACGCCGCCGAGCGGCGTGACAGCTCCTTCCTCGGGGCTCTTGGACCAGGGGTGGTGCCGAGTCGGCGCGGCGCCACCCCTGGTCCCACCTCCACGGGCTCGGATCCGGCGCTGACCGCTCCGCCGGCCGCGCAATGGTTTGGGGACCACCGCGGCCGGGGAGCACGGCGGTCTGGGGACCGCCGTCAGCCCGCGATCCGCGCCCGTGCCACCACTCCGGCCAGGTCAAGACCGTGCGGCAGGGTGCCGAAGGCCGCCCCCCAGTCACCGCCGAGCCGGGACGCGCAGAACGCGTCCGCCACCTCCGGCGGGGCCCAGCGGACCAGCAGCGAGCCCTGAAGCACCAGGGCCATCCGCTCCACCACCCGGCGGGCCCGGGCCTCGATCCCGTCGAGGTCGGCCAGCTCCGTCAGCAGGTTCTTGATCGCCGCGTCCAGCCGGTGGTCGGCGCCCCTGGCCAGGCCGATCTCCTGGAGGAACGCGTTCAGGGCCTGGGGTTCGCGCTGGAGCGCGCGCAGCACGTCCAGGGACTGCACGTTGCCCGAGCCCTCCCAGATGGAGTTCACCGGGGATTCGCGCAGCAGTCTCGGCAGTCCGGACTCCTCGACGTAGCCGTTGCCGCCCAGACACTCCAGTGCCTCCGCCACCATCGGCGTACACCGCTTGGTCACCCAGTACTTCGCGGCGGGCACGGCGAGGCGCAGGAAGGCCCGCTCCTGGTCGGTGCCGGCGTCGTACGCGGCCGCGAGGCGCAGCGTGAGGGCGGTGGCGGCCTCCGACTCCAGGGCGAGGTCCGCGAGGACGTTGCGCATCAGCGGCTGGTCGATGAGCGGCGCTCCGAAAGCAGAGCGGTGCTCCGCATGGTGGACGGCCTGCGTCAGCGCCTGCCGCATCAGCGAGGCCGAACCGATCACGCAGTCCAGCCGGGTCGCCGCGACCATCTCGATGATGGTCCGCACGCCCCGGCCCTCCTCACCCACCCGCCGCGCCCACGTCCCGGAGAACTCGATCTCCCCCGACGCGTTCGACTTGTTGCCCAGCTTGTCCTTCAGCCGCTGGATCGCGAACGCGTTCCGCGTCCCGTCCGGCAGCACCCGCGGCACGAGGAAGCAGGTCAGCCCTCCCGGCGCCTGCGCCAGCACCAGGAACCCGTCCGACATCGGCGCCGAGCAGAACCACTTGTGCCCGGTCAGCACGTACTCCCCGGACGCGTCCAGCGGAGCCGCCGCCGTCGTGTTCGCCCGTACGTCGCTGCCCCCCTGCTTCTCCGTCATGCCCATCCCGAAGAGCACCCCGGCCTTCTGCCCGGCCGGCCGCAGTCCCTCCTCGTACACGTGCGAGGTCAGGCGCGGCTCCCACTCCGCCGCGAGCTGCGGATCGGTCCGCAGCGCAGGCACCGCCGCGTGCGTCATCGAGACCGGGCAGCCGTGCCCCGCCTCCGCCTGCGACCACAGGAAGAAGCCGGCCGCCCGCCGCAGGTGCCCGGCCGGACGGCCCCAGGCGTCCGTCAGCCCGGCGCCGACCGCGTGCCCGAGCAGCCGGTGCCACGACGGATGGAACTCCACCTCGTCGATCCGGTTCCCGTAGCGGTCGTGCGTCCGCAGGACCGGCGGGTTCTCGTTCGCCTCCCGGCCCCACCGCTGGGCCTGCGCCGAACCCGCGGCGCGCCCTAGTCCGGTGAGCTCCTCCCGTACCTCGTCCCGGAGTTCGGGGGCCGCGTCGGCGAGGTGCCGCTCCACGCCCTCGCTGAGGGCGCGGTCGCCGAGGTAGACCTCGTACCCGACGAGCGGCGGGGCCTGGTTGCTGACTGTGTGGGTGGTGGCTGCCATGCGGATACCGTAAGGACGTGCAGCCAGCAAAAGAAACACCCGAGGGGACCCCGGTACGCCCGGGAAGGCTCCACCGGGCCCGCGCCCTCTACCGCAACGTCTCCAAGCGCAAGATGGGCTGGCTGCTCCTCAAAGACACCGTCAACTCGTGCATCGAGTACCGGATCCTCGGCCTCGCCGCCGAAGCCGCCTTCTTCACCCTGCTCTCCCTGCCGCCGCTCTTCCTCGGCCTGCTCGGCCTGCTCGGCTACGTGGACGGCTGGACCAACACCCAGTCCGTGGCCAGCATCGAGGAGAACATCCTGCGCGCGGTCGGCACCGTCCTGTCCGACCGGGGCGTCAACGACATCGCCAGACCCATGCTCGACGACGTCACCAGCCGCGGCCGCCCCGACCTGATCTCCCTCGGCTTCGCCTTCGCCCTGTGGTCCGGATCCCGCGCCGTCAACGTCTTCATCGACACCATCACCGTCATGTACGGGCTCGACGGGCAGCGGGGCATCGTCAAGACGCGGCTGCTCGCCTTCCTCCTCTACGTGATCGCCCTGCTGATCGGCGCGATCGTGCTGCCGCTGATGGTCGTCGGACCCGATGCCGTCGTCCGCCTGGTGCCCTGGAGCACCGAGGTGATCGCCGTCCTGTACTGGCCGGTGGTCACCCTGCTCTCCATCGCCTTCCTGACGACGCTCTACCACGTGTCCGTCCCCGTCCGGTCGCCGTGGATCGAGGACGTGCCCGGCGCGCTCGTCGCGCTCGCCATGTGGGTGCTCGGATCGTTCCTGCTGCGGATCTACCTGACCAACACGGTGGAGGGCCCGACCATCTACGGGTCGCTGGCCGCGCCCGTCGCGATCCTGCTGTGGATCGGCATCTCGGCCTTCGCCGTCCTCGTCGGGGCCGCCGTCAACGCCGCGATCGACCGGGTCTGGCCCTCGGTGGCCACCGCCGCCGCCCGCGAGGCCAACGAGCGGGTCCGCGAGGCCGAGGCCGCCCAGCTCGTCGCCCGCGCCGCCGCCTGGCGGGCCCTCGCCGAGGGGGAGTCCGAGGACGACGAGGACGCCGGGATGCCCTCGGAGTTCCCCGAACGCTGGTCGAACTTCCTGCCGCCCGACGACTACACCTCCCGCCTGCGCAAGCACTGACCGGCGGCCACGGCCTACGGTGGCGGTGTGTACGAGGAAGCGCCGTCCCGGGCCGTGCCCGGAGCCGTGCTCTGGCGGGCCGAGGGGCCCGGCGGGGTGGTGCTGCCCGACGGGTGCATGGACCTGCTCTGGACCGACGGCCGGCTGCTGGTCGCCGGCCCCGACACCGGCCCGCACCCCGCCGGGGAGGTCCCCGGCCGCGCCTTCGCCGGAATCCGCCTCGCCCCCGGCACCGCACCCGCGCTGCTCGGCGTACCGGCCCGTGAACTGCGCGACCGGCGCGTCGAGCTGGCCGACCTGTGGCCCGGCACCGCGGTGCGCCGCCTCACCGGGCGCACGGCCGCGTACGAGGACCCGTGCGCGGCCCTCGAAGAGCTGGCCCGGACCCGCCTCGCCGCCGCCGGCCCGCCCGACCCGCTCGCCGCCGAGGTGACGGCCCGGCTCCGCGCCGGGCAGCCGGTCGCCGCGATCGCCCGGGCCGTCGGCCTCGGCGAGCGCCAGCTGCACCGGCGCTCCCTCGACGCCTTCGGGTACGGCCCCCGCACCCTGGGCCGGGTGCTGCGCCTCCAGCGGGCGCTGGCCCTGGCCCGGCGCGGGCTGCCGCAGGCCGAGGTGGCCTGCGCCGCCGGATACGCCGACCAGGCGCACCTGGCCCGCGAGGTGCGCGCACTGGCCGGGACCACCCTCGGGGCCTACACGGCGTCGGTCGGCGCGAACAGCGACACCCCGCAGCCGTCCGGGTCGAGCACCACCGCGTAGCGCTGGCCCCAGAAGGCGTCCCAGGGCTTCAGGTGCCCTTCGTACCCGGCGCCCGTCAGCTCCGCGTACAGCGCGTCCACCTCCGCGGGGGACTCGCACAGAAAAGCGAGCTCCCGGCGCTGCCCGCCGCGCTGCGGGGTCCAGGACGGGTCGAAGGACCGGATCGTCTCCTCGGTGTCCCAGCCGATCCGCAGCCCGCCGGGCAGCACGGCCTCGACGTGCGGCCGGTCGTCGGCACCGGCCGGGACGTCCAGGCCGAGCCGGCGGTAGAAGGCGAGCGAGGCGGCCATGTCGGAGACGACCAGGCCGATCATGTCGAGTCGTGGAGTCATGTCCGCAGGCTAGGCACGCGGCCGCCCGGCGGTCTTGAAGGAAACGGACATCGGGCCGGCTCCACCCCAGGGTGGAGAGGGGAACTCCACCCGGGATCCACCCCGGCGCCGATCACAGCCGTCCCGCCCGCTCCTAGCGTGGAGGGCATGGATGCCGCACGCCTTCTCGTCACCGCCCTCGTCATCGTCCTCGTCGTGGTCCGCCGGTTCACCGGGCGGCCCGTCAAGGAGCCGGAGCGCCTCTGGATACTGCCCGCCGTGCTGGCCTTCTTCGCCGTGGCCGGCGGCGGGCTGGCCGAGCCCCGGCATCCGGTGGCCGGCGTCCTGCTGCTCGCCGCCGAGACCGGGGTGGCCTTCGGGCTCGGCCTCCTGATGGGCCGCGCCATGACCGTGTGGCGGGAGCCCGACGGGACCCCCTGGGCCAAGGGCAACAAGGCCGTCCTCGCGCTGTTCGCGCTCTCCCTCGCCACCCGCGCCGGCCTGGCCCTGCTCGGATACGCCGGCGGCATGGCCCCGCACACCGGGGCGCTGCTGCTCACCCTCGCCGCCTGGATCCTGGCCCAGGGCCTGGTCCTGGCCGCCCGCGTCCGCCGGGTTCCGCTGCCCGCATGACCCACACGCCGCCCCTAGAGTGGGTCGGATGCCGATCCCACGTCCGTTGCCCCAGGTCACGACCACCCACATCAGGGTCGCCGTGCAGGTAGCGCTCCTCGGCTGGTTCCTGCACGGACTGCTCGCACCACCGCCCGGCGCCGCCGCCCTCGCCTGCGGCATCGCCGGGCTGGGCCTGATCGTCCTCGGGCTGACCGCCCTCGACCGCACCCCGGCCGGTGCCGCCGCCCTCGGGGCCGCGCTCGCCGCCGCCTGCGCGACCGGGCTGCTGGCACCCGGCACGCCGTGGGTCGTCCTCGTCTTCGCCGCCTGCGGTTTCGCCGCCGCCCGCCACGGCAGCGCCGCCGGCGCCGTCCTCCTCGGCTGCGGCACGGCCGCCGTCGCCGCCGTCACCCTGCTGCGGGACCGCGACCCCGTCGAACTGTGGAACGTCGTCGGCCTCTGCGGCACGTACGCGTACGTCCGCGCCGGCCGGGCCCGCCGCGCCGCCGAGGAGTCCGACCGCGAACGGGCCGTCCTGGCTGAGCGGGCCCACGTGGCCCGCGAGGTCCACGACATCCTCGCGCACTCCCTGTCCGCCCAGCTCATCCACCTGGAGAGCGCCCGCCTGACCCTCGCCGCCGGACGCCACGAAGAAGCCGGCGCCCTCGTCGAGCGGGCCCGCTCCCTCGCCAAGAGCGGCCTGGAGGAGACCCGCCGGGCCGTCGCCGTGCTGCGCGGCGACGTCCCCGCCCCGCAGGAGGCGCTCGCCGGCCTGGCCGAGGAGTACCGCCGCACGACCGGCTCCGCCTGCACCCTCACCGTCACCCCCGGCCCGCGCCCGCTGCCGCCCGAGGCCGCCCTCGCCGTCGTCCGCACCGCCCAGGAGGCCCTGACCAACGCCCGCCGGCACGCCGCCGGGGCCGACGTGCTGGTCACCCTGTCCTACCCGGCGGACCGCTGGGAGCTGTGCGTCACCGACACCGGGGGCACCGGCCCGGGCCCCCACGCCGCCTCCGGGGGCGGGTACGGGCTCGTCGGGATGACCGAACGGGCCGAACTCATCGGAGCCGCCCTCGACGCCGGACCGTACGGCACCGGCTTCCGCGTCCGGCTGGAAGGACCCCTGGCACCGTGACCGAGACCAACCCCCCGGCCGCCACCCCGATCCGCGTCGTCGTGGCCGACGACCAGACCGTCGTACGCGAGGGACTCGTCCTCCTCCTCGGCCTGCTCCCCGGCACCGAGGTGGTCGCCTCCGCCGCGGACGGCGCCGAAGCGGTCCGCCTCGTCGCCGAGCACGCCCCCGACGTGGTGCTGATGGACCTGCGCATGCCCCGCATGGACGGGGTCGAGGCCACCCGGCGGATCACCGGGAACCACCCCGGCACCGGGGTCGTCGTCCTCACCACGTACAGCGACGACGCATCCGTGCTGGCCGCCCTCAGGGCCGGGGCCCGCGGCTACCTCACCAAGGACGCCGACGCGCAGGAGATCGCCCGCGCGCTCACAGCCGTACGGGACGGCGCGACCAGCCTGGGGCAGGCGGCCCAGGAACGCCTGGTGGCCGCCGCCGTCTCCGTGGAACCGCCGCAGGGCCACCGCACGGGCCTGCCCGACGGCCTGACGGCCCGTGAGGGCGAAGTGCTGACCCTGATCGCTGCGGGGCACTCCAACTCCGAGATCGCCCGGCGGCTCACCATCGGCGAGTCCACGGTCAAGACGCACATCAACAACCTCTTCGCCAAGACCGGCGTCCGCGACCGCGCCCAGGCCGTCCGCTACGCCTACCGCAACGGCCTCGCGGCCGCGGATTAATTCGGTGGTGCGGCCCGACGCGGCGGGCTAGGGTTCCGGAGGAACGACAACAGCGGAAACAGGAAGCAGGAGGTGAGGACATTGATGACTGTCACGGAGACGGGCACTGCCCGCATTCAGGAGTTCGTCATCGTTTCCACCCCTGTGGCCTCCGGCTGACCTCACACCACCGCACCGCCGCCGAGCGGGCGCTGCCGGGGCCACCCTTCGAAGGGTCCCCCTTGACTTCCCTTTCTTCTTCCTTCTCGTCTCCGTGCCGGTCCCTCACCTCCCTCGCCGCCTTCGGCTGGGACGAGGCCTGGGCCGCCGAGTTCGCCCCGTACGCCGCCCAGGGACTCGTCCCCGGCCGCGTCGTCCGGGTCGACCGCGGTCAGTGCGACGTGATGACCGAGGACGGCGTGATCCGCGCCGACACCGCGTTCGTCACCCCCCACGACCCGCTCCGGGTCATCTGCACGGGCGACTGGGCCGCCGTCGACGCGACCGGCAGCCCGCGCTACGTGAAGGCGTACCTGCCGCGCCGGACCGCCTTCGTACGGTCCACCAGCTCGCAGCGTTCCGAGGGGCAGATCCTCGCCGCCAACGTCGACCACGCCGTCATCGCGGTCTCGCTCGCCGTCGAGCTCGACCTCGGCCGCATCGAGCGGTTCCTCGCGCTGGCCTGGGAGTCGGGGGCACAGCCGCTGGTCGTCCTGACCAAGGCGGACCTCGTCCCGGACCCGGCCGCCCTGGCCTACCTGGTCCAGGACGTGGAGACCACCGCCCCCGGCGTACAGGTGCTCACCGTCTCCTCCCACACGGGGGAGGGCACCGACGTGCTCGCCGCGGTAGTCGCCGACGGCACGAGCGTGCTGCTCGGCGTCTCCGGTGCGGGCAAGTCCACGCTGGCGAACGCGCTGCTCGGCGCGGACGTCATGGACGTCCAGGAGACCCGCGAGATCGACGGCAAGGGCCGCCACACCACCACCACCCGCAACCTCCTCGCCCTGCCGGGCGGGGGCGTCCTCATCGACACCCCGGGACTGCGCGGCGTCGGCCTCTTCGACGCGGAGGCGGGGGTCGGACAGGTCTTCTCGGAGATCGAGGAGTTCGCCGAACAGTGCCGCTTCCACGACTGCGCGCACGAGCGGGAGCCGGGCTGCGCGGTGCTGGCGGCGGTGGCCGAGGGGGCGCTCCCGGAGCGCCGCCTGGACAGCTACCGCAAGCTGCTGCGCGAGAACCAGCGGATCGTCGCGAAGACGGACGCCCGGCTGCGGGCGGAGCTCGCGCGGGACTGGCGCCTGAAGTCGGCGGAGGGCCGCGCGAACTACGCGGCCAAGCGGGGCCGCTAGCCGCGGTCGGCCTTGGTTCCTCCCGGGCCGGGGCGGGGGTGACGTGTCGCCCTGGCCTGGCCGCCGGGCCGGGTGCGGGTGCCGAGCCGATCGGCGCCGGGCGCGGGTGCCTGCCCTGACCCGGGCGGGGTGTGCCGCTGCGCGGGGCTGGTCCCCTACCCGCCCTTCGCCCGTTCCCCGGGGCTGCGCCCCGGACCCCCTGGGGGCTCCGCCCCCAGACCCCCGCGCCTCAAACGCCGGCGGGGCTGGAATTTCGCTGCGCGAAATCCAGCCCGCGCGGC
>NZ_JBWKEZ010000117.1:0-13403 GCF_056434525.1 Streptomyces sp. NPDC044002
GTGGCCGCGCCGCCCCGCCCCCCCCCCCCCCCCCCCCCCAGGGGGTCCGGGCGCAGCCCGGGGAACGGGCGAAGGGCGGGTAGGGGACCTCGCCCCGCGCAGCGGCGGCCCCTGCCCCGTGGCACCGGTCCCGCGCAGCGGTGCGGCTACGGGACGGCCGGGGCCGGGTGCCAGATGTGGTGGAACGCGAGGCGGGCCGCCTCCACCGCGTGGCGCTGGTCGGCGTGCAGCACGCCCAGCGCGTACGCCGTCGCCGGGGCGATCCGCGGGGTGCGGGCGGCCGTCGCCGAGGCCGTGGCGGCCTCCGAGGCGTCGCGGTGGAGGTCCAGCGCCCCTCCCGCCGCCGAGAGCCGGGCCACGTCCCCGCCCAGTACCTCCCGCGCGTACCGGTGCACCCGCAGCAGCCGCCGCACCTCGTGCCAGGAGGCGTCCTCGTGCGCCGCGTACGGGGTTCCCTGCGCGGCCGGAAGCGCGGAGACGGCCCCCGAGAGCCGGGCGGCGGTCACCTCCGCCAGCGGTTCCAGCACGTCCCCGACCCGGCCCCGCGCCGCCACCGCGTCCAGCGGCACCTCCGAGGCCAGCACCGCCACCGCGTCCGCCACCGCGTGGAAGCGGGACGATCCGAGGGCCTGGAGGGTGGCGGAGTGGGCGCGTGTCCGGGCCAGGGTGAGCTGGCGCTCCAGCAGGGCGCCCGCCCGCGCCGAGCCCACCGTGAGCGCGCCCGACGAGCCCGCCCCGCCGCCCCGCGCGGAGGACGCGTCGGGGGAGTCCGACAACCGCTGCAGGGCCTCCATCAGCCGGGACAGCCGGGCGGCGTACGCGTGCTCGTCGGCCAGCGTGGCCGACAGCCAGACCAGCTCCGTGCGCAGCGAGTCCGCCCAGCGCGCCTCGGTGACCGCCCGGAACGTGCTCAGCGATCCGGCGATCCGGCGGGCCGCGCCCCGCAGCCCGTACGCCGCCTCGCCGCTCTCCGCCGCGTCGGCGGCGGAGCCGCCCGCCGCGCCCGCTTCGTGCAGGCGCAGCGCGCGCAGGAATGCGGTGGCCTGGGACCGCAGGTAGACGCCGAGCACGTCACCTGCGGTCAGGTCGTCATGGTTTGGCAGAGCCACGCCGGCGCCTCCGGGCGTCTATGAGCATCTCCTGTACGTGCCGCAGCGGCTGGCCTTCGGCGTCGGTGCTGTGCCGGGTCCATTCGCCGTCCGGGCCCAGGTGCCAGGAGGAGGTGGCGTCGGACATGCCGGTCTCCAGCATCCGGTCCAGGGCCGCGCGGTGGGCCGGGTCGGTGACCCTGACCAGCGCCTCGATGCGGCGGTCGAGGTTGCGGTGCATCATGTCGGCGCTGCCGATCCACACCTCGGGCTCGCCGCCGTTGCCGAAGGCGAAGACCCGGGAGTGCTCCAGGAAGCGGCCGAGGATCGAACGGACCCGGATGTTCTCCGACAGGCCGGGGACGCCGGGGCGCACGGCGCAGATGCCGCGCACCCAGATGTCGATGGGCACGCCCACCCGGGAGGCCCGGTAGAGGGAGTCGATGAGGGCCTCGTCGACGATCGAGTTCATCTTCAGCCGGACCGACGCCGGGCGGCCGGACCGGTGGTGGTCGGCCTCCTTGTCGATGCGCGAGATCAGCCCGTCGCGCAGGGACTTGGGGGCGGTCAGCAGCCGGCGGTAGGTCTCGCGGCGGGAGTAGCCGGACAGCCGGTTGAAGAGGTCGGACAGGTCCGCGCCGACCTGCGGGTCGGCGGTGAGCAGGCCGAGGTCCTCGTACAGGCGGGCGGTCTTGGGGTGGTAGTTGCCCGTGCCGACGTGGCTGTAGCGGCGCAGGGTGTCGCCCTCCTGGCGGACGACGAGGGAGAGCTTGCAGTGGGTCTTGAGGCCGACGAGGCCGTAGACGACGTGGCAGCCGGACTCCTCCAGCTTGCGCGCCCACTTGATGTTGGCCTGTTCGTCGAAACGGGCCTTGATCTCGACGAGTACGAGGACCTGCTTGCCGGACTCGGCGGCGTCGATGAGCGCGTCGACGATGGGGGAGTCGCCGGAGGTGCGGTACAGCGTCTGCTTGATCGCGAGGACGTCCGGGTCCGCGGCGGCCTGTTCCAGGAAGGCCTGCACGGAGGTGGAGAAGCTGTCGTACGGGTGGTGCAGCAGGACGTCGCGCTCGCGCAGCGCGGCGAAGATGTCGGGCGCGGACGCGGACTCCACCTCGGCGAGGTCCCGGTGGGTGCCGGCGACGAACTTCGGGTACTTCAGCTCGGGCCGGTCCAGGGAGGCGATCCCGAAGAGGGCGGTCAGGTCGAGCGGGCCGGGCAGCGGGTACACCTCGGCGGCGCTGACCTTCAGCTCCTGCACGAGGAGGTCCAGGACGCCCGGGTCGATGGACTCCTCGACCTCCAGGCGCACGGGCGGCCCGAAGCGGCGCCGCATGAGCTCCTTCTCCAGGGCCTGGAGGAGGTTCTCGGCGTCGTCCTCTTCCACTTCGAGGTCTTCGTTGCGGGTCACGCGGAACATGTGGTGCGCGAGCACCTCCATGCCGGGGAACAGCTCCTCCAGGTGCGCGGCGATGACGTCCTCCAGGGGGACGTAGCGCTGCGGGGAGGCCTCCAGGAACCGGGAGAGGATCGGCGGCACCTTGACGCGGGCGAAGTGGCGGTGGCCGCTGACGGGGTTGCGTACGACGACGGCCAGGTTGAGGGAGAGGCCGGAGATGTACGGGAACGGGTGCGCGGGGTCCACGGCCAGCGGGGTGAGCACCGGGAAGATCTGGTTGCGGAACAGGGTGAAGAGGCGCGCCTGCTCCTTCTCGGTGAGGTCGGGCCACCGGATGAGGTGGATGCCCTCCTCGGCGAGCTGGGGGGCGATGTCGTGCTGGAAGCACGCGGCGTGCCGGGCCATGAGCTCGCGCGAGCGGGTCCAGATCAGGTCCAGCACCTCACGGGGCTGGAGGCCTGAGGCCGAACGGGTGGCGACGCCGGTCGCGATGCGGCGCTTGAGGCCGGCGACGCGGACCATGAAGAACTCGTCGAGGTTGCTCGCGAAGATCGCCAGGAAGTTGGCGCGCTCCAGCAGCGGGGTCGCGGGGTCCTCGGCGAGTTCGAGCACGCGCTCGTTGAAGGCCAGCCAGCTGCGCTCCCGGTCGAGGAACCGGTTGGCGGGGAGCTCGCCGGTGTCGTCCTTGTCCTCGTAGGCGTCCAGGTCGGCGTCGAGGTCGGGATCGAGGTCGACGTGGCCGGTCACGCGGGCGGCGTGGGGCCGGTGGGCGGCTATGGAGCCGAGGCGGGGCTTGGCGCCGCCGTCGCCGTCGGCCTTCTTGCCGGTGCCGGTGCCGGTGCCGTTTCCGGTTGCGGGGGCGTGAGACGAGTGCTGTGCGGGGACCTCGGTGGGGCCTGCGCTGGGCTGGTGGCTCATGACTCCATTCTTCCGCGCACGCGGCAGGACAGGCGCGTCGGAAGGGTCTGCCGTGAGGCGGAGTCGGGGCTGCATGACGTGAGGCTCGCAAGCACGTCTGAATGCCCGGTTAATGGCGTATGGCTTCTAGGGTCGGGGGCGGCGACCGGTGACCGGCGGCCGCCCGGCCGGGCCGGGTCCTCCCCTAGCGGCCCAGGAGCGCGCGCAGCACGTGCGGGCCGGCGAGCAGGGCCAGTGCCCACACGGAAGCCGCGCCGAGCGGCAGGGCCAGTACGCCCCAGAGCCAGCGGGCGCCCGGCTTCTCGTAGCGGGCGGTGAAGGCGGCGGCCAGGAGCATCAGGGGGGTCGGCAGGAGCAGGAGCATCCGGCAGGTGCTCGCGGGGTCCGTGGCGGGGGCCACCACCGTGAGGCCCGTCGCGATCACCAGCAGCACGCTCCCCGTGACCGCGCAGATCAGGGAGAACCGCAGCGGGGCGCTGCGTGAGGTGAGGGGGAGCACGACGAGCAGCCCCGTCGGGAGGGCGAGCGGGGCGAAGGGAGTGGCGAGGCCGAGGAGGGCTGCCGCCATGGCCGCCACGGCCCAGTTCGAAGCCTGCCGGGACACCTTCCCGTCCGTTGCGGGCATGGTCGTCCCCCTTGTTCGCGAGCGGATGCCACCACCGATTTGAACGTGTTCAGATTATCGCGGGGGAGGGGCGGTGCCCAGGCCCTTATTTCGGGCATACGCGGTTCTGTCGGGCTTCTCAGCCGGGACTCAGGAAGCTCTCATGTAGCGCGGACACAGTCATAGGCATGACCGAGAGCTTCCGCCGCGAAGGCGAGTACCCCCAGGAGAACGGCCCGGCCCGGAACGCGCCCTTCGGGGACGACTGGCAGCGGGGGCGCGAGCAGCTGGCGCGGGATGCCGGGGCCGCCGGCTATCCGCCGCCGCCCCCGTACCCGCCGGCGGCCGCCGCGGCTCCCGGGTGGCACGAGGCGCACCAGCCGCCCGTCATCCAGGGCGAGACCGTCCCGGCGGGCGACGGCGGCAGCAGCGGCAGCGGAAGCGGTGGCGGTGGCGGGTGGGACGCCTGGGGCTCCGCGGCCGCCGCCGGCCCGGCCGGCCGCGCGCACGCGGCCCGCGCCAAGCGGCCCGTCGCGCTGCTCGCCGCCGTCGCCCTCGCGGCGGCCGTGGTCGGCGGCGGAACGGCCGTCGCCGTGCAGCAGTTCCTCGGGCAGGCCGGCGCCGTCGTCGGCGGCGTGAACGGCACCAACGTCTCGCAGTCCAGCAACGGCACCGTCTCCGGCGTCTCCGAGCAGGTCAGCCCGTCCGTCGTCCGCATCGACACCCGCACCGCCTCCGGCCAGGGCACCGGCTCCGGCATCGTGCTCACCGCCGACGGCGAGATCGCCACCAACAACCACGTGATCAACGGCGCCTCCGAGATCCAGGTGACGATGAGCGACGGCAAGAAGTACAACGCCAAGACCGTCGGGACCGACCCCGGCAAGGACCTCGCCCTCATCAAGCTCCAGGGCGCCAGCGGCCTGAGGCCCGCCAAGCTCGGCGACTCCGACCGGCTCAAGGTCGGCGACCAGGTCGTCGCCATCGGCTCCCCCGACCGCCTCACCGGCACCGTCACCAGCGGCATCGTCTCGGCGCTGAACCGCGAGGTGAACGTGCCGAAGTCCGAGAACCGCCAGCAGCAGAACCCGCAGCGGCAGCGCGGCGGCGGCTGGCCCTTCTCGTACGACGGCCGGCAGTTCAACGGCGACACCGGCTCCGAGACCACCTCGTACAAGGCCATCCAGACCGACGCCTCCCTCAACCCCGGCAACTCCGGGGGCGCCCTCGTGAACATGAACGGCGAGATCGTGGGAATGCCCTCCGCGATCTACTCCCCCTCCAGCGACGGCGCCGGCGCCGGCAGCGTCGGCCTCGGCTTCGCCATCCCGGTCAACACGATCAAGGCCGACCTCGACTCCCTCCGCAAGGGCGGCAGCGGTGGCGGCGGGAGCAGCCAGAACAACGGCTCCGAAAGCAGCGGCAACGGCTTCGGCATCTCCTTCTGACACCCTGGGACGTGCCCCGCGCACCGACCACCACCCCTGGGGGACCCCGACCATGAATCCCGCCGAAGGCGACCCGCAGCGCATCCTCGTCGTCGACGACGAACCGGCCGTGCGCGAGGCCCTGCGCCGCAGCCTCGCCTTCGAGGGGTACGAGGTGCGGACCGCCGTCGACGGGCTCGACGCCCTCGACCAGGCGGCCGCGTACGCCCCCGACCTGATCGTCCTCGACATCCAGATGCCCCGGATGGACGGCCTGACGGCCGCCCGCCGGCTCCGCGCCTCCGGCAGCGTCACCCCGGTGCTGATGCTGACCGCCCGCGACACCGTCGGCGACCGCGTCACCGGCCTCGACGCGGGCGCCGACGACTACCTCGTCAAGCCGTTCGAACTCGACGAGCTCTTCGCCCGCGTCCGCGCCCTGCTGCGCCGCAGCTCCTACACCGCCCCCGCCGCCGGCCCGGAACCGGCCGGGGACGCCCTCGCCTTCGGCGACCTGCGCATGGACCTCGCCACCCGCGAGGTCACCCGGGGCGGGCGCCCGGTGGAGCTGACCCGTACGGAGTTCACCCTGCTGGAGATGTTCCTCGCGCACCCGCGCCAGGTGCTGACCCGCGAACAGATCCTCAAGACGGTGTGGGGCTTCGACTTCGAACCCAGCTCCAACTCCCTCGACGTGTACGTGATGTACCTGCGCCGCAAGACCGAGGCGGCCGGCGAGCCGCGCCTCGTGCACACCGTGCGCGGGGTCGGGTACGTCCTGCGCGCCGGCGAGAGCGGGCCCGAATGACGGGTCCGGCCGCCCGGTTCCGCGCCCTGCCGCTGCGCTCCCGGCTGGCGCTGCTGGTCACCGTCGCGGTCGCGGTCGCCGTCGCGGCGGTGGCCGGGGCGTCCTGGGTGATGGTGCGGGCGCAGCTGAACCAGCAGCTGAACCAGTCCCTGATGGCCACCGACCCCAGCGAGCAGGTGCTCCGCACCCTGCGTGAGGGCTGCACGCTGCGCCCGCCCCAGAACCAGATGGACATCGCCGGGGACCTGAACGCCACCGTGCAGATCGTCACCGCCGAGGGCGGCCGCTGCTGGGTGAGCGGGCGCACCGACCTGCCCGTCACCCAGACCGACAAGGACGTCGCGGCGGGCCGCAGCACCGCCCGGCTGCACGACGCCACCACCGCCGACGGCGACCGGATGCGCGTCTACACGATCGGCCGGCGCCTCACCACCGGCGGGCCGACCTTCGGGATCTCCATCGCCAAGCCCCTCGCCGACATCGACAAGCCCCTGTCCACCCTGGCCTGGGTACTGCTCCTGGTCTCCGGCATAGGGGTCGTCGGCGCGGGCGCGGCCGGCCTGTGGGTGGCCCGTACGGGGCTGCGGCCCGTCGACGAGCTCACCGGAGTCGTCGAACACGTCGCCCGCACCGAGGACCTGACGGTGCGCATCCCGGACGAGGGCGACGACGAGATCGCCCGCCTCTCGCGGTCCTTCAACGCGATGACCGCCGCGCTCGCCTCCTCCCAGGAACGCCAGGCCCAGCTGATCGCGGACGCCGGCCACGAGCTGCGTACGCCCCTCACCTCGCTGCGCACCAACATCGAGCTCCTCGCGCGCAGCGAGGAGACCGGCCGGGCCATCCCGCCCGAGGACCGCAGGGAGCTGCTCGCCTCGGTCAAGGCGCAGATGACGGAACTCGCCGCGCTGATCGGGGACCTCCAGGAGCTGTCCCGCCCGGACTCGGCCCCGCACGCCCCGCTCGGGGTGGTGGCCCTGCACGACATCGCCGCCTCGGCGCTGTCCCGGGCCCGGCTGCGCGGCCCCGAGCTGCGGTTCGGCTCCGCCCTGGAGCCCTGGTACGTACGGGGCGAGGCGGCGGCGCTGGAGCGGGCGGTGGTCAACCTGCTCGACAACGCCGTGAAGTTCAGCCCGCCGGGCGGTGCCGTCGAGGTCTCGCTGCACGCGGGCGAGCTGACCGTACGCGACCACGGGCCGGGCATCCCGCCCGAGGACCTCCCGTACGTCTTCGAGCGGTTCTGGCGCTCCGAGACGGCCCGCGCCCTGCCCGGCAGCGGGCTGGGCCTGTCCATCGTGGCCCGGACCGCGGCCCGCTCGGGCGGCAGCGCCGAGCTGCGCGCCGCCGCGGACGGGGCGGGCGGCACGGAGGCGGTGCTGCGCATCCCGGGCGCGCCGACGCCGCCGCCGTCGGAGCAGCCGTCAGTTGTGCCGCAGCAGTGAGGCGACCAGGCCGGAGCGGGTGTTCGGGAAGTCCATCGGGACGATGCCGAGGCCGGTGCGGCCGGTGAGTTCGGAGCCGTCGACGAAGCCGTGGACCTGCGGGTTCAGCCGGTCGGAGTTCCAGCGCGGGGGCATGTACGCGGCGGTGCTGACGTAGTTGACGAAGAGCTTGCCGGGCTCCCGGACCGCCTTGCGGAAGTGGTCCTCGATGCGGACGCGCTTGGCGAAGGGCTCGGTGTTGTAGTCGTCCTGGATGTCGAAGACGCCGCCGTCGCCGTAGCGCAGGCCCGGCAGGCCGGCGTTGTCGGCGAGGAGGACGACCCTGCCGCGGGCCTGCCCGAGGGCGGGCAGGGTGTCGGCGATCCGGAAGAGCGGGCGCCAGCCGCGGTGGTCGAGGTAGTCGTCGAAGACGGCGCGGAAGGCGGCGTCGGACTCGGCGGAGTACTCCTGCTTGACGCGCATCAGGACCGTCTCGGAGGGGTGCGCGGCGAGGAAGTCCCGGCAGGCGGCGAGGACGTCGCCGAACATCAGGTCCTGGAAGAACGAGCCGTGGTGGATGGCGAACGAGCCGCCCGTGACCCGGCAGCGGACGTCGAGGAAGCGGATGCCGGAGTCGAGCTGCTGGGCAATGGAGGTGTTCTGGCAGGCGACGTAGAGGCCGCCCTTGGTCGCGCCGGAGTCGTGGGTGCCGGGGATGGTCATCCGCTGGAGGGTGGTGGAGTCGGCGAGCCCGGCCATCCAGTCCTGGGTGCCGAGGGTCCTCGCGGGGGCGGGGGCGGCGTGAGCCGGTGCCGCCGCGCCGAGTCCGAGGAGCGCGCCCGCGCCGGCGGCCGCGGTTCCGGCCAGGAAGGCCCGCCGGCCGGGGGCCGTACGCGTACGCGTACCCGTGCCCGTACGAGTACCCGTGCCCGTACGCGTGCCTCTGTCCGTGTCTGTGCCCGTGCCCATGTCCCGCCCCTTCGCCGACCCGCTGGTGGGACCGGATTATTGCGTGCGGGACCGGCGTTTACTACCCGTCGGTAGGTGCGGGATCCTCCAGCAACTCCACCATCCTGCGCAGCCCTTGGGTGAGCTCGGCCCCCGTCGGCGCCTGCCCGGGGTCGGTCAGGGCCTGCACCATCACCCCGCTCAGCAGCGCGAGGTGCACCGACCCGAGGGCCCGTACGTCCTCGTCGGTCACCGCCTCCTCGGACACCCCGGCCAGGTGCGCGGCCACCATCCGCCGGGAGCGGCGCTGCCCCTCGGCCAGGACCGCCAGCAGCTCGGGCGAGGACTGGGCGTGCACGAAGGCCTCGATGTTGGCGATCCACAGCCAGCGCATGTCGAGGAAGTCGCGGATCTTGCGGTCCCACGTGTCTGAGTACCGCTCCGCCGGGGTGTCGCCCTGGCCCGCGAGCCGGCCGGAGCCGGCGGCCCAGTCGTCCATCGCGGCGAACAGCGCCTGGTTGAGCAGCGCCTCGCGGGACCCGAAGTGGTAGCCGATCGCGGCCATGCTCACCTGTGCCGCCGTGGCGATGTCGCGCACGGTCGTGCGCGAGTAGCCCTTCTCCTCAAGGCAGCGGCGCGCGCCGGCCAGCAGGTCCTCGCGATTTCCCATGCTCCGGATGGTATCCGCGCCCCTTCGGCCGGGACTAGGGCAAGCGCGCAAGACATGCGTATTGCGCGCTTGCCCAAACACTGGCAGAGTGATGCCCGCAACCACCGCAGGCAACGGAAACGGGGAGACACGAACCATGCGCGACACGCTGAGCATCGACGGCCGCACCCTCTCGTACCTGGACTTCGGCGGCACCGGCCGGCCGCTCCTCGCCCTCCACGGCGGCATGTCCGAAGCCGCCGCCTTCACCGGCCTCGCCGCCGCCCTCGGCGACGAGTGGCGGGTCATCGCCCCCGACCAGCGCGGCCACGGCGACTCCGACCGCGCCCCGCACTACCGCCGCGAGGGATACGTCGCCGACGCCGTCGCGCTCCTCGACCACCTCGGGCTCACCGAGCCCGTCGCCGTCCTCGGCTACTCCCTCGGCGGCCTCAACGCCTACCACCTGGCCGCCGCCCACCCCGACCGGGTCGGCGCCCTGATCGGCGTCGACGCCACCGTCGCCATCGACATCCCGGCCGGCCCGCAGTGGTTCGACTTCCTCGGCGCCCTGCCCTACTCCGCCCCCACCCGCGAGGAACTCCTCGGCGCCGTCGACCCCGCCGCCCTGCCCTTCGTCGCCGACGGGGTCCGCCCGCTCGCCGGGGGCGGCGGCTGGCGGCTGGCCTTCCACGGGCAGGACATGCTCGACTCCATCCACGCCTGCGCCGGCGACCACCGCGCCACCTGGACCGCGAGCACCTGCCCCGCCCTGCTCGTCCACGGCCGCCAGAGCGCGGTGCTCACCCAGGACGTCGCCGACGCGATGGTCGGCGGGCGCCCGGGCACCTCGTACACGGCCCTGGAAGGCGACCACTTCCTGCCCTTCACCGACCCGGAGGGCTTCCACGCGGCCGTCGGCAAGTTCCTGGCGGGCCTCTAGCCAAAAGCCCGAGGGGGCGGCGGGCCGGATCCGCCCCACCGCCCCCTCGGGGACGTACTGCTCGACGCTGCTACTTGACGACCGTGATGCGGTCCGCCTTCGGCGGGGCGATCGGGGCCGCCGCCGTCGACTTCGCCAGGTAGGCGTTGAAGGCGTCCAGGTCCGACGCGCCCACCAGCTTGTTCTTGTGCTCCTTCAGGACGGTGAAGCCGTCACCGCCGCCCGCGAGGAACTCGTTCATCACGACCCGGTAGGTCTTCGCGGGGTCGATCGCCGCGCCGTTCAGCTTCACCGAGTCCACGACGACGCGGTCCGCGCCCGTCTTCGTCATGTCCAGGGTGTACGTGAAGCCCTTCGAGACCTGCAGGATCTTCGGGTTCGGGCCGTTGACCGTACCGCTCACCTGCTGCTGGAGCGCCGTGATCAGCTGCGCGCCGGTCAGGTCCACGATGTTCATCAGGTTGTTGAACGGCTGGACCGTGTACGACTCGCCGTACGTCACGACACCGTCGCCCTCGTCACCCGCGGCCTTGTAGGCCAGGTCGGCACGGATGCCGCCCGGGTTCATGATGGCCAGCTGCGCGCCGCCCTTGTCCGCCGCGGCCGTGGCCTCCAGCTGCGCGTCCGCGATCAGGTCGCCGAGCGGCTTCTCCGGCGCCTCCGAACCGCGGCCCGGGATGTCGGCCGAGATGTAGCCCATCGGACGGTTCGCCACCGGCGCGGCGAGCGCCTTCCAGCGGGTGATCAGCTCGGACATGTCCGCGGCCTTCGGCTGCTCACGGCCGACGAGCTTGTTCACCGGCTTCGGCGACAGGACCGGCGTCCGGACGATGTCCTTCGTCGCCCGGTCGTAGGTGAGCGTGGTGTCCGTGAACAGCCGGCCGTAGGAGGCGGCCGAGGTCACCGTACGGGGGTTGCCCGCCGGGTCCGGGATGTTGCAGCTGTACGCCTGGTGCGTGTGGCCCGTCACCAGCGCGTCGACCTTCGGGTCGACGTTCTTGGCGATGTCGACGATCGCACCCGAGATGCCCGCGCCGGCGCCCGGCACGTCGCAGTCGTAGTTGTACGCGCCGCTCGCGGGCAGACCGCCCTCGTGGATCAGCGCCACGATCGACTTCACGCCCTGCCGGTTCAGCTCGGCCGCGTACTTGTTGATCGTCTCGACCTCGTCGCCGAACTTCAGGCCCTTGACGCCCTCGGCGGTGACGACGTCCGGAGTGCCCTCCAGGGTGACGCCGATGAAACCGATCTTCACGCCCCCCTTCTGCCAGATGAAGGTGGGCGACATCAGCGGACGCTTGGTCTTCTCGTCCGTCACGTTCGCGGCGAGGTACTTGAACTGCGCCCCGGTGAAGGTCTTGCCGTACTCGAAACAGCCTTCGGTCGGGTGACAGCCGCCGTACGCCATCCGGCGCAGCTCGGTCTTGCCCTCGTCGAACTCGTGGTTGCCGACGCTCGACACGTCGAGGTTCAGCTTGTTGAGCGCCTCGACGGTGGGCTCGTCGTGGAAGAGACCGGACAGCATCGGGCTGCCGCCGATCATGTCACCGGCCGCGGCCGTGACGGAGTACTCGTGGCCCTTGCGGGCCTCGCGCAGGCTGGTGGCGAGGTACTCGACGCCACCTGCGGGTATTGCCTTGGTGGTGCCGTCTGCCTGACGTTCGCTCACGGTGCCGGACGAGCCCTGCGGGGGCTCCAGCGTGCCGTGGAAGTCGTTGAACGAAAGCATCTGTACGTCGACGGTGCGGCCCTTGGGAGGCGTACCGCCACCACTCGCGGCACCGGCCGGCAGTGCGGCGGCAACCATCGCGCCGGCACCCGCCGTGAGGGCGAGAGCGCCGAGGGTCAACCGGCGGGCCGAACGGGGCCGTTGTGGCTTCGCTGACATTTATTCCCCTTTGTGGACAGCGAGACAACATTTGGGAGGTGCCCGCAGCCTATGGTCAACGCGCGTAGCTACGACAGGGGGTAGCGGGTTGCGAGCTGGTTACGCGCGGCCGTCGGGCAGTGGCGCCGTAGGCTCGGAGCATGACTGACGCAGCAGCGGCCCTGGAGCCGGGACGGCAGATTGAGATCCTCGACGAGCTGACGGAGGAGCAGGCCGACTCCGTACTGGACCTGATCGGAGAGGCGGCCCGCACCGACGGCACCACCGCCGTCTCCGAACAGGGCCGCCTCCAGCTGCGCGGCGGGCCGCGCGAGGGGATCCGGCACTTCCTCCTCACCGACGGCGGGCGGCTGTGCGGGTACGGGCAGCTGGAGGACACCGACCCGGTGGAGGCCCCCGCAGCCGAGCTCGTCATCCACCCCGCCCTCCGCGGCCGCGGCTACGGCCGGGCCCTGGGCACCGCCCTGCTGAACGCCTCCGGCAAGCGGATCCGGGTGTGGGCGCACGGCGGCAAGTCCGCCGCCCGGCACCTCGCCCAGGTGCTCGGGCTCACCCTCTTCCGCGAACTCCGGCAGCTGCGCCGCCCCCTGGGCCCCGACGCCGCCCCGCTGCCCGAGCCGGTCCTCCCGTCCGGCGTGACCGTCCGCACCTTCGTCCCCGGGCAGGACGACACCGCCTGGCTCGCCGCCAACGCCGCCGCCTTCGCCCACCACCCGGAGCAGGGCGCGCTCACGCAGCGGGACCTGAACGACCGGATCGCGCAGCCGTGGTTCGACGCCAAGGGCTTCTTCCTCGCGGAGCGGGACGGCGAACTGGTCGGCTTCCACTGGACGAAGGTCCACGCCGAGGAGCAGCTGGGCGAGGTCTACGTGGTCGGCGTCCGCCCGGGTGCCCAGGGCGGCGGCCTGGGCAAGGCCCTCACGGCCATCGGCCTGCACCACCTGGCGGAGTCCGGCCTGCCGACGGCGATGCTGTACGTCGACGCGGACAACCCGGCGGCCCTGGCGGTGTACGAGGGCCTGGGCTTCGCGACGCACGAGATCGACCTGATGTACCGCACGGAGAGCTGAGGCACTGGCGGGCGTACGCGGCTTGCGGTGCGGGCCCGCTATCTCCCCCTCGACCCCGTGGGGTGGGGCGGTGTTTGCCCACCCGCCCCCTTGTCTGCGGGCCGGTGGCCGGGGGAGCGGGATCCCCTCGGGCGGTCTCAGAGCGGGTTGGGGGCTTCCCGTCAGTCCCATCGTCCTTCCGTGTCGTGCCGGCCTGTCAAGGGCGCTCCCTTCGGTCGCGTCGCTACGCGATCGCCTTCG
>NZ_JBWKEZ010000118.1:0-12865 GCF_056434525.1 Streptomyces sp. NPDC044002
CTCCCCCCCCCCCCCCCCCCCCCCCCCCCCCCCCCCCCCCCCCCCCCCCCCCCCCCCCCCCCCCCCCCCCCCCCCCAACACGGAAGGACGATGGGACTGACGGGAAGCCCCCAACCCGCTCTGATCCGGCCCAGGGGGCTACGCCCCCACCCCACCGGCCCGCAGACAGGGAGGCGGGTGGGTAACCACCGCCCGACCTCACGGGGTCGAGGGGGAGATAGCGCGCCCGAGGCAACGCAAGGCAAGGCAAGGCAACGCGACGCGAGCCCCCCAAAAAAGCCATGGCGCCCGGTCCGGAGCCTGCGCGGTCCCGGACCGGGGCCGGTCAGTGGGCGCCGGCCCGGTCGGGGGCTTCGAGGGCGGCGGTGTGGGTGTCCATGCGCTGGGCCGCGAGGATCGCCGCGGCGGTGTCGGCGCGGGACGCGGCGACGAGCAGGGCGCGGGCCGCGAGGTCGTGGGCGCGGCGGTGGAGGGTGCGGGTGTCGGCGCCGTCGGCCAGGGCGGGGTAGGCGACGCGGACGGGGTCGGCCCCGCGCAGACGGGTCACCTGGGCTGCGATGCGTACGGCGCCGTCGTCGTCGAGGGCGAGCTCGTCGGTGACGGCGAGCAGCGCGGCCAGGTGCCCGGCGAGCTGGATGTCCAGGGCTTCGCCCCGGCTGCTCTGCGGGTACCCGGCGGGTTCGGTGCGGCCGGCGTCCACTCGGTGGACGACCGACTTGGCACGGCTCGGTTCGTACATGAGGAGGCCTCCTGCTTGGTCAGGAGGCCATCCTACATTGGAACCGGTCTAAGGTTGAGTCGAATCTTGGTTGAGCGGGGGTGGAGTGGGCGCCAGGAACAGGCGCCCACTCCGGCCGCCCACTCCACCCACCCCCCTACGGCTGCCCGTACCCGTCCAGGAATCGCCCGATCCGGGTGACGGCGTCCGCGAGGTCCTTCGCGTTGGGGAGGGTCACGATGCGGAAGTGGTCGGGCTCGGGCCAGTTGAAGCCGGTGCCGTGGACGACCATGATCTTCTCGGCCCGCAGCAGGTCGAGGACCATCTGCCGGTCGTCCTTGACCTTGTAGACCGCCGGGTCCAGCCTCGGGAACAGGTACAGCGCGCCCTTCGGCTTCACGCACGTGATGCCCGGGATCTGGGTCAGCAGGTCGTACGCCGTGTCGCGCTGCTCCAGCAGCCGCCCGCCCGGCAGCACCAGGTCGACGATCGACTGCCGCCCGCCCAGCGCGGTGGCCACCGCGTGCTGCGAGGGCATGTTCGCGCACAGGCGCATGTTGGCCAGGATCGTCAGGCCCTCGATGTACGACGAGGCGTGCTTCTTCGGGCCGCAGACCGCCATCCAGCCCGCCCGGTACCCGGCGACCCGGTAGTTCTTGGACAGGCCGTTGAAGGTCAGGGTCAGCAGGTCGGGCGCGATCGCCGCGGTGTTCGTGTGCGTGGCGCCGTCGTAGAGGATCCGGTCGTAGATCTCGTCGGAGCAGACCACGAGGTTGTGCCGGCGCGCGATGTCCGTCAGCCCGCGCAGCATCTCGTCGTCGTAGACGGCGCCGGTCGGGTTGTTCGGGTTGATGATCACGATCGCGCGCGTGCGGTCGGTGACCTTGCGCTCGATGTCCGCGAGGTCGGGCATCCAGTCGGACTGCTCGTCGCAGCGGTAGTGAACGGCGGTGCCGCCGGCCAGCGAGACCGACGCGGTCCACAGCGGGTAGTCCGGGGCGGGGACCAGTACCTCGTCGCCGTCGTCCAGCAGCGCCTGCATCGACATCTGGATCAGCTCGGAGACGCCGTTGCCGAGGTAGATGTCCTCGACGTCCAGGTGGATGCCCTTGGTCTGGTAGTGCTGCATGATCGCGCGCCGCGCCGACAGCAGGCCCTTCGCGTCCCCGTAGCCGTGGGCGTTGCCCAGGTTGCGGAGCATGTCCTCGAGGATCTCCGGCGGGCAGTCGAAGCCGAAGGCCGCGGGGTTGCCGGTGTTCAGCTTGAGGATGCGATGACCTGCCGCTTCGAGCCGCATCGCCTCTTCGAGGACGGGTCCGCGGATCTCGTAGCAGACATTGGCGAGTTTCGTTGACTGGATCACCTGCATGACGGGAGCTTACGGGCCCGGCAGCCCGCCCGCGCGGCTGTTCCGGGGGAATTCGGTCGAGCGATATGCCCTATTTCGCGCGATGTAGGGGTGGCGCCCCCGTCCACCCTTTGAAACGGCGGCCCGGCCGCCGTCCGGCCTGCGGAATGGGTGAGGCGGCGCAAGCGCCGGGTCGCCGGTGTTGCGCTCGTCACCCCCGGCGGCGGCGGGCCGGGCCCGCCACCTGGAGCGGTGCGCCGGTGACGCTCCGACAGGTCCCCGACCCGCCCTCGCCCTACCCCCGAGTAGGGTCCGGGGCCCGCTCGGGCCTGTGTCCGGGGTCACGGTTCCGGCCAGTGGACCCGGATTGACGCAAAGGTTTCTTTAGGTGAGCCTTACCTTGCTTTGGCGTGGCTGACGGAGCCGTGCCCCTCATTCCGGAGCCCGCCGCATGTCCTCCCCGGCCGCCAGACTCGCCCCCCGCCCCGTCCGCCTCTACGACTCGTGGTGGACCGTCGCGGCGGGGGCCCTGTGTGCGCTGGTCGTCCTGGCGGCGGGCCTGTGGTGCTCTCTGCACATGCAGGCCGACGCGGCCATGCACTCCGCCGCGCTGTTCGCGCACCTCGCCTCGCTGGTGCTGGGCTTCGGCGCGGTGCTGTCCGCCGACTACTACGGGCTGCTGTGGGTCACCGGCCGCTGCGGCCTGGCGGAGGTCGTCGCCGCGACCTCCCGGCTTCACGTCCCGATCTGGGCCGGCCTCGGGGGCCTCGTGGTGAGCGGCCTGATGCTCCACCCCGACCTGACCTCCCCGCTGACCCTCACCAAGATCGGCCTGGTGGCCCTGCTGACCGTCAACGGCCTCCAGGCCGGCCTTCTGGGCCGCCGCCTCGAAGCCGCCACCGGCGAGGTCGGCCGCGGCCTCCTGCTCTGGGGCGGCGCCACCGCCCTGGTCTCCCAGGCCTGCTGGTGGGGCGCGGTCGTCATCGGCTTCCTCAACACCAACCGCTGACGCGGGCCCGGCCCGTTGTCAGTGCCCCCGCCTACGGTGGGGTCATGAAGCCGCTCACGATCATTTCCGGAGACGCGACGAGTCCGCAGGCCAAGGGCCCCAAGCTGATCGCACACGTCTGCAACGACATAGGCGGCTGGGGAAAGGGCTTCGTGCTCGCCCTCTCCCGGCGCTGGCCCGAGCCGGAGGCCGAGTTCAGGGCCTGGCACCGCGGGCGCAGCGGCAACGACTTCGGGCTCGGTGCCGTGCAGGTGGTGCGGGTGAAGCCCGACGTGTGGGTGGCCAACATGGTCGGCCAGCGGGGGATACGCACCGGCAGCGGCGGCCCGCCCGTCCGCTACGACGCCGTCGAGAGCTGCCTCGGCAAGCTGGCGGACCACGCCCTGGAGCTGGGTGCGAGCGTCCACATGCCCCGCATCGGGTGCGGGCTGGCCGGCGGCAAGTGGTCCCGTGTCGAACCGCTGATAACCGAGGCGCTCTGCGCGCGGGACGTGGCCGTGACGGTGTACGACCACGCGTGAGGGCGTACGACCACGCGTGAGGTGACATGCGGGCCCCGTCGCAGCCGCCCGCGGCGCAGCGGCGTGGCAGCATCGCGGCATGCGCTTCCGATACGCCACCGAGGCCGACGCGCCCGCCATGGCCCTGCTCTTCGCCGCCAACCACCACGACGCCCTCACCGAGGAGCAGCGGGCCGCCCAGGGCTTCGTGCAGGGGACCTTCGGCGCCGACACCCTGCGCGCCATGGCCCGGGACGGGGAGCTGCTCGTGGCCGACGCCGGGCACGGGCGGGTCGCCGGGCTGCTCGCGCTGTCGGTCGCCGCGGACATGGGCGACCCGCCGGCGGCGGTCCTCGGGCTGCTGCGCGCCCAGCCGGAGCTCGTCTGGCGGGGGCGCCCGCTGAGCGAGGTGCCGTGGCTGCTGTACGGGCCGGTCGTGGTAGATGCCGCGTTCCGCGGGCACGGTGTGGCCCGGGGCCTGTTCGGGCTGGCGGTCGAGGCCTCGGCCGGGCGGGCCGAGGCGCTGGTCGCCTTCATCGAGGCGGGCAACGCCCCGTCCTGGCGGGTGCACGTCGACGCGTTCGGCATGACCCCGCTCGGCGAGTACACGGTCGCCGGCCGCACCTACACCGCCGTCGCGACCCCGGCCGAGCAGCCGGCGGCGTAGCTCCGGCGGCGGATCGATTCGCCTCCGGCGGGGGACCCGGAGCCCGCCGGTCACCCCTCGACGATCACCAGCGGCAGCTCCCGGGGCCACGCGAGGGCCTGGTAGTCCTCGTAGGGCGGCCACAGGGCGGTCAGCGCCTCCCAGTAGGTCTCCCGCTCGACCGCGTCGGCCGTGCGCGCCCATGCCGCGAAGGTCCGGGTGCCCACCTGGAGGCGGATCTCCGGGTGCGCGGTCAGGTTCCCGTACCAGGCGGGGTGGCGGGGTCCGCCCGAGTTGGCGGCGACGAGCAGGTACCGGCCCTCGTCCTCGGCGTAGACCAGCGGCGTGCGCACCGGCCGGCCGGTGGTGCGGTCGAGGGTGGTCAGGAGCAGGGTCGGGACCCCGTGCCACAGGTGGCCGTCGGTGCCGCCGCTCGCCACGTAGGTCCGTACGTGGTCGAGCCGCGGCCCGGGCCGCGGGTCCGCCGGGTGGTCCCAGTCGACCGGGGAGGCCGGGGCGGCCGGTGAGACCGGGGTGGCCGGGGCGGGTGGGGTGGCAACACTGTTCATCTGACCTCCGTAGGGCGTCCCCCGGAGCGCTAACGAGCCTTTACCGATTCTGGATGCGCCGGACCCGTAGCGCACGCGCACAGGTCTGGACCAAGCTCGGAGCATGGATCTGGAGCTGAGGCACCTCAAGATCGTCAGAGCCGTCGCGGACGCCGGCAGCCTGACCCGCGCCGCCACCGCCCTCGGGCTCGCGCAACCCGCCCTGAGCGGCCAGCTCAAACGCATCGAGCGGGCCCTGGGCGGCGAACTCTTCGAGCGCGGACGGGACGGCGTACGGACCACCGCGCTCGGGGAACTCGTGCTGGAGCGCGCCCGGGTACTGCTGCCCGCGCTGTCCGAGCTCCAGGAGGAGGCGGTGCGCTTCGCCCGCGGCGGTGCCGCCGGATACCGGCTCGGCGGGACCCACGGGCCGCTGCTCGGCGGGCTCGTCGACCGGATCGCCCACCAGGAACCCGGGGTGCCGGTGACCACGTACACGTCCTGGTCGGAACGGGAGATCGCCCAGGGCGTGGCCGCCGGGCGGCTGGACTTCGCGCTGGTCGGGGCCTGCGGCGAGAGCGCCCCGCCGGAGCCGGGCCGGCTCGCCTGGCTGGAGGTGGCCCGGGACCCGGTCCACGTGATGCTGGCCGACGACCACCCGCTGGCCCCCCGCGCGGAGATCGAGCTGGCCGAGCTGGCCGCCGAGGCCTGGACCGACGTACCGGGCGACGGCTGCTTTGGGGACTGCTTCGCCGCGGCCTGCGTCCGCGCCGGGTTCACGCCCGCCTGCGTCTACGAGACCGACACCGCGTCCTGCGTGCACCTGGTCCAGGTCGGCCGGGCCGTCGGGCTGTGCCGGGCCACGTTCCCCGCGACCCCCGGGGTGGTGGCCCGGCCGCTCGCCGGGAGCCCGCTCGTCTGGCGGCACCTGCTGGGCTGGCACCCGGCGGCGCCGGCCGCGGCCCGGGCGCCGGGCGTACTGGCGCACGCCCGGTCCGCGCACGCGGAGGCGCTGGCCCGCTCCTCGGGCGCCGCGGCCGGCGGGGGCCCTGGCGTTCGGCCCGCCGCGGGTCAGGCCGCCGTCGCCTTCTCGATCACCACCGGGACCAGCGGGACGTCCCCGTGCCCGCCGGCGCGGCCGGTGCGGACGGCGGCGATGGAGTCCACCACGTCCTGACCCGTGCTGACCGTGCCGAAGACGGCGTAGCCCCACCCGGCCGGGGTGGGGGCGGTGTGGTCCAGGGCCGGGTTGTCGGCGGTGTTGATGAAGAACTGGGAGGTCGCCGAGTGCGGGACGCTCGTACGGGCCATCGCCACCGCGTACCGGGTGTTCTTCAGGCCGTTGTCCGCCTCGTTGCGCACCGGCTCGCGCACGGGCTTCTGCCGCATGTCGGCGGTGAAGCCGCCGCCCTGGTTCATGAAACCGGGGATCACGCGGTGGAAGACCGTGCCGTCGTAGTGGCCGCTCTCCACGTAGGCGAGGAAGTTGGCGACCGTGGCCGGGGCCGCCTCCTCGTGGAGGTCGATGACGATGGTGCCGAGGCTGGTGGTCAGCTTCACCTGGGGCATGAGGGGGTCCGGTCCCTTCGGGTGCGAAACGTGCCTATCAGCTTCGCAGAGGGTTACCGGGGGGACACGGGGCGGGGTGCCGGCGCCGCCGCCGCCGCGGTCGCGGGTGGTGCGGGTACGTGGGCCCGGGCGCGCGGGTGCGGGTGGGTGGGCCGCTGCGCGGAGCCGGGTCCCCTACCCGCCCTTCGCCCGTTCCCCGGGGCGCTGCCCCGGACCCCGTTCCCGGGGGCTCCGCCCCCAGACCCCCGCGCCTCAAACGCCGACGGGGCTGGAGGGGGCGGCGGGGCTGGAGGGGGCGGCGGGGCCGGAAGAACCAGCAGGGCCGGAAGGGGTGGCCGGGCCGGAAGGGGTGGCCGGGCTGTGCCGGGCAAGCCGCGGCCCGGGGGGCGGCCCCGGGCCGTGGGGGTATCGGCAGCGCCGACCGGTCGGGCGGGCGTTACGGGAGGTAGCGCTCGATGACCTGCGGGCCCTCCTTCTCGATCAGCTTCCGCGCCGCTTCGACCCGCTCCGGAGTCGGGTCGTGGCCGGTCGCCATCACCAGGTCCTCGGGGTCGTACGCGCGCTCTCCACCCGTGAAGAGCCGGTCCGACCGGGTGGGCTGCTCGTTGGTTTCACTGTCCATCGGATACCTCCTGCCGTGCCCCCCAGGCCCCCATCCTGATGCCCCCGCCCCATGAACGCACCCCGGGGGCCGGACGGACCCGGCCATAACACCGGGGGAGGGGCCAACCGGCAGCTCCCGTACGCCGGTTCGGATTCCTACGGTTTCGGTGACCCCCACTGAACCGAGGAGATCCACCATGCTCAAGCGACACGCCCGCGCGGCGTGTACCGCCCTGGCCGCCGCCGGGCTGCTGCTGGCCGGCACCACCGCCGCCGGGGCCGCCACCCCCAGCGCGGACCCGGCCGCCCCGCAGAAGTCCGCGACGGCCGCCCTGCGCCCCGGCGACGCACCCGCCGAGCTGCTCACCGCCCTCCAGCGCGACCTCGGCCTGACCCCCACGCAGGCCAAGGACCGGCTCGCCCACGAGGCCGAGGCGGGCGCCACCGCCGCCGCCCTGCGCGCCCGGCTCGGCGCCGCCTTCGCCGGTGCCTGGGTCGACGGCAAGGACGCAGGCACCCTGACGGTGGCCACCACCCGCGCCGCCGACGCCGCCGCGATACGCGCGGCCGGGGCCAGGGCGAAGCTCGTCGGCCGCTCCCTGGCCGACCTGGACGCCGCGAAGGCCGGCCTGGACCGGGCCGCCACCGCCGAGACGCCCGTCCGGTACGTCGACCCGCGCACCAACACCCTCGTCGTCGAGGAGACCCGGCCCGGCGCGGCCGCCGCCCTGCTGGCCGCCACCGGCACCGACCCCGCCCTCGCCACGGTCGTGCGCACCGCCGCGGAGAAGGCCCCGCGCCCGCTGTACGACCTGCGCGGCGGGGACGCGTACTACATGAACGGCCAGGGCCGCTGCTCCGTCGGCTTCCCGGTCACCAAGGGCACCACCCAGGGCTTCGCCACCGCCGGCCACTGCGGCCGCGCCGGGACCACCACCAGCGGCTTCAACCAGGTCGCCCAGGGTTCGTTCCAGGCGTCCGTGTTCCCGGGCAACGACATGGCCTGGGTCGCCGCCAACACCAACTGGACCGCCACCCCGTACGTGAAGGGCAGCGGCGGCGCGAACGTCCAGGTCACCGGCTCCGTCCTGCAGCCCGTCGGCTCCTCCGTCTGCCGCTCCGGATCGACCACCGGCTGGCACTGCGGAACCGTCCAGCAGCACAACACCAGCGTCACCTACCCCGAGGGCACCATCTCCGGCGTCACCCGCACCACGGTCTGCGCCGAGCCCGGCGACTCCGGCGGCTCCTACATCTCCGGCAGCCAGGCCCAGGGCGTGACCTCGGGCGGCTCCGGCGACTGCACCAGCGGCGGCACCACCTTCTTCCAGCCGCTGAACCCGATCCTGTCCGCGTACGGGCTGACCCTCAAGGTCACCGGCTCCGACCCGGGCCCCGGCCCCGGTCCCGACCCGCAGCCCGGCGGCACCTGGAAGGCCGGCACCGTCTACGCGGCCGGGGACACCGTCACCTACGGCGGCGCCACCTACCGCTGCCTCCAGGGCCACCAGGCCCAGACGGGCTGGGAGCCGTCGGTGGTCCCGGCGCTCTGGCAGAAGCTGTAACCGCAGCAGTAACCGCAGCAGTAACCGCGGGGGACCCGCGAGCAGGGGGTGCCGTGACGACCAAGGGGGGCGTCGCGGCACCCCCGCACGTCAGGCCCCCGCACGGGACGCGCGTCAGAAGTAGGCCACGGCCGAGAGCGTCGCCACCGCACCGATCGCCACCAGGACCCCGCAGATCGACAGGTTGACCACGCGGTGTTCCCAGAACACCGCGACGAACTCGCGCAGGGTGGCGCTCGGCAGGAAGTAGCGGGCCGTGGGCGAGCCGACGACCTGCCCGTTGACCCCCGTCTTGCGGGCCAGCATCGCCGCCCGGAAGGCGTGGAAGTTGTTGGTGACGACCACGCACCGGTAGCCCGGCTTGGCCGCCAGCATGATCCCCTTGGAGAAGAGCATGTTCTCCTCGGTCGTGCGGGAGTTCTCCTCCAGCCGGACGTGCTCCGCCGGGACCCCCTCCGCGATCAGCCAGTCGGCCATGGCCCGCGCCTCGGAGACCCGCTCGTCGGACCCCTTGCCGCCCGAGGTGAGCAGCACCGGCGGGCGCGAGCCGCGGGCCAGCTGGGCCTCGTAGATCTGCTGCCCCTTGCGCAGCCGGGAGGCCAGCAGCGGCGGCACCCGGTCCCCGCCGATCAGGCCGGAGCCCAGCATGACCACGTGGTCGACGTCCCCGCGCACCTTGATCCGGCCGTAGAGGAACGCGTACCCGAGGAAGCACACGAAGATGAAGGCGACGTAGGCGACGACCAGGGTCAGGGTCGCGGCCATGCCGTTCAGCAGGGCGGAGCCGGAGAACGGGACGGCGATCAGCAGCGCGATCATCCCGAAGATCCCGAGGCCCGCGAGCATCGACAGCAGGTTGCGCGGGCTGCGGCCCTCCTTGCGGACCATCGTGACGCCGTTGGCGATCAGCAGGCCGCCGATCACCACCGTGCCCACCGCGGGTGCGGCGAAAGCGAGCGCGAGGATCGTCAGGGCCGCCCAGGCCGGCAGCGCCGCCACCTTGAACAGCAGGGCCGCCGACAGGGAGATGAAGGTCAGGCCGAGCAGCACCGCGTTGCTGAAGCGGCGGCGGTCCCGGAAGACACCTGCGCAGAAGGCGAGGAAGAAGAGGGCGGGGAGCAGGAAGACGGCCATGCAGTTCATCGTATGTGCAGGCCGTGAACGCCCGGGGGGACCAAAGTCCTACCCGGCGAACGGGGTTCTGCGCACCGTCCGGCCGGCCAGGACGTCCGTCCGCTTCCCGTCCCGCATGACGAACCGTCCGGCGACCAGTACGTGCGGGATGCCCGTCGGCAGCGCGCGCGGCCGCTCGTACGTGGACCCGGCCGCGACCGTGTCCGGGTCGAAGAGGACCAGGTCGGCGTGGAAGCCCTCGCGGACGAGCCCCCGGTCGGGCAGCCGCAGCCGTGCCGCCGGGCGGCCGGAGAGGTGGGCCACGCACTCCTCCAGGGAGAGGACGCCGAGCTCGCGCACGTAGTGGCCGAGGTAGTGCGGGAAGGTGCCGTAGGCGCGGGGGTGCGGCTTCGCGCCGTGCAGGATGCCGTCGGAGCCGCCGGTGTGGACGGGGTGGCGCATGATCGCCCGGACGTTCTCCTCGTGGCCGACGTGCTGGAGGACCGTCGGTCCGAGCCGGTCGCCGATCAGCAGCCGCCGCGCGGTGTCCCAGCCGTCGAGGCGGGTGCCGACGTGGCCGCCGTACGCGGGGTCGTTCGTCCCGGAGACCTCCACGGACGCCCAGTCCACCGGTACGCCGTGGCAGCCGTCGGAGCCCTCCACCTCCAGCGCGTACCGGATCCGCCGGGCGGTGTCCTCGTCGCGCAGCCGGGCCAGCAGGGCCTCGGGGCCGCCCGCGTGGGCCCAGCCTGGGAGCAGTGCGGCGAGGGTGGTGCAGCCGGGGGTGTACGGGTAGCTGTCGAGGGTGACGTCGGCGCCGTCGGCGAGGGCCGCGTCGAGCAGGGCCAGCAGTTCGGGGGCCCGGCCCTCGTTCTCCCCGAAGTTCATGGTGGCGTGGGCCAGGTGCAGGGCGCAGCCGGCCTCGCGGGTCAGGGTGAGCATCTCGGCGTAGGCGGCGAGCGCGCCGCGCCCGTAGGAGCGGTGGTGCGGGCAGTAGTAGCCGCCGTACCGGGCCACGACCTTGCACAGTTCGGTGAGTTCGGCGCCGGTGGCGTACATGCCGGGGGTGTAGGTGAGGCCGGAGGACAGGCCGACCGCGCCCTGTTCCAGCCCTTCGGCGACGAGCCGGCGCATCCGGTCGAGTTCGGCGGGGGTGGCGGGGCGGTCGTCCCAGCCGAGGGCGTGGGCGCGGACGGTGCCCTGGGGGACGAGGTAGGCGGCGTTGACGGCGGTGCCGTGTCCGCCGTGGGCGCGGTCGAGCCGGTCGAGGTACTCGCCGACGGTCCGCCAGTCGAAGTCGACGTCGTCGCCGGGGCCGTTCCAGCCGGCGATGGCGGTCCGTACGCCGGCCAGGGTCCGTTCGTCGGCGGGCGCGTAGGACAGGCCGTCCTGGCCGAGGACTTCGAGGGTGACGCCCTGGGCGGCCTTGGCGGAGTGGTCCGGGTCGCGGAGCAGCGCGAGGTCGCTGTGGGCGTGCATGTCCGTGAACCCGGGGGACAGGGCCAGCCCGTGGGCGTCGACGGTCTCCCGCCCGCCGGACGGGATCCGGCCGACGGCGGCGATCCGGCCCTCGTGCACGGCGACGTCCGCGGTGTACGAGGGCCCGCCCGTGCCGTCGACGACACGGGCGCCCCGGATGACGAGGTCCACGGTTAGAAGAAGGTCCGCACGTAGTCGGTGACCGTGCCGTCGGCCTCCACGACCGGGATCAGCGGCCACTTCTCGAAGATGGTGCAGGGGTGCGACATGCCGAGGGCCACCCAGTCGCCGACCTGGACGTCCTCGGCGGAGCCGGTCTCCAGCCAGGCGTGCTGGTCGGAGAGCTTGACGACGCGGATGCCGGTGGCGGGGCGTTCGGTGCCGTCGAGGGCGTCGCGGACCAGTTCGGCCTCGGGCAGGCCGAGGTCGTAGGCGATGTCGCGCTTGCCGGCGTTGACGAAGGCCTGGGTGGGGGAGGGGCGGGAGACGACCTGCGTCCAGAGCCGGAAGGCGGGGCGCAGTCCGCCTTCCTCGGGGACCCGGTTGAAGGGGGTCAGGCGGCCGTACCAGCCGTGGTCGTGGGAGACGTACGCGCCGGAGCGCAGCAGCTTGAGCACGGGCCGGGACAGCTCGGGCAGCTCCCCGAACACGTCGGCGACGGCGTCGAACCAGGCGGAGCCGCCGGCGCTGACGACGATCTCCTCGACGTCGGGGCCGAACCGTCCGGCCTTGTCGAACTCGGCGGCGAGCCCGGTGAGCCGGCGCAGCCAGGCGTGCACCTTCTCCGGGTCGGCGTCGGGCACCTCGGCCTCGTAGCCGGCGATGCCGACGAGGCGGAGGGTGCCGGTGGCGGCGACGGCGTCGGCGACGGCCCGGCAGTCCTCGTCGGTACGGGCCCCCGTACGGGCCCCTTCGCCGGCGCCGAGCTCGACGACGACGTCGATGCGGGCGCCGCCCTGGCCCTGGAGGGCCCGGTCCATGAGCTCGACCCCGCGCACGGAGTCGACGTAGCAGACGAACCGGAAGCCGGGGTCGGCGGCGAGTTCGGCGGCGACCCAGCGCAGGGCGGCGGGGTCGACGAGCTCGTTGGCGAGGAAGATGCGCGGGATCCCGAAGGCGCGGTAGACGCGGGCCTGGTGGGGGACGGCGGCGGTGATGCCCCAGGCGCCGTGTTCGAGCTGGCGCTCGAACAGCTGGGGGGCCATGCAGGTCTTGCCGTGGGGTGCGAAGGCGAGGCCGTGGCGGGCGGAGTACTCGCCGAGGGCCGTCAGGTTGTGTTCGAGCGCGTCGGCGTCGAGGGTGAGGAGGGGGGTGGTGAACCCGCCGGTGTACAGGTCCCGCCCCTGCGCGGCGAGCTCCCCGACGGTGAGGCCCGCCGCCTGGGCGTCCGGGGGCAGGCCCTTGAACCGGTGGTCGACCGGTTCGTCGGCGAGCCGTCGGACTGCGTCGCTGGCCATGGGGGCCTCCTGGGGTGGTGCGGATGCGCTGTGCGTGGTGCCTGTGGTCTACACCGGGAGGGACGGCGGGTCAACGTCCCCCGGTTCCGCCCGGGGGCGTCCGGCCGCTGCCGGTGGGTCGGGTGCGGGTGGGTGTGCCGCTGCGCGGGGCTGGGTCCCCTACCCGCCCTTCGCCCGTTCCCTGGGGGCTCCGCCCCCAGACCCCCGCGCCTCAAACGCCGGCGAGGCTGGATATATCCAGCCCGCGCGGCGTTTGAGCGCAACGGGGTCAGGGGCGGAGCCCCTGGGAACGGTGGAAGGGCGGGTAGGG
>NZ_JBWKEZ010000119.1:0-12432 GCF_056434525.1 Streptomyces sp. NPDC044002
CAGCGGGTGATGAAGCAGGAACCACTACGCACGTGCTGGAAACAGCGGTGGCACAGTGGGAATCTCCCCCGTTTACGGGGGAGAAGCGTCAACCGAGTGAACAGTTCGTCGAGCTGGTGGAGGAGCAGCTCGACTGCTTCGGGGCGGTGCGGGGTGCGGCCAGGTACCTGACGCGGCCGAGGCGGGTGGCGTCGTGGTTCCGGAAGTGGGCGCTGCTGGAGCCTACGGCGCTGAGCCTGTACACGTACGAGTGAGCGTCCCCGGCATCGGCGAGACCCTCGGCGCAGAGTTCCTCGCAGCCGTCGGCGGCAGCCTGGACGAGTTCGACTCCCCGGACGCCCTGGCGGCCTTCGCCGGCGTCGCTCCCGCACCACGCGACTCGGGCAAGGTCAGCGGCAACCTCCGCCGGCCGGTCGCCTACCACCGCAGACTCCAGCGCGTCTTCTACACCTCCGCCCTCGTCAGCGTCCGCTACGACCCGAACTCGCGGAAGTTCTACGACCGCAAACGCGCCGAGGGGAAGAAGCACGTCCAGGCCGTGCTCACCCTCGCCCGCCGACGCGTCAGCGTCATCTGGGCCCTGATCCGTGACCGACGCTGCGACCAAGTCACACCCCCGGTCACCACAACCGCTTGACAACAGCATTAGGAAGCTACGCGCTCGTCTCGTCTCGTCTCGGCGACCGTCTGTGGCCGATACCCGCACGAGAGGTTGATCTGGAGCGTCATAGGGTCCGTTGCCATGGATGACGAGGCTTTCGGCGGGCGGGTGTTGGCCAGCACGGTCGGATATGGCGAGGCGGCCGAGGTGCTGGCCGAGCAGTACGAGAGCGTGACCTTCGAAGAGGTGCACCGTGAGGTCCTGCACCTGTTCCCGACCCGGCCGGGCTCGGTCCTGGACGTCGGGGCGGGCAGCGGGCGGGACGCGGCGGCATTGGCCGCACGAGGACATCGGGTGGTCGCCGTCGAACCGACCAGTGAACTGCGCGCGGTGGGGATGCGCATCCATGCGGGGCGGGGGATCGAGTGGGCCGATGACGCACTGCCCGAGCTGTCGGCCATGGGCACGCGGACCTTCGACCTGATCCTCTTGACGGCGGTCTGGATGCACCTCGACGCAGGGCAGCGCGTGGCAGGGATGGCCCGGCTGGCCGGTCTGCTGGCGAGCGGGGGCCGAGTGGTGCTCTCGCTGCGGCACGGGCCGGTGCCGGCAGGCCGGCGGATGTTCGCCGTCACCGCACGGGAGACCGTCGACCTCGCCCGGACGTGCGGGCTGGACCTCCTCCACCTCGCGGAACGCGAGGACCCGCACGGACGGCCCGGGGTGTCCTGGACCTATCTCGCGTTCGGCGGTGCCTGAGTCCAACCGGTGGCGGCGTGGATCCGGTCGCGCTCTGCGGGGGTGGGGAGTCGGAACTCCATGCGGTCGCCGTACCAGTCGAGGATCCCTCGACGGAGCTCGTCGGCCAGGCCGTCCAGCTCGTCGGTCTCGAACATGTCGTTCGCGTCCGCCGGCCGGCCCGGCGCCGCCGTCTGGAAGAGGACGACCTGGATGTGGTCGAAGACCTCCCCGCTCCGGTCGTAGCCGAGCTCGCCCGCTGTGATCAGCACATAGAACGCGACCCCATCGGCGTCCTCGCCGATGCCCAGGACGCCGTCCAGGTCCGCGTACTTCCCGCTCATGGGCCCATTGTCCTCCGGCACGGGCATCAGCCCCAGCCGGCCGTCCGACGCCAAGCCGGGAGGAGCGCGTAGCGATCTGTCGCGCCTGTCGGTTCCCTGGGCTGCTCTGTTCGCCCTCTGGTGCGGGTATCGGCCCAGGACGGTCGTCGGACGCTGAGATTCGAGGAGCGCGTAGCGATCTGTCGCGCTTGGGGGGTCTGGAGGTCGCTCTGATCGGCCTCTCGTGCGGGTAGTCGCGCCCCTGGCCCGGAATCGTGACGGGACGGGCCCGGATGCCCGGCGGCCGGCCCCCGGCCCCTCGCCCATCGCTGACGGACCCGTCCCTCCTCCTCTGGACCGTGCCGTTTCTTTGGGGGTTTCCCGGCAGTCTTTCGGCTTTCCGGTTCGGGTCGGTCGGTCAAGGGTCGCCGTAGGCGATCGCGTAGCGACGCGACGAAGGAGCGCCCTTGAGGGACCGGCCCGAACCGGAAGGACGATGGGACTGACGGGAAGCCCCCAACCTGCTCTGATTCGGCCAGGCTGAATCCCGCCAACACCACCCCGCCCAGCCCTCCGGCCTTGCACCTTGGCATGTCCGCGGGGCATGCTCGCCGGGGCGAAGCGGGAGGGGATCATGGCGGTGGACAAGCGGTCCGTGGTGACGGGGGTGCTGTGCGCGCTGGCGGCGCTCGGCGCGTCGGCGGTGGTGGCCGAGTTGGCTCCGCCGCCCGAGGCGGCCGCGCCGGTGCGCGCCAAGTCGGCAGCGCCCGCGGCGTCGCCGTCCGGGCCGTCGCGGGCGCAGGTGTCCAAGCCGCAGCTCGCCACGCCTCCGCCGGCCGCCGCGAGCCCCCAGCCCGGCGTGCCCGTCGCGTTCACCGGCGCCCTCTTCACCGGCGGCCTGGACGGTGAGCACTTCTGCACCGCCACCGTCGTGCGCAGCCCCGGCAAGAACCTGATCGTCACCGCCGGGCACTGCCTGATGGAGGGCAAGCAGACCGGCGGCAAGGGTGCCGTCTTCGTCCCCGGGTACGTGAACGGGACGGCCCCGTACGGGGTGTGGAAGATCGAGGAGGTCTTCGAGGACGAGCGCTGGGCCGAGGGTACCGACGACGACTACGACCTCGCCTTCGCCCGCCTCGCCCCCGACGAGAAGGGCCGTACCGTCGAGGCCGTCACCGGTGGCGCGCCCCTGGACACCTCCGGCCGCGCGGGCGAGGAGGTCACGGTGACGGGTTACCCCGCCGACCGCAAGGTTCCGCGTACCTGCACGGCCGTCGCCGCCCGCACCGGCGAGCGGCAGCAGCGTTTCGACTGCTCCGACTTCCCGGGCGGTACCAGCGGCAGTGCCTGGATCGGCCGCGACGGGAAGATCATCGGCATCCTGACCGGCGGGGACACCGACGACGTCTCCACGAGCACGGTCCTCGGCGACTACGCGGCAAAGCTCTACGCGCGGGCCTCGGGCCAGCGCTGATCCGGGGGCCCGGACAGGGGAAGCGGCGACGCGTCCGGCGCGTCGCCACGTAGTCCGGCGCGCCGGTCCCGGGAATGGGGAAGCCGAGCACTGCACCGGTACGGCCGTCGTCAGACGCACTCGCCCTTGGGATTGACCGGCGTCCAGTCCGACGGACCGACGTCGTTGACCGCCCGCACCTGGAAGCACTGCTTGCCCAAAGGCAGGTTGGGCCAGGTGAAGGTCGTGCTGTCCCGGGGCAGACTCTTGGTCTGGTTGAGAGTGGTGTTGCGGATCTCCATCCTCGTCTCGTCGGTCGCGGGGTTCTCCCACTGCACACGCACGCTGGAAGGGTCCTCGGCGACTCTGGTCGGGATCACGGCCGACGGTTCGGCCGGTCGACCGATCCCCGTTCCGGTGCCGGCGGCGTGTTGGAACGTGACGGTGGCAGTGGCGAAGTCGGGGGAGTTGAACTCGGTGTTGCGGGCCGTCAGATTCCATTCCAGGCCCTTGCGGGGGGCGAAGGCTGTCTGAATGCCCTCATCCTGGCCGTCGAGGTCGTTGGAGTTGCAGCTCGATCCCTCGAAGAGCTGGAGTGTGGGTGAGACCACGACCGATTCGTTGGACCTGAGCTGGAAGTGGACGGTCAGGACGCCCCGGGCCTGGCCGCCCGCACACGCCGACTTGGTCAGCGTGCTTTGCGGTCTGTCGTGGCTCAGGGCGGTCGTCATGTTCAGGAGGGTTGTCACGGAGCTTCTCGATGACCCGAGGCCGGGCGCGTTCGTGACGAACAGCCGACCCGTGACGGTGATGGTGTGCGTACTGGCCGCGGCGGCAGGTGGGGCCATCCAGACGCACAGCAGGGGGACCGGTACAACCGCCGCGGCGGCAGCGCGTCGTAGCCTCATCACCACACCTCGCAATCGCCTCATTGGGGTTCGGGGAAGGGGCTCGGCGAAAAGCAGTGTGGCTTTCATCGTCCCGCCGCCCCTCGGATGCGTCCACCGCAGGGCGCAGAGGCAACAGGGGCCCCGTCGTCGGTCCGCGCCGACGTCCTCGTACCAGGGCGCCGGGCGGGCCGCGACGAAGTCCCGCACCAGGCGGGTGCGGGCGGGGTCGTCGTACGACCCCGCCACCCGTGCCTACGCAGCGGCCAGGATCTCCCGCGCCAGCGCGAGCAGGTCCGGTACGGCCGGATGGACGGGGCCCTCGCGCCAGGCGAGGACGACGGGGACGCGCGGGGCGTCGGCCAGGGGCCGGTAGACCAGTGACGGGTGCGCGTGGTTGCTGGGGGTCGCCGAGGTGGTGACGCCCAGGGCGCGCCCGGCGGCGATGGCCATGAGCCACTCGTCGGTGTTGGTCACCTCGATCACCGGCGCGGGACGGGCCGCCCGGGGCCACAGGTCCAGGGTGGTGGTCCCGGAGACGGTGTTCAGGGCGATGGGGCGGCCCGTGAGGTCGGCCAGGGTGACGCGGGGGAGTGCGGCCAGCGGGCTGTCGGCCGGCACGACCACGACCCGGTCCTCCTCCAGCAGCGTCGCGGTGCGCAGTCCGGGTGCGGTGACGGCTCCGCGCAGCAGGGCCGCGTCGACCTTGCCCTGGGTCAGGCCGGCGGTGGGGTCGTCGACGCGGAGCAGCTCCAGCGGGACGTCCGGGCGGGACTCGTCCCAGCGGCGCAGCAGCGGGATCGTGTGGTCGCCGAGCGCCGCCCAGGTGTGGCCCAGGCGCAGCGGCCAGCTGTGCAGTCCGCCGGGGTCGAGGGCGGCGTCCACGGCGGCGACGGCGGCGCGGGCCTTGTCGCGGAAGGTGCGGCCCTGCGCGGTCAGTTCCAGGTGGTGCGTGGAGCGGTCGACGAGGCGGGCGCCGAGGTGGTCCTCCAGTTGGCGCAGGGTGCGGGAGAGTGCGGGCTGGCCGATGTGGAGGCGGGCGGCGGCGCGGGTGACGTTGCCCTCGTCGGCGATGGCGAGGAAGGCGCGCAGGTGCCGCAGCTCGATGGTCATGCCTGGGGAGCATAACCGCCCGCCATTCGGCATTTCACACGGCGCGGCCCGGTTCCTAGCGTGAAACCCATGACCTCCACCACCTCCACGACGCCCACCTCCACGCCTTCCGGTACGACGACCTCCCCCACCCCCCGCCTCCTCCGCCACCCCGCCGGCCGCGGCACCCTCGGCGGTGTCGGGCTGGTGCTGGCCGGGACGCTGTCGGTGCAGTTCGGGTCGGCCTTCGCCGCGCTGCTGTTCCCCCGGGCCGGGGCCCTGGGGACGGTCGCGCTGCGGGTGGCCTTCGCGGCGGTGCTGCTGCTGGCCGTCGCCCGGCCCCGGCTGCGCGGGTACGCGCGCGGGGACTGGGCGGTGGCGGTCGGCTTCGGCCTGGCCCTGGGCGGCATGAACCTGCTCTTCTACCAGGCCGTCGACCGCATCCCGCTGGGCGCGGCGGTGACCTTCGAGGTGCTCGGGCCGCTGCTGCTGTCGGTGGCGGTCTCGCGGCGCCCGGCGAGCCTGCTGTGGGCGGCGCTCGCGCTGGCCGGGGTGTTCCTGCTGGGCCGGGGCGGCTTCGACGGACTCGGCGGGGCGGGCGTGGCGTTCGCGCTGGGCGCCGGCGCGATGTGGGCGGCGTACATCGTGCTCAGCGCCCGGGCGGGCGCCCGGTTCCCGCGCCTGGACGGCCTGGCGATCGCGATGGCCGTCGCCGCCCTGGTCAGCCTGCCGCTCGGCATCGGATCGGCGGGCGCGGCCCTGCTGGAGCCGGGCGTGCTCGCCCTGGGCCTGGCCATCGCGGTGATGAGCTCGGGGGTGCCGTACACCCTGGAGCTGCTCGCCCTGCGCAGGCTGCCCGCGGGCACCTTCGCGGTGCTGGCCAGTCTGTCCCCCGCCGTCGCGGCGGTGGCCGGCTACCTGGTGCTGGACCAGGGGCTCTCGCCCGTCCAGTGCGCGGCCGTCGCGCTCGTCGTCGTGGCGAGCGCGGGCGCGGTGCGCACGGGCGGGCGCGACCGCTGAGGAGCGGGGTGCGGAAGGTCAGGCGATCAGGCCCAGGTGGACCGGTTCGGCGGGGGTGCGGGCGAGGAGTTCCGGCAGGCGCGGGGGCCAGAGGGGTTCGCCGAGGCCGGCCAGGCGCTCCGGGGAGAGCCACTGCCAGTGGATTCCGGGCTCTTCGAGGACCGGTTCGCGGTGGGGGCCGGTGGTGACGTAGATGTGCTCGTGCTGGCGGACCGGGATGCCCTGGTGGGTGAAGTCGTGCTCCCAGGTGCACAGCAGCCGCTGCGGCTCCAGGTCGGTCCAGCCGGTCTCCTCGCGCAGCTCGCGCCGCACGCACTCCTCGGGGGTCTCGCCGGGGTCGATGCCGCCGCCCGGGGGCAGCCAGTGGATCCCGACTTCCACGTTGTTCTCGCGGAACAGGAACACCGATCCGCTGGGTGAGAGGACGACAATGCGCGCTGCCTGACGTGGAGTTCTCATCAGATCAGGGTAAGTCGGGCGGTACCGGGACGGGAGGGGTCGGTTGCGCCCCGCGTGGTGCTGCCGGCCCCTCCCCCTGTCCCGCCTCTCCCGACTCCGGCGAGCGCCCGGTGGACCACACGTTCCTGACGGCGACGGAACCGACATCGGCCGTCCCCTCCGGGGCACCCCCGGCCGAGGGCCCGCATCCGACCCCGCCGCGGGTTCCGCTTCCGCCCCCGGGTGGGCGGGCCGCCCCCGACCGGGCCGCCGCCGCCCGGTCCGCCGCCGCCCGGTCCGCCGCCGCCCGGTCCGCCCCCGCCCGGGCCGCCGCCGCGCTGACCGTCGTACGGGACCCCGCGCCGCACGGGGTGCCGGAGACCGCCGTTCGCGGGGAACGATGATCACCTGATGTACCTTCGGGTGGATGAGCAAGCACGCCCGAGCCCGCTCCGGCTCCCGCGCCCGTACGGCCGACCGCCGGCGTTCCGCTTCCCGTGGACGCCCGCCGACGGCGCTGATCGTCGTGGCCGCCCTCGGGCTGCTCGCCTTCGGCGCCGGCTGGGTGCACGCGCTGTACGAACAGCCCGGCGCGCCCGTCCCGGCGGCCCGCTCGGACGCCCGCCCGCAGGCCCAGGCCCCGAAGCAGCAGCCGCAGGCGCAGGGCGGCGCCCCGGGCCACGCCACGCGCGGCGCCCCCCGCGCGGACGCCCTCCAGGGCCTGCCGGACACCCTCAGCGCGGCGACCCGCGCCCGGATTCCGGCGGCCGCGCGCCAGCTCGTGCTGGTGACCGGCAGGGCGAAGGACTCCTCGGACTCCACCGTCACCTTCTTCACCCGCCCCGCCGCGGGCAAGGACTGGACCGCGTCCGGGCAGTGGCCGGCCCGCAACGGCGCCAAGGGCTGGTCCGCCGAGCGGGAGCGCGAGTACGGGGACCTGACCTCCCCGGAGGGCGTGTACTCCCTCACCGACGCGGGCGGCCTGCTGCCGCCCCCGCGCGGCACGAAACTCCCCTACGACCAGGACCGCGGCTTCGTCCCCTCGGGCCGGGGCGTGAACGGCGAGTCCCTGGACGGCTCCTTCGACTACGTCGTGGCGATCGACTACAACCGCCGCAAGGGGGTCTCCCCGCTGGACCCGGGCATGCCGGAGGGCGAGGACAAGGGCGGCAACATCTGGCTCCACGTCGACCACGACGGCCCCTCCCAGGGCTGCGTGGGCCTGCCCAGGCCGGCGATGGAGCAGCTGCTGCGCACCCTGGACCCGGCGGCGAAGCCGGTCATCGTGATGGGACCGGCAGGCTTCTGACCGCACCGGGTCCGGCGTCGGCACCGGCGCCGGGCCGCAGCACCATCAGCCCCACGTAGACCAGGTCGAAGAGGCAGCACAGCACCCCCAGCCCGAGCACGAAGCCGTTCCGCTCCAGCACCCCGAACAGGACGGTCGGCGCGAGGGTGCCGAGCCATTTGGCGACGGCGATGAGCAGTGACTGCCCGTGCGGGCCGCGCCGGGCGGCGTACATGCCGATGAACAGCCCGGACATCAGCAGGTTCTGCAGGAACGCCGAGTACCGGCTGGCGTCCTGCGTCCCGAAGTGCGCGACGAACAGCAGCTGCACGGTGAAGCCGGTGCCGAGGAGGAGGGCGCTCCAGGCGGCGAACAGCGGCCGGGTGACGAAGCCGGGCAGTCCGGCCCGGCCGTGACGCAGCCAGGTGTAGATGATCACGGTGTCGGCGAGGGCCCACACCACGTTGACCACGCCCTGCGGCGACAGCCCGGTGGCGATGTCGTCGACGGCGTAGACGACCTCCCAGGCGAAGTTGAGCGCGAGCGCGGCGACGGGCATGGCACAGGTCCGGTCCCGCAGCCCGACCCGCGCGGCCTCGACGTACACGAGGGTCCAGGCGACCCCGCTGATGAGCGTCAGCATCAGTTCCACGCGCGCACCCTAGGCGCTCCGCGCTCCGCCCGGACAGCCCCGGTCTACGGGTTGAGGTCGAGGGCGATCACGCCGGGCAGGGCCGCCAGGTGTTCCGCCGTACCGGGCCGGCCGGTTCCGGTCGGCCTCGACCAGCGCGTACGGGCTCGGTCACCGGGACCCCGGCTCGTGCAGTCGGCGGTCCAGCTCGTTGTCCAGCTCCTGCTGTTCGGCTTCCGTCGGTCCGTAGCCGTTCCAGTCGCGCAGCAGTACGCGGGCGCGTTCGGCGCGTTCGGCCAGGGTGATCGGGGTGATCGGGGTGATCGGGGTGATCGGGGTCTCGGCCAGGCGGGCCAGGTAGGCGCGGAGGGACAGTCCCTCGCCAGCCGCTATGGCGGCGAGTCCGTCCTTGGCTTCCTCGGGGATGCGGATGTTCGCGTCGGGCATCGTCGTGCTCCTTCCCGTTCCCGCAGTGTAGGGGGACGTACCCGTACCCCTGGCCGCATCCGCCGGTGTCATCCGGCCGGGGGGTGGCCCCCCACCCCTTGCCTGACGACCCGTCAGCTACGACGATGGCCCGGCACTGCACGACGATCCGGCATACGAAGGCGAGGCGGGCCCGGCATGGCACGCGTGTTTCCGGAAGGCCGGCTGGAGTACGGGATGCAGCTCCCGGTCCAGTCGCAGAGCACCATCTACGCCGAGCCCTGGGAGGCCTCGGCCGGCGCGGCCGACCTCGCCGAGGTGGCCCGCGCCGCCGACCGGGCCGGCTTCGGGTACGTGGCCACCTGCGACCACGTCGCCATCCCGCGCCGCCTCGCCGGCCCCATGGGCACCGTCTGGTACGACCCGGTCGCCACCCTGGCCTTCCTGGCCGGGATCACCGAGCGGGTGCGCCTGCTGAGCCACGTCGCGATCGTCGGCCTGCGCCACCCGCTGCTCACCGCCAAGCAGTACGCGACCCTCGACCACCTCTCCGGCGGCCGGCTGGTCCTCGGGGTCGGTGCCGGGCACGTCCAGGAGGAGTTCGAGGTGCTCGGCGCCGACTTCGAGCGCCGCGGGGCCGTCCTGGACGAGAGCCTGGACGCGCTGCGCGCCGCCCTCGGCCCGGAGGAGTTCCCGGAGTTCGAGGGGGAGCGGTTCTCCTTCCGGGACCTCGGGCAGCTTCCCCGCCCGGCGCAGGAGCGGATCCCGGTGTGGGTCGGCGGCTCCTCCCCGGCGGCCGTCCGCCGGGCCGCCGTGCGCGGCGACGGCTGGCTCCCGCAGGGCGACCCGCGCGAGCGCATCCCGGGGCAGGTGGCCCGGATCCGGGAGCTGCGGGAGGCGGCCGGGGTGGCGGGCCCGTTCGAGGTCGGCGCGATCACCGAGCCGCTGTACGTCGGCGAGCCCGGCTGGGACACCGGCCGCCGGACCCTCGCCGGCAAGGCGGAGGTGCTCGCGGAGTCCCTCCGGGAGTACGCGGCGCTGGGCGTGGACCAGATCCAGGTCCGCTTCCGCAATCGCGACCGCGCCGAACTCGTGGACCAGATCACCGCTTTCGGGGCCGAGGTGGCCCCCCTCCTCAACGACTGACTCAACGACTGACTCAACGACTGACTCAACGACTGGGAGCACGGCATGGGCAAGCTGGACGGGCGCGTCGTCGTCATCACCGGTGCGGCGCGCGGCCAGGGCGAGCAGGAGGCCCGCCTCTTCGCCGCCGAGGGCGCGCGGGTGCTGCTGGGCGACGTACTGGACGAGCAGGGCGCCGCCGTGGCGAAGGAGATCGCCGCGGAGGCGGGTGCGGACCGGGTGCGGTACGTGCGGCTGGACGTGAGCCGGGAGGAGGACTGGGCGGCCGCGGTGGCCGCCGCGAAGGAGTCCTTCGGCCGGGTCGACGGGCTGGTCAACAACGCGGGCATCCTGCGCTTCAACGAGCTGGCCTCCACCCCGCTGGAGGAGTTCCGCCAGGTGGTCGAGGTCAACCAGGTCGGCGCCTTCCTCGGCATCAAGGCGCTCGCCCCGGAGATCGGGGCGGCCGGCGGCGGGACCATCGTCAACACCTCCTCCTACACCGGCCTGACGGGCATGGCGTACGTGGGCGCGTACGCGGCGACCAAGGCGGCGATCCTCGGGCTGACGCGGGTGGCGGCGCTGGAGCTGGCCGCGAAGAACATCCGGGTCAACGCGATGTGCCCGGGCGCGGTGGACACCCCCATGGCCAACCCCGGGCTGCTCGACCCGGCGGGGATGACGGACGAGGCCAGGGACGCGATGGCAGAGCTGTACAAGCGGGTGGTCCCGCTGGGCCGGGTGGGGCGGCCGGAGGAGATCGCGAAGCTCGCCCTCTTCCTGACCGGCGACGACTCCTCGTACATCACCGGGCAGCCGTTCGTGGCGGACGGCGGCTGGATGGCGGGCGTCAGCATCCTCTGAACACCGAGTCTGACGGCTCGTCAGATAAGCCCTTACGGCTCTCTTGACGGTCCCGCCCCGGCGGTGGAACAGTCGGACCCATCGAAGAATCTGACGCAACGTCAGAAAACGAAGGACGGTGAACCCCCTTGGAATTCGGGCTCTTCGTGCAGGGATACGTGCCTGAGGCGCGGTCCAAGGTCGACCCCGAGGCGGAGCACAAGGCGCTGCTGGAGGAGACCCAGTACGTCATCCAGGCCGACAAGTCCGGCTTCAAGTACGCCTGGGCCTCGGAACACCACTTCCTGGAGGAGTACTCCCACCTCTCCGCCAACGAGGTCTTCCTCGGCTACCTCGCCGCCGCCACCGAGCGCATCCACCTCGGCTCCGGCATCTTCAACCCGCTCGCCCCGGTCAACCACCCGGTGAAGGTGGCCGAGAAGGTCACCATGCTCGACCACCTCTCCAAGGGCCGCTTCGAGTTCGGCACCGGACGCGGCGCCGGCAGCCACGAGATCCTCGGCTTCCTCCCCGGCATCACGGACATGAACCACACCAAGGAGATCTGGGAGGAGACCATCGCGGAATTCCCCAAGATGTTCCTCCAGGAGGAGTACGAGGGCTTCCAGGGCAAGCACTGGTCGCTCCCGCCGCGCAAGATCTTCCCCAAGCCGTACGGCAAGGCCCACCCGGCCATGTGGTACGCCGCCGGCTCCCCCTCCTCGTACGCCATGGCCGCGAAGAAGGGCCTGGGGGTGCTGGGCTTCAGCGTCCAGAAGGTCTCCGACATGGAGTGGGTCCTGGAGCAGTACAAGACGGCCATCCAGGAGGCCAAGGCGATCGGCGCGTTCGTCAACGACAACGTGATGGTCACCTCGACCGCGATCTGCGCCGAGACGCACGAGAAGGCGGTGGAGATCGCCGTCAACGCGAACATGAACCGCTTCCAGTCGCTGGTGTTCCGCTACCACGACACCTTCCCGCGGCCGGAGGCGATCCCGCAGTGGCCGGAGACCCTGCCGGAGTACAACGCGGAGATCATCGAGCTGCTCATCGCGGAGGAGCTGCTGATCTGCGGGGACCCGTCGGAGGTGCGGGCGCAGTGCAAGCGGTGGGAGCAGGCGGGGGCGGACCAGCTGTCCTTCGGCCTGCCGACCGGGGTGTCGTACGAGGACACGATGACGACGATCAAGCTGATCGGCGAACACGTCATCCCGCACATCGACACCGACCCGGTCCACCGCACGACCCGCTTCCGCCAGGCCGCCGCCGCAGCTTCTTGACGCGCCGCTCCCCTTTTTTGACGCGCCGCTCACGCGGCTCGGCCGCGGGCGGCCACGCCTTCTGAACGCGCCGCTCGCGCGGTGCGGCCGCGGGCGGCCTTACCGGCTTCGCGCCGCTGCGCCGGACTCCGTCCGGCGGCCCGCGGGGCGGGGCCGGTTCGGGTGGCCTCTGCCGGTGGGGCGTGTGCGGGTGGGTGTGCCGCTGCGCGGTGCGGGGTCCCCTACCCGCCCTTCCACCGTTCCCAGGGGCTCCGCCCCTGACCCGGTACGGGCGCTGCGCGCCC
>NZ_JBWKEZ010000120.1:0-9724 GCF_056434525.1 Streptomyces sp. NPDC044002
AACGCCGGCGGGGCTATGGACAGCCCCGCCGGCGTTTGAGGCGCGGGGGTCTGGGGGCGGAGCCCCCAGGAGGGGTCCGGGCGCAGCCCGGGGAACGGGCGAAGGGCGGGGCGGGGAGCAGCCCGCGCAGCGGCACACAACGGCCCCGCCCGGCCAGGGCCTACCCACCCGTAACAACCTCTGGCAAGCTGCGCCCCATGACTTCGGACCGGACCCGGTACGACCGGGCGACCGCGCATCTGGACGCGCCCCTGGCCATCGTGGACCTGGCCGCCTTCGACGCCAACGCCGACGACCTCGTGCGCCGGGCCGGCGGCAAGCCGGTGCGGGTCGCCAGCAAGTCCGTGCGGTGCCGGGCTCTCCTCGAACGGGTGCTGGCCCGGCCCGGGTTCGCCGGGGTGATGTCGTACACGCTCTCCGAGTCGCTGTGGCTCGCGCGGTCCGGGTTCGAGGACGTGCTGCTCGCCTATCCGTCGGCCGACCGGGCCGGCTTCGCCGAGCTGGCCGGTGACGCGAAGCTGGCGTCGGCCGTGACGGTGATGGTGGACGATCCGGCGCAGCTGGAGCTGATCGACCGGGCGCGGGACGGCGGTGCCGAGGAGATCCGGGTCTGCCTGGAACTGGACACCGCCCTGCGGTTGTTCGGGGGCCGGGTGCGGGTCGGGGCGCGGCGGTCGCCGCTGCGGGAGCCTGGGCAGCTGGCGGACCTGGCGCGGGCGGTGGCGTCGCGTCCGGGGTTCCGGGTGGTCGGCCTGATGGGCTACGAGGGGCACGTCGCCGGGGTCGGGGACGCGCTGGCGGGGCGGCCGGTGCGGTCGCGGATGATCCGGCTGATGCAGAGCACGGCCCGCAAGGAGCTGGCCGTCCGGCGGGCGGAGGCGGTGCGCGCGGTCCGGGCGGTGGTGCCGGACCTGGAGTTCGTCAACGGCGGCGGTACGGGCAGCGTGGCGGAGACGGCCGCCGAGGAGGCGGTGACGGAGATCGCCGCCGGGTCGGGGCTGTACGTGCCCCGGCTGTTCGACAACTACACGACGTTCCGGGGGCGTCCGGCCGCACTGTTCGCGCAGCCGGTGGTGCGGCGGCCGGGGGTGGGCGTGGTGACGGTGCTCGGCGGCGGCTATCCGGCTTCCGGCGCGGCGGGTGCCGACCGGCTGCCGGTGCCGTACCTGCCGGCGGGGCTGCGCTACGACCCGCAGGAGGGTGCGGGCGAGGTGCAGACGCCGCTGCTGGGGAGCCCGGCCGACGACCTGCTGATCGGCGACCGGGTGTGGTTCCGGCACGCGAAGGCCGGGGAGCTGTGCGAGCGGTTCGACACCCTGCACCTGGTGGAGGGGGACCGGGTCGTGGAGTCGGTCCCGACCTACCGGGGTGAGGGGCGGACCTTCCTCTAGTAGACCGTGTCCGTCTGGTCGGGGACGACGCTGCCGTCGCCCCGGCGGACGGGGCCCTGCGTGCCGTCGTGGTCGAGGTAGCCGGTGGTGGAGCAGGGGTAGGGGCCGGTCTTCTGCTTCTTCGGCTCGATGAACATCGGGTTCACGATCCACTTGCCGTCGCCGTTGTCGTAGGCGCGGCACATCAGTTCGTTCTTGTTGCGGTTGAGGACCAAGCGCAGGGCGGTGGCGTCGCGCAGGAAGGTGATGTCGGTGTCGGAGTCGCCGGCGGCGAAGACCTGGCGGCGGGCGGCGGGCTGGACCTCCTCGGCGGCCCGGCCGCGGACGCCGAAGACCTCCTGGTTGATCCAGCAGCGCTTGCCGTCGATGTAGGTGATCATCGTGTCGGCGCCGTCGGGGACGGATCCGCAGCCCTGGAGGTGGGCGGTGAGCCTGCCGTCGCGGGTGGTGGTGTTGCGGATGCCGATGACGTGGGCGGCGTCGATGCCGACGCCCCGGGCCCAGACCTCGACGACGGGCTGGGGGGAGGCGGAGCTGATCCAGACGTCGAAGCCGGCCCGCCGGAGCTTGTCGACGAGGTCGCGCTGCTGGTCGTAGTAGCGGACCCAGCCGGTGGCGGTGCCGGTGCCGACCTGCTGCTTGGTGCCGATGGGCGCGGCGAGGTTCTCGGTGCGGGCGGCGGCCGCGAAGCCGCGTATCTCGCGGGCGGTCCAGCCCTGCGTCAGCTGGGCCAGCCAGGCGTAGCCGGGTTCGGTGGTGCGGCGGTCCCAGCCGGCGAAGGCGGCGGTGCCGGTGCGGGTGGCGGCGGTGCCGTAGACGGCGTTGATCTCGTCGGCGCAGGCGGCGCCGGCGGGGGTGCCGGTGGGCAGGGGGGTGCCGGGGCGGGCGAGGGGGCCGCAGGCGGCGGTGAGGGCCTGGGCGGCGGCCGGGGTGAGGTGGCGGCTGGTGGCCTTCCAGTCGGCGGGCTGGCGGATCTTCCCGTTGCGCAGGAGCCAGAACATGGTGGCGTCGCCGACGTCGTTCTTGACGACGGTGTTGTCCCAGTCGAAGACGGCGACGGGTTTGGCGCGGCCGGGGCGGTGGGGGTTGCAGCGGCCGTACTGGTCGATGAGCTGTTGGAGGCGGGCCTGGTTGTCGCCGTGCCAGCCTGCGGCGAGCTTCGGGGTGGTGCAGGCGTGGTCGGCTGCCCGGGCGGGGCCGGCGGAGGTGAGGCCGCCGGCGGCTATGAGGGCGGCGGCGCCGGCGGCCTGGAAGCGGCGTCTGGTGCTGGAGCGGGTCACGGGCACTCCTCGTGGGGATCGTGGCGGGCCGGTGGAGCACGGCAGCCGGGCGTCGTGCGACGCCCGGCTGCCGGGTGGGGGGTGCTGGGGATCCGGGGATCCGGGGATCTTCGGGGTTTACAGGGGGGTGACGTACGCGCCGGAGATGCCGCCGTCGACCAGGAAGTCGGTGGCGTTGATGAAGGAGGAGTCGTCGCTGGCGAGGAAGGCGACGGCGGCGGCGATCTCGGTGGGTTCGGCGAACCGGCCGAGCGGGATGTGCACGAGGCGGCGGGCGGCGCGCTCGGGGTCCTTGGCGAACAGCTCCTGGAGGAGCGGGGTGTTCACGGGCCCGGGGCAGAGGGCGTTGACGCGGATGCCCTCGCGGGCGAACTGGACGCCGAGTTCGCGGGACATGGCGAGGACGCCGCCCTTGGAGGCGGTGTAGGAGATCTGGGAGGTGGCGGCGCCCATGATGGCGACGAAGGAGGCGGTGTTGATGATGGAGCCGCGGCCCTGGCGCTGCATGTAGGGGAGGGCGGCCTTGCAGCACAGGTAGACGGAGGTGAGGTTGACGTCCTGGACGCGGCGCCAGGCGTCGAGCTCGGTGGTGAGGATGGAGTCGTCGTCCGGGGGCGAGATGCCGGCGTTGTTGAAGGCGATGTCGACGGAGCCGTAGGTGTCGAAGGCCGTCTTGAAGAGGGCTTCGACCTGCTCCTTGTCGGTGACGTCGACCTGGACGAAGGTGCCGCCGACTTCTTCGGCGGCTGCCTTGCCGGCGGCGGGGTCGATGTCGGCGCAGACGACGTTGGCGCCTTCGGAGGCGAGGCGGCGGGCGGTGGCGAGGCCGATGCCGCTGCCGGCTCCGGTGATGACGGCGGTGCGGCCGACCAGGCGGCGGCAGACGATCTCTTCGGTCTTGTCGGTGCGGTCGGTCATGGTGTTCAGGCCTCCGTGCTGATGAAGACGTTCTTGGTCTCGGTGAAAGCGGTGAGGGCGTCGGGTCCGAGCTCGCGGCCGAGCCCGGACTGCTTGTATCCGCCGAAGGGGGTCCAGTAGCGGACGCTGCTGTGGGAGTTGACGGACAGGTTGCCGGCGCGGACGGCGCGGGAGACGCGCAGGGCGCGGCCGACGTCGCGGGTCCAGAGGGAGCCGGAGAGGCCGTACTCGGTCGCGTTGGCCAGGCGTACGGCGTCCTCCTCGTCCTCGAAGGGGAGGATGACGGCGACCGGTCCGAAGACCTCTTCCGCGGCGACGGGCGCGGTGGGGTCGACGTCCGTGACGAGGGTGGGCGGGTACCAGAAGCCGGGGCCCTCGGGGGCCTTGCCGCGGATGGCGGTCAGGTCGTCGGTGACGTAGGAGCGGACGCGGTCGAGCTGGGCTCGGGAGATGAGCGGGCCCATCTGGGTCTTCTCGTCGAGCGGGTCGCCGACGGTCACGGACTCGATGCCGGGGGCGACGAGTTCGAGGAAGCGGTCGTAGGCGGTGCGCTGTACGAGGATCCTCGTGCGTGCGCAGCAGTCCTGGCCGGTGTTGTCGAGGAAGGCCATGGGGGCTGCCGCGGCCGCGGCTTCGATGTCGGCGTCGGCGAAGACGATGTTGGGGCTCTTGCCGCCGAGTTCGAGGGTGAGGCGCTTCACCCGGTCGGCGCACTTGGCCATGATCTGCTTGCCGGTGCGGGTGGAGCCGGTGAAGACGATCTTGGCGACGCCGGGGTGTTCGACGAGCGCGTCGCCGGCGACCGCTCCGTGGCCGGGGAGCACCTGGAAGAGGTGCTCGGGGATCCCGGCTTCGAGGGCGAGTTCGGCGAGGCGCAGGGCGGTGAGGGGGGTGGTCTCGGCGGGCTTGAGGATGACGGCGTTGCCTGCGGCGAGGGCGGGTGCCAGGCCCCAGGCGGCGATCGGCATGGGGAAGTTCCAGGGGGCGATCACGCCGATGACGCCGAGGGGTTCGAGGAAGGTGACGTCGATGCCGCCGGCGACGGGGATCTGGCGGCCGGAAAGGCGTTCCACTCCCCCGGCGGCGAAGTCGAGGAGGTCGCGGACGTTGCCGGCTTCCCAGCGGGCGTTGCCGATGGTGTGGCCGGCCTCGCGGACCTCCAGCTGTGCCAGTTCCTCGATGTGGCCGTCGACGACGGCGGCGAAGCGGCGCAGGAGTCTGGCCCGGTCGCCGGGGGGTGCCGCCGCCCAGGCGCGCTGGGCCCTGGTGGCCCGGGCGACGGCGGTGTCGACGTCGTCCCGTGTGGCGGCCGGGACGACGGCGACGGTTTCCTCGGTGGCCGGATTCAGTACTTCCAGCGCATCGGACACGTGGGGGCCTCTCTGGTGTCGGTTCGGGGTTCCGGGGTTCCGGGGTTCCGGGCTGAGCGCTTACAGGCGTTCGAAGGAGCGGCGCAGCTCCCAGTCGGTGACCGCGGAGTCGTAGGCGTCGAGTTCGACGCGGGCCATGTTGCGGTAGTGGGCGACGACCTCGGGGCCGAAGGCGACCTTGGCGATCTCGCTGTTCTCCCAGAGTTCCGCGGCCTCGCGCAGGGTGGCGGGGACGTGGGCGTAGTCGGCGGTGTAGGCGTTGCCGGTGCAGGGCTCGGGGAGTTCGAGGCGGTTCTCGATGCCGTAGATGCCGGCCGCGACCAGGCCGGCGACGGCGAGGTAGGGGTTGACGTCGCCGCCGGGGAGGCGGTTCTCGAAGCGGGTGGAGCGGCCGTGGCCGACGACGCGCAGGGCGCAGGTGCGGTTGTCGAAGCCCCAGGCGACGGCGGTGGGGGCGAAGGATCCCGGGCGGAAACGCTTGTACGAGTTGATGTTCGGGGCGTAGAGAAGGGAGAAGTCGCGCAGTGCGGCCAGCTGGCCGGCCAGGAAGTGGCGCATCACGGTGGACATGCCGTGTTCCTGGTCGCCGTCGGTGCCGGCCATGGCGTTGCGTCCGTCGGAGTCGGTGAGCGAGAGGTGGATGTGACAGGAGTTGCCCTCGCGCTCGTCGTACTTGGCCATGAAGGTGAGCGAGACGCCCTCCTGGGCGGCGATCTCCTTGGCGCCGGTCTTGTAGACGGCGTGCTGGTCGCAGGTGGTGAGCGCCTCGTCGTAGCGGAAGGCGATCTCGTGCTGTCCGAGGTTGCACTCGCCCTTGGCGGACTCGACGACCAGGCCGGCGGCCTGCATCTCGTTGCGGATGCGGCGCAGGAGGGGCTCGACGCGGCCGGTGCCGAGGACGGAGTAGTCGATGTTGTACTGGTTGGCGGGGGTCAGGCCGCGGTAGTTGGCGTTCCAGGCCTGTTCGTAGGTGTCCTGGAAGACCATGAACTCCAGCTCGGTGCCGACCATGGCGGTGTAGCCGAGTTCGCCGAGGCGTCCCAGCTGGCGGCGCAGGATCTGGCGGGGCGCGGCGACGACCGGGGAGCGGTCGTTCCAGGCCAGGTCGGCCATGATGAAGGCGCTGCCGGGGTTCCAGGGGATGCGCCGCAGGGTGGCGGTGTCGGGGTGCATGGCGAAGTCGCCGTAGCCCCGGTCCCAGGAGGACATCTCGTAGCCGTCGACGGTGTTCATGTCGGTGTCGACGGCGAGGAGGTAGTTGCAGCCCTCGGTGCCGTGGGCGAGTACCTCGTCGAGGAAGAACTGTGCGGCGAACCGCTTGCCCTGAAGACGTCCCTGCATGTCGGGGAAGGCCAGGACGACTGTGTCGATCTCACCGCTCGCGACGAGGGCACGGAGCTCCTCGGGCGCGAGCGGCGGCATGCGGTCTACCACTGGAATCTCTCCTTCGGTGAGCCGAGGAGGCCTAAGGTATTGAATAGAACCATTGCTTGGGAAGGGGAGGAACCGAGATGACCGACACGGAGAGCGGCGGTGGCGCGATCGCGCGGCTGAATCCCGTGCTGCGGCAGGTGCGGGCGGGCAACGGTTTCGAGGAGGCCCTGGAGCAGATCCTCCAGGTGGTCCGGCTGGGCCTGGTGCCGGGCGGGGAACGACTGCCGCCCGAGCGGGAGTTGGCGGAGCGGATGGGCATCAGCCGGGTCACCCTGCGCGAGGTGCTCAAGGTGCTCCAGGACCAGGGCCTGGTGGAGGCCCGGCGCGGCCGGTACGGCGGAACGTTCGTGCTGGCCCGCCCCGACACCCCGGCGGGCGGTGCCGAGGAGGAGCTGCGGCGGCGCGTGGCCGGGGTGGACATCGAGGACGTGCTGCGCTTCCGCGAGGTGCTGGAGGTGGGGGCGGCCGGGCTGTGCGCCTCGCAGGGGCTGTCGGAGGAGCAGGCCGGGCGGCTGCTCGCGGCGCTGGCGGCGACCCACGACGCCCCGCTCTCCGAGTACCGCCGCCAGGACACCCTCTTCCACCTCACCCTGTGCGAACTCGCCGGCTCCGCCACGCTGACGGCCCAGTACGCGGCCGTCCGGGCGACCGTGAACGACCTGCTGGACTGCATCCCGCTGCTGGTGCGCAACCTGGAGCACTCGCAGCAGCAGCACACGGTCCTGGTGGAGGCGGTGCTGGAGCGGGACGCCGAGGCGGCCCGGGCGGTGATGCGCGAGCACTGCTGCGGGACGGCGGCCCTGCTGCGCGGGTTCCTGGCGTGAGGCGGGCGGGGCGGGGGCGGCTCCGGGGGCAGGCGGGGCGGGTGGCGGCGGTGGGGGCGGGGAGGTTTTCGTAACCCGTGTTTAACGCAGGGGTCTTGCGCGTTCCACGCCCTTGACGCAAAGGTACGCCTCACAACCATTGCCCTAGGCAGGAGCGCACATGGCCGACGACATCGCACCCGTGCCCGTATCCGCACCACCCGCCGTGAAGGGCGACGCCGACGCCGAGTACCTGGAGCGCCGGACCCTGCGCCGCGGCAGCGCCGGCTGGCTGCTGCTGACCGGGCTCGGCGTCGCGTACGTCGTCTCCGGCGACTTCTCCGGCTGGAACGTGGGCCTGGACAAGGGCGGTTTCGGCGGCCTGGCCATCGCCACCGTCCTGATGGGCGCCATGTACGCCTGCCTGGTCTTCTCCCTCGCCGAGCTGTCCACGATCCTGCCGACGGCCGGCGGCGGCTACGGCTTCGCCCGCCGCGCCCTCGGCCCCTGGGGCGGTTTCCTCACCGGCACCGCCATCCTCATCGAGTACATCCTGGCCCCGGCGGCGATCGTCATCTTCATCGGCGACTACGTCGAATCGCTGGGCCTGTTCGGGCTGACGTCCAGCTGGCCCGTCTACCTCGGCTGCTTCGTCATCTTCATCGGCGTGCACCTGTGGGGCGTGGGCGAGGCGCTGCGCTTCAGCCTCATCGTCACCGCCATCGCGGTGGCGGCCCTGCTGATCTTCGCGCTCGGCGCGCTCACCGAGTTCGACGCGGGCTCCCTCGACAACATCGCCGTGGACACCGACGCCTTCGGCTCCAGCTCCTGGCTGCCCTTCGGCGTCCTCGGCATCTGGGCCGCCTTCCCCTTCGGCATGTGGTTCTTCCTCGGCGTCGAGGGCGTGCCCCTGGCCGCCGAGGAGGCCAAGGACCCGGTGCGCTCCATGCCGAAGGCCCTCGCCATCTCGATGGGCATCCTCGCCCTGCTCGCCCTGATCACCTTCTTCGCCGCCACCGGCGCCCAGGGCGCGGACGCCGTGAAGACCGCCGGCAACCCGCTCGTCGTCGCCCTGGAGGGGGACGGCGGACCGACCGCGCTCAGCCGCTTCGTCAACTACGCCGGACTCGCCGGGCTGGTCGCCTCCTTCTTCTCCCTCATCTACGCCGGCTCCCGCCAGCTCTTCGCCCTCTCCCGGGCCGGCTACCTGCCGCGCTTCCTCTCCCTCACCTCCAAGCGCAAGGCCCCGTACCTCGGACTGGTGATTCCGGGCGCCATCGGATTCGCCCTCGCGGCGGCCACCGGCAACGGGGCGCGGATGCTGAACATCGCCGTCTTCGGGGCGACCATCTCGTACGCCCTGATGGCCCTGTCCCACATCGTGCTGCGCCGCCGCGAGCCCGGCCTGGACCGGCCGTACCGCACCCCCGGAGGGGTGCTGACCTCCTCGGTCGCCTTCGTGCTCGCCCTTTCGGCCCTCGTCGCCACCTTCCTGGTGGACAAGGACGCGGCACTCATCGCACTCGCCGTGTACGCCGTCGCCCTGGCCTACTTCGCGATCTACAGTCGGCACCACCTCGTGGCCTCGGCACCTGAGGAAGAGTTCGCCGCGCTTGCGGAAGCCGAGGCGGAGTTGACCCGCGACTGAGACCCTTGTCCCGCCCCTTGATACGGCACCATCCTGGAGGTAATACCGTGCCCAGGCCGCTCATCGGCATCACCACCTACGTGGAGGAATCCACCCGCTACAACGTGTGGGACCTCCCGACATCCCTCGTCCCCTCCGGCTACTACGAGCTGGTCCAGGCGGCGGGCGGCGCGGCCGTGCTGCTGCCGCCGGACGAACCGGAGCGGGCGGCGGAGGTGCTGAGCCGGCTCGACGGCCTCATCGTCTCGGGCGGCCCGGACGTGGACCCGGTCCGCTACGGGGCCGCGCGCGACCCGCGTACGGGTCCCCCCGCGACGGTCCGCGACGAGTGGGAACTCGCCCTGCTCGGCGCCGCCCTGGACGCCGACCTGCCCGTGCTCGGCATCTGCCGGGGCATGCAGGCGCTCAACGTCGCCCTGGGCGGCACCCTGGTCCAGCACATCGACGGCCACGTCCACACCCCGGGCGCCACCTCCTGGCACCCCGTCAACCCCGTGGCGGGCACCCGCTACGCGGAGCTGGTCCCGGAGAAGGCGGACGTCCCGACCTACCACCACCAGGCCGTGGACGTCGTGGGACGCGGCCTGATCGTCTCGGCGTACGCGGACGACGGCACGGTGGAGGCCATCGAGGACCCCGACCGCTCCCGCTGGGTGGTCGGCGTCCAGTGGCACCCGGAGCGGGACAAGGACACCCGGGTGATGGCCTCCTTCGTCGAGGCGGCCGGCGCCCGGCAGGCCGTGCCGGTCGGGGTTTCGGTCTCCTGACGCACCGCCGGCCGCGGGGGGGGGGGGGGGGGGGGGTGGGGGGGGGGGGGGGGGGGGGCACACCCCTACCGAAGGGGGCGGGGGTGGGTAGATGTGGGCGCGGCGCGTGGGAG
>NZ_JBWKEZ010000120.1:9734-12078 GCF_056434525.1 Streptomyces sp. NPDC044002
CCACCCCCCCCCCCCCCCCCCCCCGCCTCCCCCCCTCCTCCCCCCCCCCCCCCCCCCCCCCCCCCCCCCCCCCCCCCCCCCCCCCCCCCCCCCCCCCCCCCCCCCCCCGCTCCCGTCCCCGGGGCGGGTCAGGTGCGGCTGGCGGTGAAGTCGAGCCGCTTGGGGACGTTCGGGGACGACTCGACGCCCGTGGTGGTCACGGTCCCGCTGAGGGTGGTGACCCGGCTGGAGGCGAGCAGGCCGGAGGAGCAGGCGACGTCCGTGACGTAGCCGATCCCGCCCGTGTAGAGCGGGAAGCTGAGCTGTCCGTGGTTGAGGGCGTTGACCCTGAGGGTGAAGTTCCCGGTGACCGATGTGGTCTGGCTCTCCGAGACCTTGATCTCCACCTTGAGCAGGCTGGAGTTCGCGGTGACCGGGGACAGCGTGATCTCGCGGTCCTCGAAGCCCGAGTCGGGGATGACGATCTTCCCGACGAAGGGGGTGTCCTTGGCGGTGCTTCCCGTGAAGTCGGAGACGCTGGTCCCGCAGGGTGCGGGGGCCGCCGCGTGGGCGGCGGGCGCGGTTGCCAGACCGGTCGCGGCCGTGGTCAGGGCGAGGGCGAGGGCCGGCAGGACCCTCGGGGTACGGCGGAACATGACACTCCCATCCGAATTCTGATCATCACCTCGTACGACAGGTGATGATCAGAAGAGCACGCTGCGTACGCAGGAGGGCCGGTCCCGCACCGGCGTCCCGTACGGATCACACCATCAGCGCAGACCGGCCGGGGCGCACCCGCGCACGATTGGCCCTCCCCGTCAGCGGCGCGCACGCTGGAAGGGTGCGCTCCGAGGCATACGGCACGGCCACCGGACCGGTGTCCGGGTTCCTGGAGAACCCGGTCGTCGGGATGGCGCCGTGGATCGTGTTCTCCCTGCTGGTCGGACCGGGACGGTTCGAGATCGCCGTCGGGATCGCCCTGGCCGCGGCCCTGGCACTGGTGGTCCTGGGCCGGGTGGTGCACCGCGGCAGCTCGTGGAAGCTCCTCGAAGTCGCCGACGTGGTGTTCTTCGCCGCGTTCGCCGTCATCGGCGCGCTCGCGAGCGACGGCACCCTGCGCTGGCTGGAGACGTACGCGGGGGAGATCGCGAACCTCACCCTGACGGTGATCGCCTTCGGCTCCATGGCCGTGGGGATGCCCTTCACCCTCCAGTACGCCCGCGAGCAGGTCGACCCCTCGCTGTGGCGCGCGCCGGCGTTCCTGCGCACCAACTACGTGATCACCGGGGTGTGGGGGCTGGCCTTCCTGGTGGCGGCCCTCGCAGGCGGCTACGGCGACCTGGTGCTGCACAACCCGGACAACATCTGGACCGGCTGGATCATCCAGATCCTGGCGATCGTCGCCGCCGTGCGGTTCACCGTCTGGTACCCGGGCGTGGTCCGGGCCCGCGCCCGGGGCGAGGCCCCGCCGGGCGGAGCCTCGATGCTGCTGCCGGTGGCGGGGCTGCTGGTCCCGGTCGGCATCGCGGTGCTCGTCTTCGACGGGAAGCTGTGGTGGCTGGGCGTGGCCCTGATCGTCGCGGGCGGGATGCTCACGAAGGCCCTCCGGGCCCGCGACGGGTCAGGGCCACGCCGGGCCGGGGTCAGCTGAAGACGACCGAGCGGAGCTTCAGCCGCTGGGAGCCGCGGCCCGTGAGCGGCCGCAGCGAGAAGTAGTCGCCGTCGCACTCCGGCTCGGTGAACACGGTCGCCGTCGAGGTGGTCGCGTTGCGCGGGGTGTCGGCGGGCTCGCTGGCGGCGGGGTCGGCCACCTCGTCCAGGGTGATGCACTCGTTGCTCGGCGGGTCGAGCAGGATCCTGAAGTGCGGATTTCCGTCCAGGCCGATGTACCGGTAGCTGAACTCGCCCAGTGTGGCGGAGGCCGAGGACGGGACGGCCAGCAGGAGGGTGAAGGCGCCGATGGCGGCGATGGAGGCACGGCGAAGACGCATGGGGGTTATCTCCTCGGGAGGGCAACAAACGTGCGGCAGCCACCTTTCCGGCGCCTCGCCCGCGGGTCACCGCCCGCCGCGCGCGGAATCGATTCCCCGTCACCCGTACGGTCCAGCTCCGGCCGGGGTGCGCACCGCTGCGCGGAACTTGGCGGTCCGGGATACGCCGCTGCGCGGGCTGCTCCCCGCCCCGCCCTTCCACCGTTCCCAGGGGCGCTGCCCCTGACCCCGCGCCTCAAACGCCGGCGAGGCTGAAAGAACCGGGCGCTGCGCGCCCGGTGCGCTCAAACGCCGCGCGGGCTGGAATTTCGCTGCGCGAAATCCAGCCCCGCCGGCGTTCGGCAACTCCAGCCCCGCCGGCGTTTGAGGCGCGG
>NZ_JBWKEZ010000121.1:0-11755 GCF_056434525.1 Streptomyces sp. NPDC044002
TGCGCTCAAACGTCGCGCGGGCTGGATTTCGCGCAGCGAAATTCCAGCCCCGCCGGCGTTTGAGGCGCGGGGGTCTGGGGGCGGAGCCCCCAGGGAACGGGCGAAGGGCGGGTAGGGGAACTCGCCCCGCGCAGCGGCGGCCCCGCCGCAGCGGCACCCGCACGCCACCCGAACGGGTGAGGGGCGCGTCCGGTGGTCCGGACGCGCCCCTCAGAGCGATTCAAGCGAAAGGCGCTACGCGCCCCGCAGCACCGCCCCGGTCCGCTCGCCGGCCAGCGCCACCGCGGCATCGCGCGCCGCCGTCGACTCCTCGGCGGTCAGCGTCCGGTCGGCCGCGCGGAAGCGCAGCGCGTACGCGAGGGACTTCTTGCCCGCGCCGACCTGCTCACCGGTGAAGACGTCGAACAGCCGCAGCGACTCCAGCAGTTCGCCGGCGCCCTTGCGCAGCGCGTCCTCCACCGCCGAGGCGGGGACGGAGGCGTCCACGATCAGCGCGACGTCCTGGGTCGCCACCGGGAAGGTGGAGATCCGGGGCGCCTGCACGGCCTCGCCGCCGGCCGCCGCGAGGCGGTCCAGGTCGAGCTCCATGGCGCTGGTGCGGGCCGGCAGGCCCATGGCCTTGACCACGCGCGGGTGCAGCTCGCCGGCGTGGCCGATGACCTGCTCGACACCGTCGAGGGTGACGACCAGCTCGGCGCAGCGGCCCGGGTGCCAGGGGCCGTACTGGCCCTGGCGGACGACCAGCTCGGCGCCGGCCTCGACGGCCAGCGCGCGGGCGGCCTGGACGGCGTCCGCCCAGTCGGCCGGACGGCCCTTGCCCCACCAGCCGGCCTGCTCGCGCGCACCGGCCAGCACGACCGCGGCGTACCGCGGCTGCGCGGGCAGGGCCGCGTCGAGGGTGGCGACCTCCTCGTCCGTGGGACGCCGGTCGACGGGCAGGCGTACGGCGACGCCCGCCTCGGCGGCGGCACGGAAGACCGAACCGGTCTCGAAGAGCGCGAGGTCGTGGCTGCCCCGGCTGTCGTTGCGGCGCAGCGCGCCCAGCAGGCCCGGCAGCAGCGTGGTGCGCAGCGCCGGCTCCTCGTCGGACAGCGGGTTGACCAGCTTGACGACCTGGCGGCTCGCGTCGTGCGCGGGCAGCTGGAGCTGGTCGAAGACGGCCTCGCCGATGAACGGGTAGCTCAGCGCCTCGACGTAGCCGGCGCCGGCCAGCGCGCGGCCGACCCGGCGGTGCAGCTGCTGGCGCGCGGTCAGGCCGCGGCCGGAGGGCACCTGCGGGAGGGGGGACGGGAGGTTCCCGTAGCCCTCCAGCCGGATGACCTCCTCGGCGAGGTCGTTGGGCTCGGCGAGGTCGGGCCGCCACGAGGGGACGGTGACGACGAGCTCGTCCTGGCCGTAGACGTCGCAGCCGATCTCCTGGAGGCGGCGCACGACGGTCTCGCGGCCGTACTCCATGCCCGCGACCCGGTCCGGGTGGTCGGCGCCCATCGCGATGGTGCGCGGGGCGCCCGGGGCGGTGAGCTCGGTGACGCCGGCCTCGGCGGTGCCGCCGGCGAGCAGCACGAGGAGGTCGACGGTCCGCTGCGCGGCCGCGGCGGCGGCCTGCGGGTCGACGCCCCGCTCGAAGCGCTTGGAGGCCTCGGAGGAGAGCTTCAGGCGGCGGGCGGTGCGCGAGATCGACACGGAGTCGAAGTGCGCGGCCTCGATCACCACGTCGGTGGTGCCGGTGACGGCGCCCGTCTCCGGGTCGGTGACGGAGTCGGCGATCTCGGTGTTGGCGCCGCCCATGACACCGGCGAGCCCGATCGGGCCGCTGCTGTCGGTGATCACCAGGTCCTCGGCGTCGAGCGTGCGCTTGACGCCGTCGAGGGTGGTGAACTTCTCGCCCTGCTCGGCACGGCGGACGCCGATGGCGCCGTCGAGGCGGGAGCGGTCGTAGGCGTGCAGCGGCTGGCCGAGCTCCAGCATCACGTAGTTGGTGATGTCCACGGCCAGCGAGATCGGGCGCATGCCCGCCTTCTGGAGGCGGCGCGTGAGCCAGATCGGGGACCGCGCCTCGGGGTCGAGGCCGGTCACCGTGCGGGCGGTGAAGCGGTCGCAGCCGGCCGGGTCGGAGATCTGCACGGCGTAGCCGTACGAGTTCGGCGCGGGGACGTCGAGCAGCGCCGGGTCGCGCAGCGGCAGGCCGTACGCGGTGGCGGCCTCGCGGGCCACACCGCGCATGGACATGCAGTAGCCGCGGTCCGGGGTGATGTCGATGTCGAGGACCTCGTCGACGAGCTGGAGCAGCTCGATCGCGTCTGTGCCCGGCTCGTACTCCGGCGGCAGCACGATGATGCCGTGCGTGCCGTCGTCGCCCATGCCGAGCTCCTCGCCGGAGCAGATCATGCCGTGCGAGGTCTTGCCGTACGTCTTGCGCGAGGCGATCGCGAAGTCGCCGGGCAGGACGGCGCCGGGCAGGACCACGACGACCTTGTCGCCGACGGAGAAGTTCCGGGCGCCGCAGACGATCTCCTGCGGCTCGCCGGTGCCGTTGGCGGTGCCGACGTCGACCGTGCAGAAGCGGATCGGCTTGCGGAAGCCTTCGAGCTCCTCGATGGTCAGCACCTGGCCGACGACGAGGGGGCCCTTGAGGCCGGCGCCGAGCGTCTCGACGGTCTCGACCTCCAGGCCGGCGTCGACCAGCTTGGCGGCCACGTCACGGCCGGTCTCGCCCGCGGGGAGGTCGACGTACTCCCGCAGCCAGGAAAGCGGGACGCGCATCAGATCTCACTCCCGAACGGCCGGGTGAAGCGCACGTCACCCTCGACCATGTCTCGCATGTCTTCAACGTTGTGACGGAACATCAGCATCCGCTCGATGCCGAAGCCGAAGGCGAACCCGCTGTACTTCTCCGGGTCCACACCGCAGGCGGTGAGCACCTTCGGGTTCACCATGCCGCAGCCGCCGAGCTCGATCCAGCCCTCGCTGGAGCAGGTACGGCAGGGGCGGTCGGGGTTGCCCACCGACTCGCCGCGGCAGACGTAGCACTGCATGTCCATCTCGGCGGACGGCTCGGTGAAGGGGAAGAAGTGCGGGCGCAGCCGGGTGGTGGTCTGCTCCCCGAAGAGCTCCTTGACCATGTGGTCGATGGTGCCCTTGAGGTCGGCCATGGTCAGGCCCTCGTCGACGGCGAGCAGCTCGACCTGGTGGAAGACCGGGGTGTGCGTCGCGTCGAGCTCGTCCGTGCGGTACACGCGGCCGGGGCAGACGATGTAGACGGGGGGCTTGCGCTCCAGCAGCGAGCGCGCCTGCACCGGGGAGGTGTGGGTGCGCAGCACGACGCCGGACTCGTCGCCCTCGGTGCCCTTGGGGCCCTGGACGAAGAAGGTGTCCTGCATCTGGCGCGCCGGGTGGTCGGGCGTGAAGTTGAGGGCGTCGAAGTTGAACCACTCCGCCTCGACCTCGGGGCCCTCCGCGACCTCGTAGCCCATGCCGACGAAGATGTCCGCGATGCGGTCCATCAGCGTGGTCAGGGGGTGGCGGGCGCCGGCGGGCACGCGGTCGTAGGGCAGCGTGACGTCCACCGCCTCCTCGACCAGCACCCGCTCGTCGCGCTCGGCCTCCAGCTGGACCGTGCGGGCCCCGAAGGCCTTGTTCACGGCGCCGCGGGCCTGTCCGACGCGCTTGCCCGCCTCGGCCTTGGCCTGGGGCGGCAGGGCGCCGATCTCGCGGTTGGCGAGCGCGAGGGGCGAGCGGTCGCCCATGTGCGCGGTCTTCGCCTCGCGGAGCTCGTCGAGGTCGCCGGCGGACGCGAAGGCGGCGAGCGCCTCGTCCCGCATGCGCTCGATCTCTTCCGGTTTCAGTGCCTCGACCTCGACAGGGTCGTACGACTTGTTCGGTGCCGACATCTCTTCCCGTACTTCCGATGGCTGGCTGGTGGGTCCCCGCGCGACGTGATCGAAACGCCTCGGGCTCGATCGGCACAAGGACACAAAGGTGCCAAAGGACGAGTCTAAGGGCCGCCGGGGGTGGAGGAGCCCGTGGGCCGCCCGGTGAGACTCTCCGCAGGGTTACTGGGTGAGGTAGGCCGGGGCGCTCACGGGCAGGATAAATCGGAACTCGGCGCCGCCTCCGGGGCCGCGGCCGACCGTGATGGTGCCGCCGTGCGCCTCCACGATGCCCTTGACGATGTACAGGCCCAGGCCGGTGCCGCCGCGCTTGCTCCCCCGCCAGAAGCGGGTGAAGACGCGGGCCATCGACTCCTCGGGGATTCCGGGGCCTTCGTCGGTCACGGTGACGGCTGTTCCCTTCTCGTGCGGTGCCACGTCGATGGTGACCGTTCCGTCACCGTGGCGCACCGCATTTTCGAGGAGGTTGCCGAGGATCTGGTCGATCTTGTCGGGGTCGGCCCAGCAGTCGGGCAGCGGGCTGCTGACCCGTACGAGGAACCGCTCGGGTGCCTGGCCGTTCGCGGTGAGGGCCTGGACGTGGCGGCCCACGGCGGCGGCGAGGTCGACGGGCTGGCGGCGGACCTCCAGGCGGCCGGAGTCGATGCGGGAGATGTCGAGGAGCTCGGCGATCAGCCGGGTGACGCGGTTGGCGTCGGCGTCGACGGTCTCCAGCATCAGCCGCTTCTGGTCGTCGGTGAACCGCTCCCACTTGGCGAGCAGGGTTGCGGTGAACCCCTTCACGGAGGTCAGCGGGGAGCGCAGCTCGTGCGCGACGGTGGCGATCAGCTCGGCGTGGCTGCGTTCGGTGCGGCGCCGGGCCTCGGTGCCGCGCAGGGTGACCACGAGGCGGCTGAGGGGGCCGGTGGGGTGGGTGCGCACGTAGCGGGCGGAGACGAGCACCTCGCGCCCGCCGGGCAGCAGCAGGTTCCGCTCGGGCTGGCCGCGCCGGGTGGCGAGTCCCCCGTACGGGTCGGTCAGCGTCCACCAGCGGCGGCCTTCGAGGTCCTCCAGGGGCAGCGCGCGCTCGATGCGGGCGCCGATGGCCTGGCCGGCGGGGATGGCGGTGATTCGAGAGGCGGCCCGGTTGAAGCAGACGACGTGCCCGGTGTGGTCGGCGACGACGAGCCCGTCGGGCAGCTCGTCGGGGTCGATGACGGGGTCCGCGCCCTCGCCGGGGGTCCGGGCGGGCCCGCGCGCATCGGACCGCCCGGCCTGCGGCGGTACGAAGCCGAGTGCGTCGGGGGCGGCCGCCGGGGCCGGTGCGCCGCCGGGCGCGCCGGGGCCGGGCACGGTCCGGCCGGGCCGCTCGGCGCCGGGGGGCGTCGGGGCCTGCCCGAACGGCTCCTCGGCCGCGTCAGCGGCCCCCGGCGAGCTGTTCGTACCGACGGTCATGTCCCCGTACCCCACATCTCCGGGTAGCTCAGTGGGCCCCCGGACCGCCACATTACTAGCTGGGGGTCACGGAGCGGCACCCTCCGGGCGCCCGCTGTGCACGGGCGGACGCGTAGAGGCACACGGCGGCGGCCGTCGCGAGGTTCAGGCTCTCGGCCTTGCCGTGGATCGGGACCCGGACGACGGCGTCCGCGAGGGCCCGGGTCTCCTCGGGCAGGCCCCAGGCCTCGTTGCCGAAGACCCAGGCGGAGGGCCCGCCCATGGTGCCCGCGTCGAGCTCGGCGTCCAGGTCGTCCTGGCCCGCCCCGTCGGCGGCGAGGATCCGCGCTCCGGCGGCCCGCAGACCCTCCACGGCATGCTCCACCGGCACGCCGACGGCGACGGGGAGGTGGAAGAGGGAGCCCACGGAGGCGCGTACGGACTTCGGGTTGTACAGGTCGACGGAGGCGTCGGTGAGCACCACGGCGTCGGCGCCGGCGGCGTCGGCGCAGCGCAGGACCGTGCCGGCGTTCCCGGGGTCGCGGACGTGGGCGAGGACGGCGACCAGGCGGGGCCCGGCCTTGAGGATGTCCTCGAACGGCGAGTCCAGGAAGTGGCAGACACCGACCAGGCCCTGCGGGGTCACGGTCTGCGAGACGTCGGCGAGCACCTCGTCGGAGGCGTAGTGGACGCGGGCCCCGGCCAGCAGCGCGGCCTCGACGATGTCGGCGTAGCGTTCGGCGGCCTCGACGGTGGCGAACAGCTCGATCAGGGTCGCGCCCTGGGCCCCGCGGTGCTCGACCGCCTCGCGGACGGCCTGCGGGCCCTCGGCGATGAACCGGCGCTCCTTGGTGCGGAAGTTGCGCCGCGCCAGCCGGCGGGCGGCGGCCACCCGCGGGGATCGGGGGGAGATCAGCTCGTGGTGACCCAGGTCGGCCATGGTCTCTGCGGTCTCTCTCGGGGTGCGGGCCGCGCGGGGCGCGAGCGGTGCGGGCACGGGCGGTACGGGGGCCGGCCCGCCGTGCGGGGAAAACACTCGGACCCGCAGGCGAATCGCCTGCGGGTCCGAGGATGCCGACTGCTTACGCGGCCGGCCAGGCCTTAGGCAGCGGCCTTCGGCGCGTTGACGTCGGCCGGGAGGGCCTTCTGCGCGACCTCGACCAGCGCGGCGAACGCGTTGGCGTCGTTGACGGCCAGCTCGGCGAGGATCTTGCGGTCCACCTCGATGTTGGCGGCCTTCAGACCCTGGATGAGGCGGTTGTACGTCATGCCGTTCTGGCGGGCAGCGGCGTTGATGCGCTGGATCCACAGCTGACGGAAGTCGCCCTTGCGCTTCTTGCGGTCGTTGAAGTTGTAGACCAGCGAGTGGGTGACCTGCTCCTTGGCCTTGCGGTACAGGCGCGAACGCTGACCGCGGTAGCCGGAGGCCGCCTCGAGGATCGCCCGGCGCTTCTTGTGGGCGTTAACTGCCCGCTTGACGCGTGCCACTTTTTACTCCTTGTAGCGGGGCCGTGGTTGTCGTCACACGACCCGGAAATTCGATGGGGTCCCGGTGCTGACGTCCCGCTCCCCAGGGGGAGCGGAGGACATCAGATGCCGAGAAGCTTCTTGATCTTCGCGGCGTCGCCGGGAGCCATCTCCGCGTTGCCGGTCAGGCGACGGGTGAGGCGGGACGACTTGTGCTCGAGCAGGTGGCGCTTGCCGGCGCGCTCACGGAGCACCTTGCCGGAGCCGGTGACCTTGAAGCGCTTCTTGGTACCGCTGTGCGTCTTGTTCTTCGGCATGGCGCCGTTATCTCCTCGTCGGTGGCGCTCCCGCCGGTCCGGGGACCGGCTCGCGGGAGCGTCATGTTGTTGGGTGATCCAGGACGGGCTGTCCCGGGATCAGGCCTCGGTGTTGGCCTCGGCGGAGCCGTCGGCCTCGACCTCGGCGGCGGCCTCGACGGCCTCCGTCTCGGCCGGAGCCGCCTCGGCGGCGGTACCACCCTGGCGCTCGGCCTTGCGGGCGGCCTGCGCCTCGCGGGCTTCGGCCATCGCCTCGGTCTTCTTCTTGTGCGGACCGAGAACCATGATCATGTTTCGGCCGTCCTGCTTCGGGTTCGACTCGATGAAGCCGAGCTCCTCGACGTCCGAAGCGAGACGCTGCAGCAGTCGGTAGCCGAGTTCCGGCCGGGACTGCTCGCGACCACGGAACATGATCGTGATCTTGACCTTGTCGCCCTGCTTGAGGAACCGAACGACGTGACCCTTCTTGGTGTCATAGTCGTGCGGGTCGATCTTCGGCCGGAGCTTCATCTCCTTGATGACCGTGTGCGCCTGGTTCTTGCGCGCCTCACGGGCCTTCATGGCCGACTCGTACTTGAACTTGCCGTAGTCCATGAGCTTGCAGACCGGCGGACGAGCGGAGGCCGCGACCTCGACCAGGTCCAGGTCGTACTCCTGCGCGAGCTCAAGCGCCTTCGCAAGCGGAACAATGCCCACCTGTTCGCCGCTGGGACCGACGAGTCGCACCTCAGGGACGCGAATCCGATCGTTGATGCGGGGCTCGGTGCTGATGGATCCTCCTCGGTAGCACCACACGGCTGCCTGGCAGACAACCGCTGACGTCTTCTGTCGTCAGACCTCACCGCGGCGGAGAATCAAAAAAAGCCCCGCCGGGCACAGGCAGGGGCTCCAAAACAACCGGAGCACCGCCGCGTGCGAACCGCGGGGCGCAACTCGGCGGCTTCCCATCGTCCGTACGGAACGATGGACACCGCCTGACCGGAAGACCCGCCTCCCCGGAGGGTGGTCGGGTGGGAGATCGGAGCCTCCACTTGTGGGCCGGGCACACAGGTGTCCGGCCGGTCGATGTACATAGTACCCCACGCAATGCAAGGCCGCCGCACGACCTATCGTGGAGCGCATGACTGACGCGACGCCCTCCGATTCCACCACTCCCGACTACGACGAGATGACCCGCGACATCGCGGACGTCCCGGCCGTCGAGGTCATCACCACGGTGGCCGTCCACCTGCTGAGCGCCGCGGCGGTCAACCTGGGCCTGGACAAGCCGGACTCCGAGCACAAGGACCTCGACGAGGCCCGCAAGCTGATCACCGCCCTGGCCGGCCTGGTCACCGCCAGCGCCACCGAGATCAGCTCCTTCCACGCCGCCCCGCTGCGCGACGGCCTGAAGTCGCTCCAGCTCGCCTTCCGCGAGGCCTCGATCGTCCAGGACGAGCCGGGCCAGGGCCCGGGCGAGAAGTTCACGGGCCCGGTCTACGCCTGATTTTTTGGGCCGGCTTCGCCTCCGGGGCGCTCAAGCCGGGCTCACAGGTCCGGCCGTGCTCGAAAACCGCTCGTTCCTCACGGTTTCCTCCGCGCGGCCGGACCTGTTCCCCCGGCGCGCCCCTTCGGCTCAGCCGCCCGTGCGAGCTGCGAGCCCGAGTGCCCGGCGGAGCCTCAGCGGCGCGTGAAGAGCGCCTCCCCCGGCGGGACCGGGCCGCCGGGCGGGAGCAGGGCCAGGTCCAGGCCGCGTACGAGGCGGCCGCGCAGGGTCTCGTCCGCCGCCAGGGCCTCGGCCACCCGGCGGGCCGCCGGGGCGGGCTCGGCGTCGGCGGAGAGCACGATGGCCAGGGTGCCGTCCGCGTCGGCGCCGCCCCGGGCCAGGTGGGCGCGGAGCACGGCGGGCTCGGCGGCCACGGCCGCCCGTACCGCCTCGCGCACCGCCGGGTCCGCCAGCGGGTCCGCGTCCGTGCGGCCCTCGGCCAGCGCGAGCAGCGCGGGGCCGGTCAGCTGGTACGGGACGGGGCCCGCCAGGTCGATGACGACGGTGTCGGCCTTCTCGTGCGCGGCGGCGGCGAGCGCCTGGTGCAGCGGGACCGCCACCGGGCGGGCCGCCGGGTCCCACAGGGCCAGCGAGGCGATCGAGGTGAAGGCGGGCAGCGCCCGCCGGTTCCCCGCCGTCAGCGTCGGCACGGCCATGTCGCTGGTCTTCTCGCGCTTGAGGCCGGTCTCCGGGTCCGTCTCGACCTCGCCGAGCATCGCCACGACGGGGACCAGCAGCCGGGCGTCCTTCAGCGCCGCCAGCAGCTGCGGTTCGGCCGCCCGGTCGGCCGCCCAGGCGGCCAGGGCGGCGCTCAGCCGCGGGTCGGCGGTGCCGTCGTCGTCGGAGAAACCGGGGTCTGGAATGTTCTTGGTCGCCACAATCAACCGACCCTATCCCGACGTGTCCCGCCGTGCGGCGCGCGGGCGCCGGGCCAGTACGGCGGCCAGCACCAGCAGGACCGCTCCCCCGGCCGCGGCCGCCGGGACCCCGGGCACCTTCGGGCGCCCGGCGGGGCGGGCCTGCTCGGGGCCGGGGCCGAAATACCGCCGCCCGGCGGCAACAGCGGCCGGGGCGGGCGCCTCGGGGCGCAGCGCGGCACCCGCCTGGAGCGCGGCGACGGGGTCGACCGTGCCGTGGCCCCTCGCGTCGTCGCGGCCGCCGGCGGGGCGCTCGGCGGCGGTGTCCTCCAGCAGCTTTTTGACCTGGGCCGGGGACAGACCCGGGTGGGCGGCCTTGACGAGGGCCACGGCGCCGGAGACGAAGGCCGCGGCGGCGCTGGTGCCCCAGCCCTCGTAGTAGGAGCGGTCGGGGTCGGCGATGACCACGTCGACGCCGGGGGCGCTGACGGTGGCGTACCAGTGGCGGGTGGAGAACGGCGCCTTGCGGCCCTGGCGGTCGACGGCCGCGACGGCGATGACGCCGGGGTAGGCGGCGGGGTAGGAGGTGTGGTCGCCGCGTTCGCCGCCGTTGCCCGCGGAGGCGACGACGACCACTCCCTTGCCGAGCGCGTACTGGACGGCCTCGTCCTCGGCGGCCTCGTGGTGCGCGGAGTCGCTGTCGTCACCGAGCGAGAGGTTGATCACGTCGGCGCCGTGGTCGGCGGCCCAGCGGATGCCCTCGGCGAGGGCGCCGGACTTGCTGTCGCGGGCCTTGTTCCGGCCCGGGTCGCCCTCTTCGAGGATCACCCGGACCGGGAGGATCTTCGCGTGGGGCGCGATCCCGAGGACTCCTTGGGAGCGGTCGGGGCCGTGGCCCCGGCCCGCGATGATGCTGGCCATCGCGGTGCCGTGGCGGGCCCAGGCGCGGTCTCCGCGGCCGGCGCCCATGCCGACGAGGTCGGTGCCGTCGAGGACCTGGCCGCTGAGGTCGGGGTGGGTGGCGTCCACGCCGGTGTCGAGGACCGCGACGGTGACCCCGTCGCCCTGGGTGGTGCCCCAGGCCTCCTCGGCGCGCAGGGCGAGCAGGCCCCACTGCCGGTCGCGGATGGTGTCGGCGGCGGCGGGGTGGGCGGCGGTCACGGTGAGGAGGGCGGCGGCGAGGCCGGCGGCGGCAGCCGCGCGCAGGGGGGCCGGGTTCATCGGGCAGCCCCCTTCGAAGGTGCCGCGCCCGGCGCCGCGTCCGGGGCGGCGAGTGCGGTGAGGGCCTGTGCGACCCGGTCGGCGGCGGCCTTGGCGTCGTGGCCTAGCCCGGCTTCGGCGACGGTCCCGGTGGCGCCCTCGCGGACCGCCTCCTCGGCGGGGACGGGGCTGTCGACGGTGCGGCCGTCGGCGAAGGCGGAGACGGCGTAGACGACGGCCGGGGCCTCGGCGGAGACCGCCGCCGTCCAGGCGGCGCGGCGCGCGTCGGCGTACTCGTAGGCGGGCGGGACGGTGAGGCGGCCCCGGAGGGCGGCCATGGCACCGGCGTCGGCGGGGGTGAAGACCAGGCCGACGGTGACGAGGGAGCTGCGGGTGGCGTCGGTGTAGGTGGCGCGGAGCACGCGGGTGCAGCCGGTGGCGGCGAGCGCGGCCCGCCAGGCGGCGGGCAGGGCGGCCGCGCAGTCGGCGTCGGGCGCCAGGGCGATCCGCGTCCAGCGGCGGTCGGCTCCGCCGGGGCCGGCGTCGGGGGCGTCCAGTACGGGCGGCAGCAGGCCGTCCGCGGGGGCCGACCGCCACAGCGAGGCGGCCTGCCGGTAGGCGGCGTCCGGGGGCAGGGGGCGGTGCGCGGCGCGGTGGTCGCTCCAGGCGGTGGCGGCGGCACCGGCGAGGAGGGCGCTGCCGAGGAGGGCGCACGCGGTGGCCGTGACGACCCGCACGGGGTGGCGGCGGGGGCGGGGGGCCGGGGGCGGCGGCGGCTCGGGGGCGTCCAGGACCTCGGTCCGTGGTGTCGTCGTGGTCATGCGGCGGCTCCGCCCCCCGGTTCCGTACGGCTGCCTGCCCGTACTTTACGTGCCCGCTGCCCTGGCCGGGCGTTCGGGAGTCCGGGGGCGGTGGCGCCGGCCTCCCGGGGGCGGGCCGCCCGGCGGCCGCGCGGGGCCGCCGTGTGCCGCTGCGCGGGGCGGTCCCCTACCCGCCCTTCCACCGTTCCCAGGGGCTCCGCCCCTGCCCCCGTTCGCCTCAAACGCCGGCGGGGCTATGGACAGCCCCGCCGGCGTTTGAGGCGCG
>NZ_JBWKEZ010000122.1:0-10509 GCF_056434525.1 Streptomyces sp. NPDC044002
CCCTCCCACACACCACTTGACGATCCATAGGAGCTTCAGGCCGGCACGACACGGAAGGACGATGGGACTGACGGGAAGCCCCCAACCCGCTCTGATCCGGCCCAAGGGCATACCGCCCACCCAGCCCACCGGCCCGCAGACGGGGAGGCGGGCGGGCAACCACCGCCCGACCCCAGGGGGTCGAGGGGGTGATGGCGGGCCCGAGCGACAACCCCCTCCCCCTCCCCACGCTCCCTCCCCACCCTCCCTCCCCTCATCAAGAAGCAGAAGCCCCCCGCGTCACCGCCCACCGCTCGTGGTCGCGCCACGCCCCGGCCACGTACAGGAACTCCGGCGAGAGCCCCTCCAGGCGGAAGCCCCGCCCCCGGACCAGGCCGATCGACGCGGTGTTGCCCGGCTGGATGTTGGCCTCCAGGCGGTGCAACGCCAGACCGTCAGCGCCGAAGGCGTACGCCAACAACAGGTCGAAGCCCTCCCCGAAGAGCCCGCGCCCCGCGGCGTGCGCGAAGGCCCCGTACCCCAGTGCCCCGCACTGGAAGGCGCCGCGGACAATGTTGTTGACGTTGACGAACCCGGCGATGTCCCTGGTGGCCAGCTCACAGACCAGGAACCCGCTCCCCGCACGCTGGGCGGCGTACGGCTCGTACTCCTCCAGGGTCGCGGGCGGGGACAGCCAGGGCCGGTGCAGCTCGCGGCTCTCGCGCACCCGGGCGGTGAACTCGGGGCCGTCGGAGGCCCGGAAGGGGCGCAGGCCGACCCGGGCGCCCGTACTGACGTACTCAGCGGAATAAGACATCGCCCCAGGCTAGGCACTATGCAAGCATCCCGGTGTGATCATCACCCCCAACAGTGCCGAGCACCCACTCACCGCCGTCACCGCCGCAGCCCGCAACAACGCCGAGTGGTGCGCCGCCGTTTCCCGCAGCGGCCACTTCCGCGATGCGCTCTGGTGCAGCCCGCTCCGCACCCCGCCGCTGTACCCCGACGCGGTCACCCTCACCCTGGGTGCCACGGCCGCCGAGGTGCTCGCCGGGGTGGACACCACCACCCCCGGCTGCTCGGTGAAGGACAGCTTCGCGGCGCTCGACCTCACCCCGGCCGGCTTCGAAGTGTTGTTCGAGGCAGAGTGGATCCATCGCCCGGCGGGAGCGGCCGCACCAACGAACAGCCGACTGGACTGGGACGAGCTGGAGGCCCCCGGGGAGCTGGCGGCCTGGGAGACCGCCTGGGACGGCGACGGAGGCGAAGGCACCGGCCCCGGCCTGTTCCACGAGGGCCTGCTGCGCGAGGGTATCGTCTTCCTCGCGGGCCGCGACGGGTCCCGGATCACCGCCGGGGCCGTCCTCAGCACCGGCGGCGGGGTCGTCGGCGTCTCCAACGTGTTCGCCCACGACGACGCGGACGCCGACGCCGTCTGGGCGGCCGCCCTCGACGCGGCCGCCCGCCACTGGCCGGAGCTGCCGGTGGTGGGCTACGAGCACGGCGAGGACCTCGACACCGCCGTACGCGCCGGGTTCACCCCCCTCGGCCCGCTGCGGATCTGGCTGCACACCGCCTAGGCCTACTCCGTCCCCAGCTCCACCCGCGGCACGTCCCCCCTCTGGATCCCGAACACCTGCACGTACAGCGAGAGTTCGGCCTCCAGCGCCCGCACCATCGTGTCCGCGCGGCGGAAGCCGTGCCCCTCGCCCTCGAAGGTGAGGTACGCGTGCGGCACGGCCGGTTCGCGGCCGCGCAGGGCGGCGAGCAGGCGTTCGGCCTGGGCGGGCGGGCAGACGGGGTCGTCCAGGCCCTGGAGCAGGACGAAGGGGGCTTCGATCCGGTCGGCGCGGGCCACCGGGGAGCGTTCCCGGCAGCGCAGCGCCAGGGTGCCCGGCGGGCCGGCCAGGCCGTCGGTGTAGTGCGACTCCAGGTCGTGGGTCTCGGCGGCGAAGCCCCGCAGGTCGAGCACCGGGTAGATGACGGCCGCACAGGCGTACAGGTCGGTGGCGGCCAGGGAGGCCGCGGCCGTCCAGCCGCCCGCGCTGCCGCCGCGGATCGCGAGCCGGGCGGGGTCGGCGGTGCCCTCTGCGGCCAGGGCGCGGGCGACGGCGGCGCAGTCCTCGACGTCGACGACGCCCCACTGTTCGCGCAGCCGCTCGCGGTAGGCGCGGCCGTAGCCGGTGGAGCCGCCGTAGTTGACCTCGACGACGCCGATGCCGCGCGAGGTGAAGTAGGCGATGTGCAGGTCCAGTACGGGCGGTACGTGCTCGGTGGGGCCGCCGTGCGCCCACACCACGTACGGGGGCAGCTCGTCGTCGGGCGGCCGCAGGGCGGGGTGGTGCGGGGGGTAGACGTGGGCGTGGATCTCGCGGCCGCCGGGGCCGGGGAAGGTCCGGCTCTGCGGCTCGGGGTAGTAGGCGGGGTCCACCGGGTCCCGGGCCCCGGCGCCGACGACGCGCGCGTGCCCCGTGCGGGCGTCCAGCTCGACGACCTCGTAGGCGCTGCGCGGGCTGGCGGCGACCCCGTACACGCGGGTGCCGCTGACGGCCAGGGCGGGCTGCCAGGCGGTCCAGGGCCCGGCCGCGTCGACGAGGTCGCCGGTGTCGGGGTCGAGGAGGCCGAGCACCGAGGAGCCCTGCCCGTGCAGTACGGCCACCGGCCCGTCCGGCAGCGGGGCCAGCCAGGTCAGGCCGGGCTTCCACAGGGCGCCGCCGAACTCCTCCTCGCGGGGGCACAGGTTGACCGGCTCACCACCCTCCGGGTCCACCCGGTAGGGGTTCCACCAGCCGGTGCGGTCGCTGACCGCGAGCAGGGTTCCGTCGGCCGCCCACGCCACCTGGGCCACGGCTTCCTCCGGCCCGCCCAGCACGGTGCGGGGCGTACCGAGCGTCCCGTCGGAATGCACGTCGGCCACTTCCAGCTCCGTGCCGTCCCAGGGCATCCGGGGGTGGTCCCACACCAGCCAGGCCGCGCGGCGCCCGTCGGGGGAGAGCTTCAGCCCGGTGCGGAAGCGGTGCCGGTCGTCGGTGAGTTCCCGTACGGCGGACCGGTCTGCCGCGGCCGACCCGTCGAGCGGTACGGCGGCCGTGACCCGGCGCAGGTCCCCCGGGCCGGGGCCGGTGAACTCCTCCAGCACGCACCAGACCTCGCCGCCGCGCAGCACGGGGTCGGCCCAGCGCAGGCCGCCGCCGACCGCCGAGACGGGGGTGAGCGGCCGGGGCTGCGCGGCGGCTCCGGGGGCGTCGGGTTCGTAGGCGTACAGCCGCTGGTCGGCGTGGTGGACGAAGACCACCAGCGGCCCCCGGCCGGGCTGTTCGGCGCCCGCCCAGGGCAGTCCCCCGTATTCGGTGAGCCGGCTGCGCACGTTCCAGGGGGCCGGCAGTACCGACACGGCGGGGCCGCCGTCCGCGGTGCGGCGCACCAGGGTGCGGCGGCCGCCCTCCTCGGGGCGGGGCTCGGTCCACCACACCTCGGCGCCGACGGTGCCCACGTACTCGGGCCGGCCGTCGTGTGCGGCGGCGTGCGCGGCGGTGATCGGGGAGGGCCAGCTGCCGTAGGGGCCCCCGACGGCGGCGGCCATCACCTGGCTCCCATCACAAGGCTCCCATCACAGGACTTCCATCACAGGGCCCGCAGGGCGCGGTCGAGGACGCGGACGCCGAAGTGCAGGGCGTCGACGGGGACGCGTTCGTCCACGCCGTGGAAGAGGGACCAGTAGTCGAAGCCCGGCGGCAGCTTGAGCGGGGAGTAGCCGTAGCCGGTGATGCCGAGCCGGGAGAACTGTTTGGCGTCGGTGCCGCCGGCCATGCAGAAGGGGACCACGTGCCCGTCGGGGTCGAAGTGCTCGACGGACTCGCGCAGGATCCCGTACGTCCGCCCGTCGACGGGGGCCTGGAGGGCCACCTCCCGGTGCTGGAACTCCCAGTGGACGTCGGGGCCGGTGAGCCGGTTGAGGGTGTCGGCGAATTCGGCCTCGCCGCCGGGCACCGTACGCCCGTCGACGTAGGCGGTGGCGTGGCCGGGGATGACGTTGAGCTTGTAACCGGCGCTGAGCATGGTCGGGTTGGAGCTGTTGCGTACGGTCGCCTCGACGAGGGCGGCGGCCGGGCCGAGCTTGCCGAGGAGGCCGTCGAGGTCGGTGCCGGGGGCGCGCGGGTCGACGGTGAGGCCCTGGAGGGCGGCGAGTTCGGTGATGCAGGCGGTGACGGTGTCGGTGAGGCGGACCGGCCAGTCGTACTCGCCGATGCGGGCGACGGCGGCGGCGAGCCGGCTGACGGCGTTGGCCCGGTTGGGCTTGGAGCCGTGCCCGGCGGTGCCGTGGGCGGTCAGTTTGAGCCATGCGGTGCCGCGTTCGCCGGCGGCGATGGGGTAGAGGGCCTGGCCGGGCCGGGGGTGGACGGTGAAGGCCCCGGACTCGCTCAGGCCCTCCGTACAGCCTTCGAAGAGGTGCGGGTGCTCGTCGGCGAGGAAGCCGGACCCGTCGACGGCGCTGTCCTCCTCGTCGGCGGTGTAGGCGATGACGACGTCCCGGCGCGGCCGTACGCCGTGGCGGGCCCAGGCGCGTACGACGGCCAGCACCATGGCGTCCATGTTCTTCATGTCGACGGCGCCGCGGCCCCAGACCACGCCGTCGCGGACCTCCCCGGAGAAGGGGTCGACGCTCCAGTCGGCGGCCTCGGCGGGGACCACGTCGAGGTGTCCGTGGACGAGGAGGGCGGGGGCGGAGGGGTCGGTGCCCTCGATGCGGGCGACCACGTTGGTGCGGCCCGGGGTGCGCTCCAGCAGTACGGGCTCCAGGCCGGCTCCGGCGAGGCGCTCGGCGGCGTACTCGGCGGCGGGCCGCTCGCGGCAGTCGCCGCCACCGCGGTTGGTGGTGTCGATCCGGATCAGGCCGGAGGTGAACTCGACGACCTCCGCGAGGGCCGTCCCGTCGATGCAGGTTCCGTCGATGCGGGCCCCGTCAACGCGGGCCCCGTCGGCGCGGGCTCCGTCGGCGCGGGCCCCACCGATGCGGGATCCGTCAACGCAGGCCCCGTCCGGGGCCGCGGCTTCTTCGTGGGCGCTCCCTCGGGGGACGCCTTCCACCCGGTGCATGTCAGCCATACTGCTCCTCCACGGCCGCCGAGACGACCGTCGTGACCGCTTTGAAGGTCCGGATCGCCTCGTACATCGTCCCGCTGGTGTACTCGACCCTGCGTTCGCCGCAGCGTTCGACGCCGGGGACGACGGTCGCGGCCATCGACAGGTGCTCGGCGTCGAACTCGACCTCCACCGTGTGGGGGCCGCCGCGCACCGGCTCGTGCCGGACCGCGAGCTTGACGGCCTCGGTGGCGGCGGCGCGGATGTCGGCGGCGGTGCGGGCCGGCGTGCGGCAGACGGCCGCGTAGCGCGAGACGTGGTCCTTGACGGCGACGGTGCGGGCGTCGGGGGCGTATCCGGCGGCGTCGGCGCAGGTGAGGTCGTCGCCGGTGACGAGGATGACGGGGACGCCGTACTCGGCGACCACGTGGGCGTTGAGGACGCCCTCGCTGGCGCGCAGGCCGCCCAGCCAGACGCCGGTGATGGAGTTGGCGAGGTAGGTGTGGGCGAGGACCCCTTCGCTGCCGGCGCCGGTGTGGTAGCCGACGAAGGCGATGCCGTCGACGTCGCCGTGCTGGACGCCTTCGACCATGGAGAGGGACTTGTGGCGGCCGGTGATCATCTCGGCGCGGGCGTCGAGCTTCTCCAGGAGGAGGTTGCGCATGGTCGAGTGGGCCTCGTTGATGAGGACCCGGTCGGCGCCGCCGTCGTAGAAGCCGAGCACGGCGGCGTTCACGTCGGAGGTGAACATGCCCCGGCAGCGCTCCCATTGCGGGGTGCCGGGCAGCACGTCGGCGGGCCAGGTGACGCCCGTGGCGCCTTCCATGTCGGCGGAGACGAGGATCTTCATCGGGCCCCCCGGTGGGTCGGGTCGCGGAGCCCCACCCTAGCCGTCCGGCACGCCGTCGGCCCCGGGCCACGCCAGGGGGCGGGCCGGGGGCGCGGCGGGTCGCGGGGCGGCTCACGGCGGCCGGGAATTCCACCCGAACCGGTGAGCCGTCCCCGGGCGTTGTCCCGCGGCGGCCGAGGGGCCCGTCAGGCGCCGGTCTTGACTTCCTTGGCCAGGTTGTCGAGGACGGTGTCGTAGATGCGGCCGAGGCCCTTGGGGGCGAAGGTGCGCTCGAAGAAGCCGCCGATGCCGCCGGCGCCGTTCCAGACGGTGCTGACCACGGCCCGGGAGCGGCCCTCGCCGGCGGGGGTCACGGTCCAGGTGGTGACCATGGAGGAGTTGCGGTCCTTCTCCACGAGCTGGCCGTCGGTGGGCTCGGTGACCTCCAGCAGGCAGTCGCGTACGCGCTTGCTGGTGGCCTGGAGCTTCCAGTGGACCAGGGTGCCCTCGCCGTCCCCGCCCTCGCGCACCTCGTACTCGCTGAAGTGCTCGGGGAGCAGCTTGTTCCGGGTGCCGGTGTAGTCGGCCAGCGCGTCGAACACGGTGTCCGCGTCGGCCTCGATGATGCGCTCCGTGGCGGCCTCGACCTGCGCCATACCTGTTCCTCCAGCAGTCGTGAACGTTGCGGCGGCAAGCCAATCACCTCCGGGGCGGGCGCCCAAATCCGCCATCCGCCGCCGGGCAGCCCCGGCCGTCCCCCCGGCCGTTCCCCCGGCCGGGGGCGCGGGCCCCGGCCGGGGGGGGGGACGGACCGCTGCCGTCCTGACCGGTCCTCAGGAGAGGAGGCCGAGGAGGTTGCCCAGGGCGATGGTGGCGAAGTTCACGCTGTAACCGTACGAGTTGCCGCTGCCGATGACGCTGCCGCCGAGCCCGTCGCCGCCCAGGGCCGCGGCGTTCGCGGCGGTCGCCGAGACTCCGCAGACGACGACCGCGGCAACCGCCACCAGGGAGGACTTGAGGAAGTTACGCATTTCATCACCTTTCATGATCTATCGGACGCCGATTGCCTTCCCGGCAGGCGGCGCGGAACGCCCTCCCCGAGGGCCGGGCAACCCCTTCGGTGCAGCGACTGCGGCCACTCGCAGCACCGCCCCCGCCGCACCGGGCGGTCTCTCGCCCGCACGATCATGGGAACGTTTGTTCTATTCTCGGGTCCCCGTCACCGAGGAGGCATCCATGCGCTGGGAGAATCTGACCGGGGCGCCGGGCAGCGGTCCGGCCGCCCTGTTCGGGGCCGGCTCCGTCGTCACCCGCACCTTCGACACCCCCGAGTTCCGCGGGATCACCTTCCACGAGGTGCGGGCCCGCTCGATCGTCAACCGCGTGCCCGGGGCCTCGCGGATGCCGTTCGAATGGACCGTCAACCCCTACCGGGGCTGCAGCCACGCCTGCGTCTACTGCTTCGCCCGCAAGACCCACGGCTACCTCGACCTGGACACCGGGATCGGCTTCGACTCCCAGATCGTCGTCAAGGTCAACGCCCCGGAGCTGCTGCGCCGCGAGCTGGCCGCGCCGCGCTGGAGCGGCGCGCACATCGCGATGGGCACCAACGTCGACTGCTACCAGCGCGCCGAGGGCCGCTACCGGCTGATGCCCGGGATCATCGGGGCGCTGCGGGAGCGCGCGAACCCCTTCTCGATCCTCACCAAGGGCACGCTGATCCTGCGCGACCTGCCCCTGCTGCGGCAGGCCGCCGAGGTCACCGAGGTCGGCGTCTGCGTCTCGGTCGGGTTCACCGACACGGGCCTGTGGCGGACCGTGGAGCCCGGCACCCCCTCCCCCGCCGCCCGACTGGCCGCCGTGCGGGCCCTGACGGACGCGGGCCTCGAATGCGGGGTGCTGATGGCACCGGTGATCCCCTTCCTCGGCGACTCCCCCGAGCAGCTGCGGGCGACCGTCCGGGCGGTCGCCGCGTCCGGGGCGGTCTCCGTGACACCCCTGGTACTCCATCTGCGGCCGGGGGCGCGCGAGTGGTTCACGGCCTGGCTCGGCCGCCATCACCCGCACCTGGTCGAACGGTACGAACGGATGTACGCGGGCGGGTCGTACGCGCCCACCTGGTACCAGCGCCGGATCACCCGCCAAGTCCACGAGCTCGCCGCCGAATTCGGCATCGGACCGGCCCGGCGCGGACAGCCGAGGGCCCTGCCCGAGCCGGAGCGGCCCCCTGCCCCGGCCCCCGCCGGACCGACGCAGCTGACGCTGATGTGACCCCGCCGCGCGCACCGCCCGTGACCCGGACGCCTCCCGACGGGTCATCACATCGGGCCAATGCGCGGCCCAATCCCGTCTTCCCGCCACGGTTTCCGGGACGATTCCGCCCAGAACCCTCGGCTGGGAGGCCCCATGCTCCACCCCTCGAAGCTGCGCCCCGCGAAGAAGCGGGCCGCCGTCCTGCTGGCGATCTCCACCGTCGCCGCCGCACTCGCGACCCCCCTCACCGCCGCGCCGGCCGCGCCCGCCGAGGCGCCCGCCCCGGCCGCCGCGGGCCTGCGCTGGACCGGCTGCGCGACCCCCCGCTACCCGACGCTGCAGTGCGCCTCCCTCAAGGTCCCGCTCGACCACGAGCAGCCCGCCGGGCGGCAGATCTCCCTGGCCCTGACCCGCGTCCCGCACACCGCCGCCGCCTCCCAGGGGCCGCTGCTGGTCAACCCCGGCGGCCCGGGCGGCAGCGGCCGCGCGCTGGCCGGGTTCATCGCCTCGGCCCTGCCCAAGGACGTGGCCGCCCAGTACGACGTGATCGGCTTCGACCCGCGGGGCGTGGGCAAGAGCGAGCCCGCCCTCGACTGCGGTTCCGGCCACTTCAACCCGGTACGGCCCGACTCCGTGCCGCGGGACGGCGCGACCGAGCGGGCCAACCTGGAGCGGGTGCGGTCCTTCGCCGTGTCCTGCCAGGAGAAGCACGCGGACGTGCTCCCGTACGTCGGCACCGTCTCGGCCGCCCGCGACCTGGAGGTGCTGCGCACCGCGCTGGGCGCGCCGAAGCTCAGCTACTTCGGCTACTCCTACGGCACCTACCTGGGCGCCGTGTACGCCAAGCTGCACCCGGACCGGGTGCACCGGCTGGTGCTGGACTCCGTGGTCGATCCGGGCGGCGTCTGGTACCAGGACAACCTCTCGCAGGACCTGGCCTTCGACGCCCGCCACAAGGCCTTCCTGGCCTGGGTGGCCCAGTACGACTCCACCTACCACCTGGGCACCGACCCGGCCCGCGTCGAGGAGCGCTGGTACGCGATGCGCGAGGCGCTGCGCGGGACCCCGGCGGGCGGGAAGGTGGGCCCGGCCGAGCTGGAGGACACGTACATGCCGGGCGGCTACTACAACGGCTACTGGCCGTCGCTGGCCGAGGCCTTCTCTGCGTACGCGGTCAAGCAGGACCCGAAGCCGCTGGTGGCGGCGTACGAGCGGCTGGGCGCGGTGGAGCCGTCGGCGAACAACAGCTACAGCGTCTACACGGCGGTGCAGTGCCGGGACTCGGCGTGGCCGCGGGACTGGAACCGCTGGCGGGCCGACATGTGGCGCACGCACGCGAAGGCGCCCTTCATGACCTGGAACAACGCCTGGTACAACGCGCCGTGCGCGTTCTGGCCGACGCAGCCGCTCCAGGCCCCGGACGTGACGAACTCGGCGCTGCCGAAGGCACTGCTGTTCCAGGCGACGGAGGACGCGGCCACCCCGTACGAGGGTGCGGTGAGCATGCGGGACAAGCTGGCGGGCTCGGCGCTGGTGGTGGAGGAGGGCGGCGGCAACCACGGCATCGCCCTCAGCGGCAACAAGTGCCTCGACGAGAAGCTGTCCGCGTACCTGAGGACGGGTCAGGCGGCGGACGCGACCTGCCAGGCGCAGCCCGCGCCGAAGCCGGCCACGGCGACCCGGGCGGTGCCGCCCTCGGCGGGCGGTGCGGCCCTGCACGGGCTGCTGGGCTTCCGCGGCTGAGGCCGGGCGGGCAAGATCGTCCGCATGACATCTCCTTCTCCTTACGCTGACGACCACCTCACCCGTATCGCCGCACCCGAGGGCGTCAGCCCCGGCACCGGCTACAGCCACGTCGTCTGGGGCACCGGGCGGTTCGTGGCCGTGTCGGGGCAGTGCGCCTTCGACGAGAAGGGCGAGGTGGTCGGCGAGGGCGACCCGGCCGCGCAGGCGCGGCAGGTGTTCGAGAACCTGCGGCGGTGCCTGGCGGCGGCCGGGGCGGGCTTCGAGGACGTGGTGAAGCTGACGTACTTCGTCACGGACGTGGCCCACCTGCCGGCGGTCCGGGCGGCCCGGGACGAGGTGATCGCCCCGGACCGGCTGCCGGCCTCCTCGGCGGTCCAGGTCGCGGCCCTGTTCCGCCCGGAGCTCCTGCTGGAGGTCGAAGCCTTCGCCGTGCTCCCGCCGCGCTGAGAAAGACCGCTGCGCGCGCTGCTCCCCGCCCCGCCCTTCACCCGTTCTCGCCTCAAGCGCCGGCGGGGCTGGAAGGCCGGGGCTCCGCCCCTGACCCCGATACCGGGCGCTGCGCGCCCGGTGCGCTCAATCGCCGCGCGGGCTGGAATTTCGCTGCGCGAAATCCAGCCCCG
>NZ_JBWKEZ010000123.1:0-10374 GCF_056434525.1 Streptomyces sp. NPDC044002
TCTTTTCCTCTGCCTTCTGACGGGGGGGGGTGGAGACGCCGGCCGCCCGTGTGTGGGGCGGTCTTGGGGGTGGCTTGCGCGCGGTGGGGGGTGCCCCCCCCCCCCCCCCCGGGGCCCCCCCCCCCCCCCCCCCCGGAGCCGCGGCCCCTGGCCGACATGAGGGCCAGGGACGCGAGCGAGCGGGGGGCGCGCCGGCTCTCGTACCAGCGCCACAGCCGCAGCCAGGGCGTGCCGCAGGCCTTGCCGGCGTTGCGCCGCCAGGCCCGCTCGGCGGCGAGGCCGGCCGCGTACGCCCCGACCGCTTCCGCGAGCCGATCCTCGAACTCGGCGCGCGCCGCCTCGCCGATCTCGGGCCCGGAGGGGCCCGAGTGCCCGTCGGCGACGTAGAGCGGGCGCAGGCGCAGAGCGGCCCGGTCGACGTCGGCGGAGATCCGCCGGGTCGCGGCGCCCTTCTCCTGGGTGAACTGTCCGAGGAGCTCCCGGAGTTCCCCGACGCCTTCACCCGTGAGGGCGGACAGTCCGAGGACGGTCGCGCCGGGCTCGCCGTGCTCGCCGAGGGCGATCCCGTCGTCGTCCAGCAGCCGCCGCAGGTCGTCGAGCACGAGGTCGGCGGCGTCGCCGGGGAGCCGGTCGACCTGGTTCAGCACGACGAAGGTGACCTCGGCGTGCCCGGCCAGCGGCCGCAGGTACCGCTCGTGGAGGACCGCGTCCGCGTACTTCTCCGGGTCCACCACCCACACCACGGCGTCCACCAGCGCCAGCACCCGGTCGACGTGCTCCCGGTGCGCGCCGAGCGCCGAGTCCAGGTCGGGCAGGTCGACGAGGACCATGCCGCGCAGCGCCTCGGCCTCCGGGGTCTCGCGGGGGCGGCGGCGCAGCCGTCCGGGGATCTCCAGCCGGTCGAGGAGGCCGGCGGCGCCGTCGGACCAGCTGCAGGCGATGGGGGCGGCGGTGGTCGGCCGGCGCAGTCCGGTTTCGGAGATCTGCACTCCGGCGAGTGAATTGAAGAGGGTGGACTTGCCGCTTCCGGTGGCTCCGGCGATGGCGACGACGGTGTGCTGCGGGGACAGGCCCCGGCGTGCGGCGGCTTCGTCGAGGACCCGTCCGGCCTCGGCGAGGGTCTTGCCGTCGAGGCGGGTGCGGGACAGTCCGACCAGCTGGCGCAGGGCGTCGAGGCGTGTCCGCAGGGCCTGGGCCTCGGGGCTGAGCGGGGGCGCGGGGGCCTTGCCGCCGTCGCTGCCGGCGCCGGAGACCGCCCGCACGATCGCCTCGTCGCCGCCGTCCTCGTCCCCGGTGCCCGCTGCGTCCCGTCCGTCTTCCGCCTCCTCTTCGAGGCCGCCCGCGAGGAGGGCGGCGTCGAGCAGCGCGTCGTCGATGAGGGCGTCGCCGGCGCGCGCGCCGCTGCCGCGCGGGCCGCCCTTGCGGTTGGCCCGGTGGCGCGAGCGTGCGATGAACCCGTCGTCCCACCGGTCGCCGGCGTGGTCGCGGTCGCGGTCGGTCACGGCGGTCACCCGCGTCACCTCTCCTTCTGCAGTACGGACAGCGCGGCGATCAGCTCGGCCTGTGGTTCGGGGGTGACTTCGAGCGCCTGGAGGGGGGCGAGCCTGCGGTCCCGTTCGGCACGCAGGACCTGGTCGAGGTGGTCCCCGACGAGTTCGCCGCCGCGGTCGCGCAGGCGTACGGCGGCCTGTACGCCGATCCGCTCGGCGAGCTTCTCCCCGGCCGGGCGGGCCCGTTTGCCGCCGAGGAGGGCGGCGACGAGGAGGGCGGCGATGCCGTCGGGGTCGGGCGCGGGCTGCTTGCCGAGCTTGGCAACCTCCTCCTCGGCGAGCTCTTCCAGTACGCGCCGCCAGCGGCGTACGGCCATGCCGATACGTTCCGCCGCCTCCCGGTCGGGCGCGGGCAACGGCACCGCCCCGGAGGCGGGTTCGCGCCGCCAGACCTCGGCGATCCGCTCGTCGGCGGCGGCGACGGCGCACTGGAGGAGCGCGGCGAGGGATTCCGCGAGGGAGTCGAGGAGTTCGTCGGCGGTGGTGTCGAGGGGGTAGCCGCGCCACCGGGTGAGGGCGTCGCCGGCGAGCACGGCGCCCTTGTCGAGGCGGTTGCGGACCCGCTTGCCCTCCTGCCGGTACGCGTCCTCGACGGCGGAGGTCAGCCGGACCGCGGCGGCGTGCTGCGCGGCGACGGCGGAGGCCAGCTCCGGCATCCGGCGCTTGAGGGAGTCGAGGGCGCCGAGGGCGGTCCGGCCGACCGCGTACTGCCGGGCGGCCGGGTCGTGGACGTGGTGGGTGAGCCAGGCGAGCAGCGGCGCGACGGCGCTGGCCGGCAGCAGCCCGCCGCCCCCGGCCGACTCGGGCAGTTCGGGCACGGTGAACCGCGGTACGTCGCCCAGCCCGGCGCGGGTGAGCAGTGCCCCGTACTGGCGCGAGACCTCGGCGAGCACCTGGTGCGGGACCCGGTCGAGGACGGTGATCAGGGTGGCGTTGTACTGCTTGGCGGTGCGCAGCAGGTGCCAGGGGACGGCGTCGGCGTACCGCGAGGCGGTGGTGACCATGACCCAGACGTCGGCGGCGCAGATCAGCTCGGCGGCGAGGGTGCGGTTCTCGACGACGAGGGAGTCGATGTCGGGGGCGTCGAGGACGGCGAGACCGCGCGGGAGGGTGGACACGGTCTCGATCCGCAGCTCGCTGGTGGCGCCGGGGTGGCCGGCGGCGCGCAGGGGGTTCTTCCTGGAGGAGGGCACCAGCTCCTCGTCCTGCTGGGGTGCCCAGACGCGCATCAGGTCGGGGAGGATCCGCATCCCGGCGAACCAGTGGTGGTCGTCCGGGTGGCAGACGAGGACCGGGGTGCGGGTGGTGGGGCGGAGCACTCCGGCTTCGCTGACCTGGCGGCCGACGAGGGAGTTGACGAGGGTGGACTTACCGGCCCCGGTGGAGCCGCCGACGACGGCGAGGAGCGGCGCCTCGGGCGCCTTGAGCCGGGGGACGAGGTAGTCGTCGAGCTGCGCGAGCAGCTCTGCTCTGGTCTGGCGGGCGCGTGGGGCGCCGGGCAGGGGCAGCGGCAGACGCACGGACGCGACCCGGTCGCGCAGGGCGGACAGGGCATCGAGCAGCTGAGGCCGAACATCCAAGGTCACCACATGCGAAGAATGCCCAATTTGGGACCATTTTTGAAGCTTATACGCCCTCTGCGCGCCGACCGCGACTCCTGAGGGACATCATGGACACGGCGGACGAGTGGGACGCAGGCATAACGAGTGCACAACACCCAGGCCGACGCGGCGCAAAAGCGGTGCGAGAATCGCACCTGCCTGCGATTATCGGGACCGCTTCACCGAACCTCCACAACGTGGCACGCGAGTGAAGCAACCGGGACAAGGCAACCGGAGCCCTATCCTTGACCCGGCACGGACCGCAGTCCCACCCCCAACAAGGGGCTCCAGGCCACCACGGTCACCTTCCGGCCCCCGTAGCTCAGTGGATAGAGCAGGCGCCTTCTAAGCGCTTGGCCGCAGGTTCGAGTCCTGCCGGGGGCACTTCCTTCCACCCTCCCCGGGGGTTTCCCGGGGCCGTCCGGGCCGCCTCGAAGGGCGGTCGTCGCGGCGTCCGCGATTGGCGGAAATTCACTCGACAGGACCCTTGCGGGATCCTTGCACCCGCAAAGCGGAAACCCGAGAACCGGAAGAGCACCGTCCCGCCCGACGGGGGTCTGTTCGGGCGGGACGGCGTGCGGGGTGGCTCCGGGCTCGGGCGGGGTCCGGGTCCGGGTCCGGCGGGGGCCGGTCCGGTTTGGCTCCGGCCCGGGTCCGGGTCCGGGATCAGCCGGCCTGGGAGGCGGGGGCGGGCTCGGCGGGGGCCGCGTCGGCCGGGGCGTCCTGCGGGGAGACGCCGAAGGCCTTGACCGCCTGGTAGTACGTCCAGGCCGTGCTGTCGCAGGAACCCTTCTTGACGCCCGAGTACTGCGAGCAGACCCGCTTCAGGTCGGCGTAGAAGGCGTCGTCCAGCCGGGACTTGTTGGCGGAGAAGGTGCCGGCCGCCTTGTAGTTGCGGTAGCCGAAGTCGTGGCGGGCGCAGGCCGTCTGGAAGGGGAAGCCGAAGGGGTTGTCGGGGGACGAGGAGCAGTAGTCCGTCGACCAGTCGAAGGCGTACGAGGCCCAGTTGCCCTGGCTTCCGCGCGCCGCGACCCAGGCGTTGTAGCTGGAGGCGCTGGTCTGCGTCCAGCCGCTCAGCACCTGCGGCTTGTCCGCGGGGACCGCCGAGGCCGGGGTGGCGAGGGCCAGCAGGCCGGCGGACACGGACGCGAGCAGGGGGACGAGACGGCGGCGCATGGCATTCCTCCGAGTGGGGGCGGCGGGGCGAGCGGGCGACGGGGCCGCCCGGTCCAACTCCCCGCGCGGCGTCGGGACTCACCCTCGGAGCACGCCATATCCCCGGCCCCTACCGCCCCTATAACGCGGCCCGGACGCGTACGTGTCGGCCCGGCTCCCCCTGGACCGCACCCCTCTCAGGTATGACCCCGTGTCCGACCTCCGGCAGATTCGAGGTTGATACCGAGGAGGGACGCGCGCGTGACTCCCGGCCCGAACACTTGGGGGTATGAACCGCCGTCCGCTCGTCATCGCCGCCGCCGTCGCGGGTGTCCTCGCCCTGGCCGCCTTCGCGCTGCCCAACCTGCCGCCCAACCCGGTCACGGACGCCCTGCAGAAGCAGGTCCTGCGGGAGAAGGGCACCCGGTACGCCCATGCCGCGGACGCCCCGAAGAAGGGCGACCGGGCGTTCGCCCTGCCCAGCTGGATCCCGAAGGACGCCACCGACATACGGATCCGCGCGCGCGGCGACGGCGGGGCCCGGCTGATCCGGTTCACCCTCGGCAAGACCCCGCTCGACGGGCCGCAGTGCACCGCCGGAACGCCGAAGAAGGCGGGCGGCCCCCGCCTGGGCGCCCGCTGGTGGCCCGGCGACACCCGGCGCGAGGAGCGCCCCGAATGCCGGGACCGCTACCAGTACCAGGTCTCGGTGCGCGGCCGGCAGGTCTACGCCTGGACCGACGGGACGCCCTCCCCCGGAGCCCGAATACCGGACGGCGGCGGCCCCGGCGGCGGCCCCGGCGGCGGCCCGGCCGTCGCGCCCGCCGCGGTGTCCGGCGGCGCTCCCGCCGCCCGGTAATGGGAGCCGCTCAGACGGTGTCGCGGGCGAGGACCGCGGCCGTGGCCCGGGCGAAGCCCTCCGGGTTGTCGAGCATGATGTTGTGCCCGCAGTCCGGTACGGCCACCACGGCGACTCCGGCGGCCTCCAGGGCTTCGGCGCCTGCGAGCGGTCCGTCCTGCTCCGGGAGGAGGAAGCCGCGCGGGATCTTCAGCTCCAGCAGGAGCTCCCGCATGGTGGGCGTGGTGCCCGCGGCCAGGTTCACGGCGCTGCGGTACAGGGCGGTGCGGCCGGCCAGCCGCATGGTCGACCACCAGTGCGCGCCGACCCGGTCCCGGACCTCCGCCCAGCCTCCGGCCAGGAACTCCTCCTCCGTGTAGGAGGCGAGGCCGCTGCTGCCGGCCGTGCCCGGAGCGGGCGGCAGCGGGTCCAGGTTCGCGTCCACCAGGACGAGCCGGGAGACCAGCCGGGGGTGCCGGGCGGCCAGCACGATGGCCACCGCTCCGCCCATGCTGTGGGCGATCACCTCGGCGCCTTCGGCTCCGGCCGCGGTCATGGCCTCCGCCACGGCATCGGCGTGCGCCTCCAGGGTGTACGGGAACGTCTCCGGACGGTCGCTGTGGCCGTGCCCCAGCATGTCGAGCAGCAGCGAGCGCCGCCCGGCCAGCAGCGGGTGCACGGCGCTCGCGGCGAAGTAGGCGGGGGAGGTCGAGCCGAGCCCGTGCAGATAGACACGGGGCGCGTCCGCTCCCGGCAGTTCGACCCAGCGGATCCGGTCGCCTTCCGGCGTCACGATGGCACTGTGCACGGCGAGTTCCCCCTGAAGTGGTGCGCGAAGTGATGATCCACAAGTCCAGCACGAGGGTAACCAGGGCTCCAGCCGCCTCGTCTACCCTCGTCGGATGACCTTGTACGTGAACCAGCTCGACGGCGCCGCGCCCCTGACCGGACCACCCCCGGCCGGGACCGGTGTGGCGGTGTGGTCGCTGGACACCACGCGCGAGGCGATCGGCGGTCACGAGGCCGGCGGGGCGCGGGCGGTGCTGGACGCGGCCGAACGGGAGCGCGCCGAACGGCTGCTGCGCCCCGCCGACCGGCGCAGCTACCTCGCCTCGCACCTGGGGCTGCGCGTCCTGCTCGGCGGGTACCTGGGGCTGCCGCCGGAGGAGGTCGCCCTGGTCCGCGAGGACTGCCCGGGGTGCGGGGGGCCGCACGGCCGTCCCGCCGTGGCCGGGGGCGCGGTGCACTTCTCGCTGTCCCACAGCGACGACATCGCGTACTTCGCCTTCTCGGGGGTGCCGGTGGGCGTCGACGTGGAGGGGATTCCGAGGGCGAGCGCGGTGACCGACGTCCTGAGCAGCCTGCATCCGGCGGAGGCGGGCGAGATCACCGCGCTGCCGGAGGCGGAGCGGCAGGCGGCGCTGGCCCGGGTGTGGGCCCGTAAGGAGGCCTGCCTGAAGGGCACCGGCGTCGGGGTCGCCTTCGGCCTGGCCGAGCCGTACGTGGGTTCGGACCCCGCCCCCGCCCCGGTCCCGGGCTGGACCCTGCGCGACCTCCCCGCCCCGGCCGGCTACGCCGCCGCGGTGGCCGTCCGCCACCCCGCCTGACTGGAGCGCCCGTGCGCTGCCGCGCGGGGGTCGGTGCCGGTTGGGGGCGGTCGCCGCTGCGCGGGGCGAGGTCCCCTACCCGCCCTTCGCCCGTTCCCCGGGCTGCGCCCGGACCCCTTCCTGGGGGCTCCGCCCCCAGACCCTCCCCCAGCTACCGCTGGGGGTACCCCCAGCGCCTCAAACGCCGGCGGGGCTATGGATAGCCCCGCCGCCATGGACATCCGCCGTGCCCGCAGCGCCGCCGAACTCGCAGCCGCCGAAGGGCTCTTCGACGGGGTGCCCGCCGGCATGGTCTCCGGTGTCGAGATGACCCACCCCGACAAGGGCACCGAGATGTGCCTGTACGAGCTGTCGGTGGCCGAGGGGTACCGCCGACGCGGCATCGGCCGGGCCCTGGCCCTGGCGCTCGCCGACGAGGCCAAGACCCGCGGCTGCTACGGCATGTGGGTGGGGGTCGACACGGACAACGAGGCGGCGCTGGCCACGTACGCGTCGGCGGGCGCCGAGGACGAGGGCCTCTTCTCGATGCGCGGCCGGCCCCTGCGCGACGCCTGAAGGTGCCCGCGGATCAGGGAGAGCCGGAGGGGCCGGTCCCGATCCGCCCCACCCCTGCGGCGGCGTGTCGTGGGGCCAGTCGGCGCACCCTCCGCGCGGGGGCGGCCGCGCTGGCCGAGCATCGGCCGCATGACCGCCATGACCTCCCTGCTCCCGGCCGCCGCCCTGCTGGCGGCGGCCGCCGTCCTGCCGCCGCCGCACCCCGCCTCCGCCGCCGACGACGCCCCCGCCTCCTACGTCGTGATGCTGAAGGACACCACCTCCCGCGCCCCGACCCGGGCCCTGGCCGCCGAGGCGGCGCGGGCGGGGGACGAGGTCGGAGCGGTCTACGACGCCGCCCTCAACGGCTTCGCGGTACGCACCACCGCGGCCCGCGCCGCCGTTCTCGCCGCCGATCCCCGGGTCGCCTCCGTGGAGCCGGACGCGCCGTTCCGGATCTCCGGCGCGACGCACGCCCCCGAGCCCCCGGCCGTCCCCGTCCCGGTACCGGTACCGGTACCCGCCCCGGTCGTGGCCCCCGCGCCCGCCCCCGCCGCCCTCACCCAGCGGCCCGCCCCCTGGGCGCTCGACCGGATCGACCAGCGCGAGCTCCCGCTCGACGGTTCGTACACGTACTCCGGCAACAAGGGCCAGGGCGTCACCGTCTACGTGGTCGACACCGGGATCAACACCCTCCACCAGGAGTTCGGCGGCCGCGCCCGGAGCGGCTACAACGGCTACAACGGGCTGTTCCAGGGCGGCGCCCAGGACTGCAACGGCCACGGCACGCACGTCGCGGCCACCGTCGGCGGGGCGACGTACGGGGTCGCGAAGGGGGTCTCCCTGGTCGGTGTGAAGGTGGCCGACTGCCGGGGCGACGGAAGCCTCTCGGTGATCCTGCGCGGCCTCGACTGGATGGTGAAGGACCACGTCAGGAACCCGGCCCGGGGTCCCGCCGTCGCCAACATGAGCATGGGCGGCACCCGGAGCCACTCCATGGAGGCGGCGGTGATCCGCGCGGTCGCCTACGGCATCACCTTCACCGTCGCCGCCGGCAACGAGGCCAGGGACGCCTGCGCCGGCTCCCCGGCCGCCGTCCCGCAGGCCCTCACGGTCGGCGCGACCGACGGCGCGGACCGCCGTCCGGCCTTCTCCAACCACGGCCGCTGCGTGGACATCTCGGCACCGGGACAGTCCGTCACCTCGGCCTGGAAGGGCTCCCCGACCGCCCTCGCGCGGGCCTCGGGGACCTCCATGGCCGCCCCGCACGTCGCCGGCGCCGCCGCGCTGCTCCTGGCGGACGGCCGGGCCAGGACCCCCGCGGAGGTCAACCGGCTGCTCGTCCGCGACGCCGTCCCGGACCGGATCACGAACCTGCCCGCCGGGACCCCGAACCTGCTCCTGCACCTCCCCGCGGCACCCTAGCCCCGCTGCACCGCAGCCCCGCAGCCCCGCTGCCCCGCTGCCCCGCCGCACGACAACCCGGCGGCACCGACCAGTCGGTATCCGATGTCCCACCAGACCGGGTCTGATGGGACATCAATGTCTGTGCGCTTCGGGCGAAAGCAAGCCATTGACTTCTCAACACCGCGACGCGTCAATGACGGCCATCCGCACCGGCTCGGCCTTCCCCACACAGCGGGTGGGGGGAGGGGTTCGTCATGACGAAGGAGTCGCGACCCTGTGAGTACGAGAACCCTCAGACGAAGAGTGCTGGCCGGGGCGGGCGCCCTGTCCCTGGCCCTGACGGGCGGCGTCGTGGCCCTGACGGGACCGGCGCAGGCCGCGACCAAGACCACACCCGTGCCGGTGAAGTGCGTCGCCCCCGCGCCCCAGCCGGGCGCCAACGGCAACCAGGACTACACCGTCACGGTGCCGGACACCGCCAAGGCGGGCGAGACCGTGCCGATCACCATCGACCCCGGCGAGACGCCGGTCGTCCCGATGTTCACCATCGACACCGTCAACACCATCAAGGCGAAGCTACTCGTCGGCGGGGTCGCGCAGACGGTCACCAGCCCGCCCGTGAACAGCCACCAGGAAGCCGGCAAGAAGGCCGACCCGCCCGCCTTCAACGGCACGATCAAGATCCCGGACGGCACCGAGGGCACGACGGTGCAGATCACGATCGACCAGGTGGTCACGGACGCCGACCTCGGCGGCACGGTCTACACGACGACCTGTACGCCGGACCCCCGCCCCAGCGCCCCGGTCGCCTCGATCGCCGTCGAGGCCCTGCCGAAGGACCCGGTCACCACCAAGCTGACGCCGAACAGCGGCAAGGCCGGCACCGCCGTCACGGTCACCGGCGCCAACTTCCCGGCCGGCCCGGTCACCTGTTCCGCCCAGCTCGCGGGCGCGGCGACCGGTGACGCCGGTGCCGGCACGGCGGACGCGTCCGGCGCCGCCACCTGCAACATCACGATCACCAAGAAGGCCGACACGATCAAGATCGACGGATCGACCGGCCCCGCCAAGGCCTTCACGTTCATCGAGGAGCAGGTGGGCGTGCAGAACCCGGTCGACATCGAGGTGCTGCCCGGACCGCTGGCCCTCGGCCCGAAGGCCGGCCAGCCGGCCGTCAGCTTCGGGGCGGTGACCATCAACGGCAAGGCCCAGTCGGTGTTCGGCGCGTTCAACGCCGCGACCGTCCAGGACTTCCGCGGCGGCAGCCTCGGCTGGGACGTGACGGCGACCCGTACGCCGTTCCTTAACCAGGCGACGGGCCACTCGATGGCCAAGGCGCAGCTCGGCATCCAGCCGTCCTGCACCGTGACCAACCCGGACAGCCCGAGCACCTGCACGGCCGGTGCCCCGGGCGCCATCTCGGGCACGCCGATGAAGGTCGCCTCCCAGGCGGCCGGCGGTGAGGAGCTGACCGGCGGCGAGTTCGCCGTGGGCGGCGCGGCGGTGATCCAGCTGCCGCCGTTCATGTTCGCCGACACCTACCAGTCGGTCGTGACCTTCTCCATCGCCTGACGGACGACGATCCGGACCGGGTGGGGGGGGGGGGGGGGGGGGGGGGGGGGGGGGGGGGGGGGGGGGGGGGGGGGGGGGGGGGGGGGGGGGGGGGGGGGGGGGGGGGGGGG
>NZ_JBWKEZ010000124.1:0-10348 GCF_056434525.1 Streptomyces sp. NPDC044002
GGCGTTGATTTTTGGCACGCTGTTGAGTTCTCAAGGAACGGACGCTTCCTTTGTACTCACCCTCTCGGGCTTTCCTCCGGGCTTTCGTTCTTGCGTTTCCGACTCTATCAGACTCTTTCGCGTCCGATTTCCTCGGTGCTTTCAGGTCCTGCGCTTTCGCGCTTTTCCCTTCGGCGTGGTCACTACGTTAACGCTTTTCCCTGCCGACTCATAATCGAGCCGATCGGCAGGGAATTCGGGCATGCCGAATACGACCCCGCCAGGGGTAAGTCGTAGGTAGTGGTTTGGCCGCTCCGGGGGTTGCTGAAGACAGCTCCCCGTTCAAGCGGCTCGGGCTACGTTAGGCGTCCCCCAAGATCGAGTCAAGTTGGGCGGCGGCGCGGCGCGTGGGCTCGATAGGGGCTCACGGTGGGGTCGCCGGTGATCCAGTAGCGGTAGGGGTGGGCCGCGCCGGCGCCGCCGACGCCCGTGCGGGGACCGTTGTCGACCTGGTCGGGCGGGGTGGGCGTGCCCGCCAGGAGGGACAGGGGGGAGTCGGGCCCCGCGCAAAGGTCCGCGCCGTCGAGCGAGCGGTCGACGTCCAGGGCCGTGGCCAGGCGGGCCGGCCCCTTGGCCAGTTCACGCGGGTATCTGGCTGAAAGCCGACGTTTGGCGGCCAGGTCGGCGCCCACCGTCACCTCCCCCGCGCGCAGCAGTACTCCGCTCGCGTGGCCCGGCGGGCCACAGTCGTTGTTGAGGCTGAACCACATGCCATAGGTAACTCACTAGGCATGTACGTCGTTGGTCCGGCAGCATCGGCAAAGCGGCGACAAGCAGGAAACGGCAGTGCGAGCGATCATCTACGCCAGGCTCAGCCCCACCCCGAGGGGCGAGGAATCCAAGGGTGGGAACCTGACACAACAGGTCGAGCTGAGTCAGGCGCTGTGCGACCGGAAGGGCTGGTCGGTCGTAGCCACGATCGTCGAGAAGGACACGTCGGCTTCGACCAAGCGGGGAACCAAGCGGAGCGCCGAGTGGGAGCGCGTCAAAGCTCTGGTGGAGGACGGCAAGGCGGACGCCATCGTGTCCCGCCACTACGACCGTATGTACCGCACCCCCTGGGACCTTGAGGATCTGGTGGACTTGGCCGAGGCGACCGGCGTCACGCTGGCCGCCGCACAGGCGCAGGGAGTGCTCGACCTGTCCACCCCGTCCGGCCGTCTCGCTGCTCGCATCGGGGCTGTGGTGGCTCGCAACGAGACCGAGATGCGAGTAGAGCGGCAGGTACTCGGGCACCAGCGGCGCAGGGAGTCGGGGAGGCCCTTCTGGAGTACTCGCCCGTTCGGCTTCGAGCGGGATGGCCGGCACCGGGAAGTAGAGGCGGAAGCCCTGCGGCAGGCGTACCGGGATGTCCTGGCCGGCGTCACCCTCTGGTCCGTCGCGAAGGACTGGAACACGCGTGGGCTGCTATCTCCGCACGGCAAGGAGTGGCGCAGCTCGAACCTCCGGATGGTCCTCTTGAAGCCGAGGAACGCGGGAATCCAGACGTACTCGCAGTGGGTCGAGAAGCCGGACGGGACGCGCGTGCGGCGGACCGAGGAGACCGGCGCGGGCAACTGGGAGGCGATCGTCTCCGAGGGCATATTCCGTGCGCTGGTCCGCTACCTGAGCGACCCCGAGCGCAACACGGGCGGCGGTGGCAAGCGCAAGGCCCTGTTGTCCGGCGTGGTCCGCTGCTCGAAGTGTCAGGCCATCGTCACTCAGGGGTGGAGCAAGAAGAACGCGGCAGGAGAGCGGTACCGCATCTACACCTGCTCGGGTGGCCGGTGCATCACCTGCCCCGCGGACCCGCTCGATTGCTTCGTGGTCAGGAAGGTCATCGACAAGGCCGAGGAGTGGAACGCGGCACCGGCCACGGATGCCGCGGACGAGGAGCGAGAGGCCGAGCTGCTGGCCGAGGAGACGGCCGCCTCCGAGAGGCGCACCGCCCTGGCGGAGATGTTCGCCGTGGGGGACATCGACGCTTCGACCCTGCGGACGGGCATCAGCAGGTGTGACGCCGACCTGACCAAGATCCGCACAGAGCTGGCAGACCTGGCATCGAATCGGGTGCGCGTCGACCTGGGCGACGTCGAGTACCTGTGGGAGGAGCTGGACTACGAGGACCCTGACCGCATCGACTACGTGCGGACCGTCGTCATGCAGGTCTGCGAGCAAGTCGAGCTGATGCCGCGCGGTCGAGGGATCCGGTCCTTCAGAGGCGAGCACTGCCGGATCACGTTCCGGAACCCCTGAGATCCGATCGCGGAGGGCCGAGCCGGCTGTCCGCGCGAAGTGAGCACGGGCCCTGTCTGGCGCGAGTCGGGCAGGGCCCGTCGTCATACCCGACGAGAAGGGCTCGGACATCCCTCGGAGCCTCTGCGCGTCAGGGGTACTCCGCCTGTCGTCTCACAAACCTTGGTCTCGAGACGGCCGTTACTGGCCACGCTGCGCCATGGTCGACGGCCAGCGGCGCAGGAGTGAGGCAACGGCGAAGGGCTGGGGGTATGACCCCCTGAGGGGGTCATGACTGACCGCCGTGTCTTAGCAGCCGAGATCCCGCCACGGTTTCAGGGTCCGTCTGGCGATCCCCCGATAGCGGAAGCGAGTGGATACCACCAGGTCACAGGGTTGCGCTTCGCTGATGGCGACGGCGGGAGCCAGCAAGGAACAGGGCCCTCCGGTCTCCATTCGTCCGGCCCGAGTCGACGGCCTCGGCAGTCACTCGACCGGCCAGGAACGCGTCACGCGCCGCGCTCGCGGACGATCACACTTCGCCCGACCCGACTTCTGCACTGACTCACCGGCGGGCCGCCAGCAAGGCGCACAGCGGCTCAGGCTCCTGTGGTCGGTTTGGCTCGCGGGCTCAGTCGGTACGCCGAGACCGTCGGATCACCTGCTAGGTAGAACCGGTGTTGCCAGTCATGGGCCTTGCTCACGCCTACCCGAGGACCAGCCTGGATGAGCGCGGCAGGTACCGACTCACCCTCGGACAGCACGACCGAGGTACCGGTCAGAAGGTCCGCGCCGTTGTGTTCCGCCGTGATGCCGAGTGCCTGGCAGAAGTTCCCCGGGCCTCGGGCGAGCCGTGCGCTCTCGACGCTGTCCCCTCGCCGCTTCCGCGCCAGGTCCTCCCCCTCGATAACCTTGCCCGCCCGGATGAGGACGGCCGAGGCGGTGCCGTCCGTCCCGGTGACGACGTTGGCGCACCAGTGGAGACCGTGGGACCGGTACACGTACAGGTGTCCTGCGGGTCCGAACATGACCGCGTTACGGGGTGTCCGGCCCCGGTAAGCGTGGGAAGCGGGGTCCGCCGCGCCGGAGTACGCCTCGGTCTCCGTGATGGTGATGCTCACGGTTCCCTCCGGGGTCTTGCAGGTGAGTACACTCCCGAGCAGCTTGGGGGCGACTTCTTCGGCAGGGTGGGCGAGGAGATCGACGTTCATGCTGACTGCCTTGACATGCGGTAGATGAAGTAGACGTACGCGTGTCCGGGCGGGCCGAACATCGACGCGTTGCGGGCGGTGCGGCCGCGGTAGGCGTGGGAGCCGGGGTCGGCCTCGCCCTCGTACGCCTCCACCTCCGTGATGCGCAGTTCCATGGGGCCGTCCGGGGTACGGCGGACCAGGATCCTGCCGAGCAGGTCGGGGGCCACGGTGAGGACCGGGCGGTCGAAGAAGGACCGGGTCAGGGGCGTACGGTCGGGGCGCGCGCTCATCCGGTTGAGCGTAGTGGAACGCGTGCCGCTGCAACCGGGCCCTATGGTTCCGCAGTGGTAAGGGGTCAGTGGACCCGTATATCTGTGTAGGGGAGAGAGAGCATGGGCTTCAGGAAGCTGTTCGCGAGCCTGGGTGCCGGCGGTGCGTCGGTGGACACGATCATCACCGAGCCGAACGTGGTGCCCGGAGGGATCGTCCAGGGCGAGGTGCGGATCCAGGGCGGGTCCGTCGAGCAGCAGATCGAGGGGCTGTCCGTGGGGCTCCAGGCGCGGGTGGAGGTGGAGGGCGGCGACAGCGAGTACAAGCAGGACATCGTCTTCACCAAGCAGCGTCTCGGCGGTGCCTTCAAGGTGCAGGCCGGTGCGCTGCACGTGGTGCCCTTCGGGCTGGAGATCCCGGCGGAGACGCCGGTGACCCACTTCGGCGGCCAGCACCTGCACGGGATGAACATCGGGGTCAGCACCGAGCTGGAGATCGCGCGCGCGGTGGACGCGGGTGACCTGGACCCGATCAACGTGCACCCGGTGCCGGCGCAGCAGGCGATCCTGGACGCCTTCCGGCAGCTGGGCTTCACGTTCCGCAGCGCGGACATGGAGCGCGGTCACATCCGCGGGACCCGGCAGACGCTGCCGTTCTACCAGGAGATCGAGTTCCTGCCGCCGTCTCAGTACCGGGGGCTGAACCAGGTCGAGCTGACCTTCGTCTCGGACGGCCACGAGATGGACGTCGTGCTGGAGATGGACAAGAAGCCGGGGCTGTTCAGCGAGGGCAGCGACACCTACCGCTGCTTCCAGGTGGGTCTGCAGTCGTACCAGGGGACCGACTGGGCGGCGTACCTGAACCAGTGGATCGCCTCGGTCGGTTCACAGCGCAACTGGTTCTAGGCTCGGGCGGGTACCCCTCATCCGATCCAGGAGGACAGCAGTGGCCGAACAGAACAGGGCTCCCCTTCCGCACGACTTCCACCCCGAGGTGGCGTCCTTCACGGTGACCAGCGAGGACGTCTCGCCGGGTGCCGATCTGCACGCGGCCCAGGTCCTGACGGGCAAGAACCTCTCGCCGGAGCTGAGCTGGGAGGGCTTCCCCGAGGGGACGAAGAGCTTCGCGGTGACCTGCTTCGACCCGGACGCGCCGACGGGCAGCGGGTTCTGGCACTGGGTGCTGTTCGACATCCCGGCGTCGGTGACCTCGCTGCCGGCCGGCGCGGGCAGCGGGGACTTCGCGGGGCTGCCCGAGGGTGCGGTGCACGTGCGCAACGACTACGGCACGCGTGACTTCGGCGGGGCCGCTCCGCCGCGCGGGGAGCGGCACCGGTACGTGTTCACCGTGTACGCGGTGGACCGGGAGGAGCTGGGTCCGGACGAGGACTCCTCGCCCGCGGTGGTCGGTTTCCACCTCCGGTTCCACGCGCTCGGCCGTGCCCAGCTGATCGGTGAGTACGAGTCGCCCGCCGCGCGTTGATCGTTCTCCCGGTGTTCGCCCGGTCCTGGTCTAAAGAAGGCCGGGACCGGGCATTTTTATTGCGTTGTCCCGCGTGGCGCGCGCGGCCAGAGTGGTTGCGGGCCTTGCCGCCAGGGTGGTCGCGGGCCTGCACACGGGAGGTGGGCGAGATGCGGGACACGCTGGTACTGAACGCGAGCTTCGAGCCGCTGTCGACGGTGACGCTGAACCGGGCGGTCGTGCTGGTTCTGCAGGACAAGGCCGTCGTCGAACAGTCGCATCCCGAGCTGCGTGTGCGTGCGGCCACCATGGAGCTTCCGATGCCGCGGGTGATCCGGCTGTGCCGGTACGTACGGGTGCCCTTCCGAAGACATGCTCCCTGGTCACGGCGGGGGGTGCTGGTCAGGGACCAGCACCGGTGCGCGTACTGCGGGAAGCGCGCGACGACCGTGGACCACGTGCTGCCGCGGGCCCAGGGGGGTGGTGACACGTGGCTGAACACGGTGGCCTCCTGTGCCGAGGACAACCACCGCAAGGCGGCGCGGACGCCGGAGGAGGCGGGGATGCCGCTGCTGCGGAAGCCCTTCGTGCCTTCTCCGGCGGACGCGATGCTGCTCGCCATGGGGGTGGGCGGGGAGGATGCGCTGCCGGAGTGGCTGGGGCGCACCGCGTAGTCCTGCGTCACCCCGGGCCCGTTGGGCGGCGTATTTCTTCTACGCCGTTCAGCGGAGCAGCAGTTGGACGATGGCCACGATCCCGACCGTCACGATGACTGCGCGCAGGGCGGTCGGGGGGAGCCGGCGGCCGACCTTGGCGCCGATCTGGCCGCCGATGGTGGAGCCGACGGCGATGAGGAGGACGGCCGTCCAGTCGAAGTCGGCGACGAAGAGGAAGAAGACGGCCGCGATGCCGTTGACGAGTGCGGCGACCACGTTCTTGACGGCGTTGATCCGTTGCAGGTCCTCGTGGAGCAGCAGGCCCATCAGGCCGACGTAGAGGACGCCCTGGGCGGCGCCGAAGTAGCCCCCGTAGGCGCTGGAGAGCAGCATGCCGGCCAGGAGCGGCGTGCCGCCGTCCGCTCCGCCCGGGTCGCGTCCCGCTGCTTCCTGGCGGCGGCGCAGGGCCGCGGCGAGCCGGGGCTGGAGGACGACGAGGACGAGGGCCAGGCCGATGAGGACGGGCACGATCGTGTCGAAGGAGTCCGACGGCAGGGTCAGGAGCAGGATGGCGCCCGCGAGCCCGCCGACGAGCGAGACGGAGCCGAGGCGCACGATGCGGGCGCGCTGGCCCTGGAGTTCCTTGCGGTAGCCGATGGCGCCGCTGATGGAACCGGGCACCAGGCCGAGGGTGTTGGAGACGTTGGCGGTGACCGGGGGCAGGCCGGTGGCGAGGAGCACCGGGAAGGTGATCAGGGTGCCTGAGCCGACGATGGTGTTGATGGTCCCGGCGCCGATTCCGGCGCCGAAGACCGCGAGCGATTCCCAGATGGACATGGACATGGACGGAGCCATCCCCTTTGTGTGAGTGAGTCGCCTCCCCGCCATGAAGGTCGAGGGGCCTCACTGATCATGCACGAAGGGGACGCCGCGTCAGTCGATGGGGGGCTGTTCGCGCCGCTCGGCGGGGGCGTCCTGGGCGGGGCCGCCCTTGCCGGGGTTCTGCGGGTTGAAGCCGGTCGAACCTCCGCCGAGGGGGCCGAAGTTGCCCATGGCGCCCGAGAGGCCCTTGAGTGCGTCACCGATCTCGCTGGGCACGATCCAGAGCTTGTTGGCGTCGCCTTCGGCGATCTTCGGGAGCATCTGGAGGTACTGGTAGGCGAGGAGCTTCTGGTCGGCGTCGCCGGCGTGGATGGACTCGAAGACGGTGCGGATGGCCTGGGCCTCGCCCTCGGCCTTGAGGGCGGCGGCCTTGGCCTCGCCCTCGGCGCGGAGGATGGAGGACTGCTTCTCGCCCTCGGCGCGCAGGATCTCCGACTGGCGGACGCCCTCGGCCTGGAGGATCGCGGCGCGCTTGTCGCGGTCGGCGCGCATCTGCTTCTCCATCGAGTCCTGGATGGAGGTCGGCGGCTCGATGGCCTTCAGCTCGACGCGGTTGACGCGGATGCCCCACTTGCCGGTGGCCTCGTCGAGGACCCCGCGCAGGGCGGCGTTGATCTCCTCGCGGGAGGTGAGGGTCCGCTCCAGGTCCATGCCGCCGATGATGTTGCGCAGGGTGGTGACGGTGAGCTGCTCGATGGCCTGGATGTAGCTGGCCACTTCGTACGTGGCGGCACGGGCGTCGGTCACCTGGTAGTAGATGACGGTGTCGATGTTGACGACCAGGTTGTCCTGGGTGATGACCGGCTGGGGCGGGAAGGGGACGACCTGTTCGCGGAGGTCGATCCGGTTGCGGATGGAGTCGATGAACGGGACGACGATGTTCAGGCCCGCGTTGAGGGTGCGGGTGTAGCGGCCGAACCGCTCGACGATGGCGGCGCTGGCCTGCGGGATCACCTGGATCGTCTTGACCAGGGCGATGAAGACCAGTACCACCAGGATGATCAGGACGATGATGATCGGTTGCATGTGGTTCCCCGTGCCCTTCCGGCTGTCTGTGCTGCCCCGTTGATCGGAGTCTCGCAGACCCCGGGGCCGCGGGTGGGCTGCTTGTCACATGACGACCGCGGTCGCTCCGTCGATGTCGACGACGTCGACGGACTGGCCGGGTTCGAAACTGGTGTCCGAGTCGAGGGTGCGGGCGGACCAGATCTCGCCGGCCAGCTTGATGCGGCCGCCGCTGCCGTCGACCCGTTCGAGGACGACGGCGGATCTGCCCTTCAACGCCTCGATGCCGCTGCGGTGTTGGGGCCGCTGGTCGCGGTGGCGGTTGGCGATCGGCCGTACGACGGCGATCAGCGCGACCGACACGATGACGAAGACCAGGACCTGGGCTACCACTCCCCCGCCGACGGCCGCGGTGACGGCCGCGGCGACCGCGCCGACGGCGAACATGCCGAACTCCGGCAGGGCGGTCAGGACGAGGGGGATGCCCAGTCCGACCGCGCCGATGAGCCACCACACCCATGCGTCGATGTCCACATGGTCATGGTAGGTCGGGCGGGCGCGGCCGGACAGGGCGCGAACGTCGGGGCCTGGCGCCGGGTCCGGCGCGAGGACTGGCGCGCGAGGACTGGCGCCGAGGACTAGCGCAGCGGCAGGCCCTGGGCGCTCCAGCGGTCGTGCTCGTTGCGCTCGACGATGAGCGGCAGGCCGAAGCAGAGGGAGAGGTTGCGGGAGGTCAGCTCCAGGTCGATGGGACCGGCGGTGACGACCTTGCCCTGCCGGATCATCAGGACGTGCGTGAAGCCGGGGGCGATCTCCTCGACGTGGTGCGTGACCATGACCATGGACGGGGCCATGGGGTCGCGGGCGAGGCGGCCGAGGCGGCGGACGAGGTCCTCGCGGCCGCCGAGGTCGAGGCCGGCGGCGGGCTCGTCGAGGAGGAGCAGCTCGGGGTCGGTCATGAGGGCGCGGGCGATCAGGGTGCGCTTGCGCTCGCCCTCGGAGAGGGTGCCGAACTTGCGGTCGAGGTAGTCCGACATGCCGAGGCGGTCGAGGAACGCGCGGGCGCGCTGCTCGTCGATGTCCTCGTACTCCTCGTGGAAGGTCGCGGTCATGCCGTAGGCGGCGGTGAGCACGGTCTGCAGGACGGTCTGCCGCTTCGGGAGCTTGTCGGCGAGCGCGATGCCGGCGACGCCGATGCGCGGGCGCAGCTCGAAGACGTCGCTGCCGGGCTTGCCGAGGGTGCTGCCGAGGATCGTGGCGGTGCCCTTGGTGGGGAAGAGGTAGCTGGAGGCGAGGTTCAGCAGCGTGGTCTTGCCGGCGCCGTTGGGGCCGAGGATGACCCAGCGCTCCCCCTCCTTGACCGACCAGGAGACCTGGTCCACCAGAGCCCGGCCCTCGCGGACCACGGATACGTCCACCAGCTCCAGAACATCGCTCATGAGCGTGTTGTCACCCCTTGCAGTCACGGTTCTCTGTGCGCGCCTGTAGGCGCGGCCCCAGGGGAAAACCTACGCCACTCCGAGCGGGCTCCGGGCGCCAGGCCGGGTCGGGGGGCGGATCCGTAGAGTGGGGGGATGCTTTTCGAACCACGTTCAGGGCGGCTGGCCGCCTGGGGGAACGCTCTGCTGGCCGGTCTGGTCTCGCCCGACGAGGCGGCGCTGTCGATCGTGGGCGAGGACTCCGTGCACCGGGTCTCCGGGCTGCCGGGCGAGGCGGGGCCGGTGGGGCTCACGCTGGCTCTGGGGCGGCTGCGGGCGCTGGGGGTGACCGGGCTGCGGGTGGCGCTGCCGGTGGCGGGGCATCCGCTGGGGCTGAGCGGGCCGCCGGAGTTCAACGCGCGGGCTCTGGAGGCCGAGGAGGCGGTGGTGTGCGCGGGGGCCGCGCTGGGGCTGGTGCCGGAGGTCACGGAGGCGGGCCCGGCGGGTGACGTGCACGTCTCGGTGGTGTGGCACTGCCTGCCGGTACGGGAGGCCCCGCCGGCGGACGTGCCGTCGCTGGGCGAGGCGGAGCGGGAGCTGGCCGAGGCGCTGCGCGAGGCGACGGTGGTGCTGACCCGGCTGGACGTGGCGGCGTCGGGGCCGGTGGCGGAGGCGGCGCTGTCGGCGTACCGGGCGCGGGCGGAGGCGGGGCGGGACGTGCTGGCGCCCGGGTATCCGGCGCGGGCGGTACGGGTGCTGGCGCTGGCGCAGCGGGTGGACCTGATGGTGTCGCTGGCGTACGAGCGCGGGCACGGGGGCGCGGTGGCGGCCTCGGAGATGGCGGCGCGGGCGGAGGCGTTGCGGCCGGTGGAGCGGGTGGCCCGGCGGGCGCTGGTGGCGGCGTACAACTCGGCGGTGGAGGCGCTTTAGCCGGCCGACGGGTGTGGAGGGGCTCGCGCGCGGGGCGGTACCGCTGCGCGGGCTGCTCCCCGCCCCGCGCCGGCGGGGCTGTCCGTAGCCCCGCCGGCGTTCGAGGCGAGAGCGGTTGAAGGGCGGGTAGGGGACCTCGCCCGCGCGGCGGCCCACCCGGCACACCCGCCCGCACCCGATCCGCCGGCCCCGGACACACGCCGCGGGGGGGCGGGCGTGGGGGGAGGGGGGGGGGGGGGGGGGAGGGGGGGGGGGGGGGGGGGGGGGGGGGGGGGGGGGG
>NZ_JBWKEZ010000125.1:0-4071 GCF_056434525.1 Streptomyces sp. NPDC044002
TGCTTCTCTGTTCCTTTTTTCTCTCCCCCCCCCTCCCCCCCCCCCCCTGCCCCCCCCCCCCCCCCCCCCCCCCCCCCCCCCCCCGCCCCCCCCCCCCCCCCCGCCGCCGGGACGCGAGTCGCGGAAGTCCCGCCCCGACCGGTGTCGCACCGGGGATTGGCGGGGCACAATCCGGGGGACGTGTCGCTTCGGGCGCGATGCCGCATCCTTGATGGTGTGCCGCATTCTTGGAGAGGTCGAGTCCCGCGGGACGACGATTCGGGCCGAGCGGAGGGGAGGGCGCAGATGATGAGTTCCGGCGCACCCGCTCATAACGCTTCGATGCACAACACGGACCGCGGTGCCGCGAACGCTCCCGCGCCAAGGCACCATGGATTGATGCGCGACGACGAGGCCCTGGGGTCACCCGCGGCCACAGGCCCCACCGGCGCCGCCAAAGGCGGCAACGCCGGGGCCGTCGGCGCGCTCGTACGCCGTGCCGTCGAGGGGGACGAGCAGGCCACGCACGACCTCCTGGCCTTCGTGCACCCCCTCGCCCTGCGCTACTGCCGCACCCGCCTGTCGAGGCTCCCGGGTGATGCCCGTCACTTCGTGGAGGACCTCGCGCAGGAGGTCTGCGTCGCCGTGCTGATGGCGCTGCCCCGCTACCGGGACACCGGCAGGCCCTTCGAGGCCTTCGTCTTCGCCATCGCCGCGCACAAGGTCGCCGACCTCCAGCGGGCCGCCATGCGGCACCCGGGGAGCACGGCCGTGCCCTCCGACGAGATGCCGGAGCGGCCGGACGACTCGCTCGGCCCCGAGGAGCGGGCGCTGCTCAGCAGCGACGCGGCCTGGGCCAAGAAGCTCCTCGCGAACCTGCCGGAGAACCAGCGCGAGCTGCTCGTCCTGCGGGTGGCCGTCGGGCTGACCGCCGAGGAGACCGGTCAGATGCTCGGCATGTCCCCGGGAGCGGTGCGCGTCGCCCAGCACCGGGCCCTCAGCAGGCTGCGCGCGCTCGCCGAGCAGTGACCCGCACCGGAGGCTCGGGTTCCCTTTCGCGTCGATTTCTGTCGTAGGAAACGACGAAAATTGCGGTTGACCTTGGTCGTGGAATGAGACGCCCCGGGATCCCGTTAGCATGGACATCCGCGCTGAGCAAGACCATTTGGAAGGTGTCATGACCGCCGACGGAGTACCCGACAAATTCGCCACGCTCGGACTGACCTACGACGACGTGCTGCTGCTGCCGGGCGCGTCGGACATGGCTCCGGACGAGATCGACACCTCCTCGCTCATCTCGCGCAACGTCCGGGTGAACGTTCCGCTGCTGTCCGCCGCCATGGACAAGGTCACCGAGTCCCGCATGGCCATCGCGATGGCCCGCCAGGGCGGCGTCGGCGTACTGCACCGCAACCTGTCCATCGCCGACCAGGCCAACCAGGTCGACCTGGTCAAGCGCTCCGAGTCCGGCATGGTCACCGACCCGATCACGGTGCACCCGGACGCGACGCTGCGCGAGGCCGACGAGCTGTGCGCCAAGTTCCGCATCTCCGGCGTCCCGGTCACCGACCCCGCCGGCAAGCTGCTCGGCATCGTCACCAACCGCGACATGGCCTTCGAGTCGGACCGCAGCCGCCAGGTGCGCGAGGTCATGACCCCGATGCCGCTGGTCACCGGCAAGGTCGGCATCTCCGGCGTGGACGCCATGGAGCTGCTGCGCCGCCACAAGATCGAGAAGCTTCCGCTGGTCGACGAGGCGGGCATCCTCAAGGGCCTCATCACGGTCAAGGACTTCGTCAAGGCCGAGAAGTACCCGAACGCCGCCAAGGACAAGGACGGCCGCCTGCTGGTCGGCGCCGCCGTCGGCGTCGCCGGCGACGCGTACGAGCGCGCCCAGGCCCTGATCGAGGCGGGCGCCGACTTCATCGTCGTCGACACCGCCCACGGCCACTCCCGCCTGGTCGGCGACATGGTCTCCAAGATCAAGTCGAACTCCTCCGTCGACGTCATCGGCGGCAACGTCGCCACCCGCGACGGCGCCCAGGCGCTCGTCGACGCCGGCTGCGACGGCATCAAGGTCGGCGTCGGCCCCGGCTCCATCTGCACCACCCGCGTCGTCGCCGGCATCGGCGTCCCGCAGGTCACCGCGATCTACGAGGCCGCCCTCGCGGCCAAGGCCGCGGGCGTCCCCGTCATCGGCGACGGCGGCCTCCAGTACTCCGGCGACATCGCCAAGGCCCTCGTCGCGGGCGCCGACACCGTGATGCTCGGCTCGCTGCTCGCGGGCTGCGAGGAGTCCCCGGGCGAGCTGCTCTTCATCAACGGCAAGCAGTTCAAGTCGTACCGCGGCATGGGCTCGCTCGGCGCGATGCAGTCCCGCGGCGACCGCAAGTCCTTCTCCAAGGACCGCTACTTCCAGGAGGGCGTGGGCGGAGACGACAAGCTCATCCCCGAGGGCATCGAGGGCCAGGTGCCCTACCGCGGCCCGCTCTCCGCGGTCGTCCACCAGCTGGTCGGCGGCCTGCGCCAGTCGATGTTCTACGTCGGCGGCCGCACCGTCCCCGAGCTCCAGGACCGGGGCCGCTTCGTCCGGATCACCTCGGCGGGCCTCAAGGAGAGCCACCCGCACGACATCCAGATGACGGTCGAAGCACCGAACTACAGCCGCAAGGGCTGAGCACGAAGATCGCCCGAGGGGGCGGGCCCGGCCGGGCCCGCCCCCTCGGGCGTGTCCGGGGCCGTCCGCGGTCGTCCGTACAGCGGTCACCGGAACGCGGCCCCCCGCCGTTCGGGGATACTGGACGGGCAGACCCAGAGGAAAGGCCACCACACGTGACTGAGATCGAGATCGGGCGCGGCAAGCGCGGCCGCCGGGCGTACGCCTTCGACGACATCGCCATCGTCCCCAGCCGGCGTACGCGGGACCCGAAGGAGGTCTCGATCGCCTGGCAGATCGACGCGTACCGCTTCGAGCTCCCCTTCCTGGCCGCCCCCATGGACTCGGTGGTCTCCCCGCAGACCGCGATCCGCATCGGCGAGCTCGGCGGCCTCGGCGTGCTGAACCTCGAAGGCCTGTGGACCCGCTACGAGGACCCGCAGCCGCTGCTCGACGAGATCGCGGAGCTGGACGAGGCCACGGCCACCCGCCGCCTCCAGGAGATCTACGCCGCGCCGATCCAGGCCGACCTGATCGGCCGGCGGATCAAGGAGGTGCGCGACTCGGGCGTCGTGACCGCCGCCGCGCTCTCCCCGCAGCGCACCGCGCAGTTCTCCAAGGCCGTCGTCGACGCCGGCGTGGACATCTTCGTGATCCGCGGCACCACCGTCTCGGCCGAGCACGTCTCCGGCGCCGCCGAGCCGCTGAACCTCAAGCAGTTCATCTACGAGCTCGACGTCCCGGTCATCGTCGGCGGCTGCGCCACCTACACGGCGGCCCTGCACCTGATGCGCACCGGCGCCGCGGGCGTCCTCGTCGGCTTCGGCGGCGGCGCCGCGCACACCACGCGCAACGTCCTCGGCATCCAGGTCCCGATGGCCACCGCCGTCGCGGACGTGGCCGCGGCCCGCCGCGACTACATGGACGAGTCCGGCGGCCGCTACGTCCACGTCATCGCCGACGGCGGCGTGGGCTGGTCCGGCGACATCCCGAAGGCCGTGGCCTGCGGCGCCGACGCCGTGATGATGGGCTCCCCGCTGGCCCGCGCCACCGACGCCCCGGGCAAGGGCAACCACTGGGGCATGGAGGCCGTCCACGAGGACGTGCCGCGCGGCAAGAAGGTCGACCTCGGCACCGTCGGCACCACCGAGGAGATCCTCACGGGCCCGTCGCACACCCCGGACGGCTCGATGAACTTCTTCGGCGCGCTCCGCCGCTCGATGGCCACCACCGGCTACAGCGAGCTCAAGGAGTTCCAGCGCGTCGAGGTCACGGTCGCGGACTCGCAGCACAGCCGCTGACCCCTCACCGCACGCACGCCGGAGGGGGGGGGGGGGGGGAAGGGGGGTGGGGGGGCCGCGGTGTTTTGGTGTTTGGTTGTGGTGTTCTTTTTTTTTTTTCCTCTTCTACGCACAACGATACTACGACAGAAAGCG
>NZ_JBWKEZ010000125.1:4081-10213 GCF_056434525.1 Streptomyces sp. NPDC044002
ATCCCCCCCCCCCCCCCCCCCCCCCCCCCCCCCCCCCCCCCCCCCCACCCCCCCCCACCCCCCCCCCCCCCCCCCCCCCCCCCCCCCCCCTCCGGCGTTCGCGTGGTGTCAGTCGTTGGCCTTCTTGGTCGCGCCGACTGCGACGAGCACGCTGATGCCGATGAAGACGTAGGACATGAAGTCCATGCTCTCCTTGACGATGCCGTTGAGGCCGCTGATGCCGATGGCGTCGACCACCTCGGTCACGCCCGTGTTCTTGAGCTCGGCCAGGGCGAGCGCGAAGAGGAACATCTTGCCGAGGTAGACGGAGCCGATCGACACCAGGCCCGCGACCGGGAGCAGGACCGGGCTGCGGCCGCCGGTCTTTCCGGCGGCGTAGCCGACGAGCAGGCCGATGCCGATCGCGCCGAAGGAACGCTCCCGGTCGATGGCGTACATGATGCCGCCGTACGCCGCCGCGGCGATCAGGCCCGCGACGACCGCGGCGACGACGCCGAGGCCGACGTTGCCCTTGCGCGCCGGGGCCGGGGCGACGGCCTCGGCGTAGGGCGTGGGTGTGGGTGCGGGCGGCTGGAAGTTCTGGCTCATTCGGAAATCCCCCCCAGGGATTCGGCGCACGGGGCCCGGAGGGCGTAAGTGCGGGATAAGTGACGCCGCAGGCTAACAGGGGAGGGTCGGATTCCACCGGGGGATTTCGGTCGGGTGACCGGACCGCGATCCGGCCGTGACCTGGGGCGTGTCCGGCTCCGGGTCCGGGTCAGAGGCGGTGGGCCGCGCCGGCCGGGCTGGCGCCGCGGGTGTCGAGGAGGAGCTGGGCCTTCACCGCCAGGCCCTGCATGTCGTAGGTGCGGTGGTGCTGGAGCAGGATCGTCAGGTCGGCGTTGGCGGCGGCCTCGTAGAGGGAGTCGGCGCGCGGTACGGGCTGGTCGCGGACCCGCCAGCCCGCGATGTACGGGTCGTGGTAGCTGATCAGCGCCCCCAGGTCGAGGAGCCGGCTGGCGATCTCCCGGGCCGGGGAGCCCTCCTGGTCGGCGAGGTCGGGCTTGTAGGTGACGCCCAGCAGGAGGACGCGGGCGCCGCGCGCGGACTTGCCGTGCTCGTTGAGCAGGGTGGCGCAGCGCTGGATGACGTACTGCGGCATCCGGTTGTTGATCTCCTGCGCCAGGCCGACCATGCGCAGGGGGTGGCCGGGGGTGCGGGTGGTGTGGGGGAGGTAGTTGGGGTCGAGGGGCACGCCGTGGCCGCCGACGCCCGGGCCGGGGCGGAAGGCCTGGAAGCCGTACGGCTTGGTCTCGGCGCAGCGGATGACGTCCCACAGGTCGACGCCGAGGTCGTGGCAGAGGACGGCCATCTCGTTCATCAGGGCGATGTTGACGTGCCGGTAGTTGGTCTCCAGGAGCTGTACGGTCTCGGCCTCGCGCAGGCCGCGGGCGCGTACGACCTTCTCGGTGAGGCGGGCGTAGAAGGCGTGCGCGGACTCGGTGCAGGCGGGGGTGAGGCCGCCGATCACCTTGGGGGTGTTGGAGATGGTGTGGGTCCGGTTGCCGGGGTCGAGGCGGCTGGGGGAGTAGGCCAGGTGGAAGTCCCGGCCGGCCCGCAGGCCGGAGCCGGCTTCGAGGATGGGCCGCAGGTAGTCCTCGGTGACGCCGGGGTGGGCGGCGGACTCCAGGATCACGGTGGTGTGCGGGCGCAGCCGGGCGGCGAGGGTGCGGCCCGCCTCGCCGACGGCCCCGAGGTCGAGCGCGCGGTCGGCGCCGAGCTGGGTGGGGGCGCAGATGACCGCGGTGCGGACCCGGCCGAGTTCGGCGGGGTTCGTGGTGACCCGGAAGCCGGCCGCCGACATGCGGCGGATCTCGGCGGCGGTGAGGGTGCTGTCCGTGGCGGGGCCGCTGTCGTAGCCGACGGTCTCGATCCCGGCGGCTACGGCCGCCTGGGCGAGGGGGAGGCCGAGGTGGCCGAGTCCGATGACGGCGAGATCTGCGGGCATGGGGGGCCGTCCCTTCCCTTCCCTGGCATGCATGAGGGGGCGGTGCGCGCAAGTCCTGTGGACGACTGGAGCTGGCGCAATGTCAGACTAGGCGTATATATGACAGATATGTCGCATTGTGGGGTGGTGGTCGCCGTTGTGTTGTCCACAGGCGGTGGCTGATGTGGGTGCGGCCGGTCAGAATCGAGAAGCGGGGGATGTGAGCGGGATCACCCGCACCGAGCGGGTACGGCCCGCACCAACGGGAGGCAGCCGTGAGGACAGCGACACTGGGACCGGCACAGCGCGCGGAGGCGCTCGCCCGGATGGCCGAACGGGAAGTGGACGTTCTGGTCGTCGGCGCGGGCGTGGTCGGCGCGGGCACCGCGCTGGACGCCGTGACCAGAGGCCTGTCCACGGGCCTGGTGGAGGCCCGTGACTGGGCGTCCGGGACGTCGAGCCGGTCGAGCAAGCTGATCCACGGCGGCCTGCGGTACCTGGAGATGCTGGACTTCGCCCTCGTGCGGGAGGCGCTCAAGGAGCGCGGGCTGCTGCTGGAGCGGCTCGCCCCGCACCTGGTGAAGCCGGTGCCCTTCCTGTACCCGCTCCAGCACAAGGGCTGGGAGCGCTTCTACGCCGGCTCGGGCGTGGCCCTGTACGACGCCATGTCCGTCTCCAGCGGACACGGCCGGGGCCTGCCCACGCACCGGCACCTGACGCGCAAGCGGGCCCTGCGCATCGCACCGGCCCTGCGCAAGGACGCCCTGGTGGGCGCCTTGCAGTACTACGACGCCCAGATGGACGACGCGCGCTACGTCGCCACGCTCGTCCGGACGGCCGCCGCGTACGGGGCGCACTGCGCCAACCGGGCGAGGGTGGTCGGCTTCCTGCGCGAGGGCGAGCGGGTCGTCGGGGCCACGGTGCGTGATGTGGAGGGCGGTGGCGAGTACGAGATCCGCGCGAAGCAGATCGTGAACGCGACCGGGGTGTGGACGGACGACACGCAGGCGCTGATCGGGGAGCGCGGACAGTTCCACGTACGGGCCTCGAAGGGGATCCACCTGGTCGTCCCGAAGGACCGGATCCACTCCAGCACCGGGCTGATCCTGCGGACCGAGAAGTCGGTGCTGTTCGTGATCCCGTGGGGCCGGCACTGGATCGTGGGCACCACGGACACGGACTGGGACCTGGACAAGGCCCACCCGGCGGCGTCGAGCGCGGACATCGACTACCTGCTGGAGCACGTGAACTCGGTGCTGGCCGTGCCGCTCACGCGGGACGACGTCCAGGGCGTGTACGCGGGCCTGCGGCCGCTGCTGGCCGGGGAGTCGGACGCGACGAGCAAGCTCTCCCGCGAGCACACGGTGGCCCATCCGGTGCCGGGCCTGGTGGTGGTGGCGGGCGGCAAGTACACGACGTACCGGGTGATGGCGAAGGACGCGGTCGACGAGGCGGTGCACGGGCTGGACCAGCGGGTCGCGGCCTGTGTGACGGAGGAGGTGCCGCTGGTGGGGGCGGAGGGCTACCGGGCCCTGTGGAACGGCCGCGCCCGCATCGCCGCGCGGACGGGGCTCCATGTGGTGCGGGTGGAACACCTGTTGAACCGCTACGGATCCCTCACGGAGGAACTGCTCGGGCTGATCGAGGCCGACCCGGGGCTCGCCGAGCCGGTGACCGGTGCGGAGGACTACCTGCGGGCGGAAATCGTCTACGCCGCCTCGCACGAGGGCGCCCGGCACCTGGACGACGTGCTGACCCGGCGGACCCGGATCTCCATCGAGACCTTCGACCGGGGGACCCGATCGGCCCGCGAGTGTGCGGAATTGATGGCTCCGGTGCTGGGCTGGGACAAGCAGCAGATCGAGAAGGAGGTCGAGCACTACGAGAAGCGGGTCCAGGCGGAGCGGGAATCACAGCGCCAGCCGGACGACCAGACGGCGGACGCGGCACGCCTGGGGGCGCCCGACATCGTCCCGTTGTAACTCCGAGATACAGGAGGCGGAACCGGCGGACCCGGGGCTCCCGTCGGATGCGGAGTGAGCAACAATGAGGTTTCTGCCGGGGTGGATTACCGTGCCCCCCGGCGGCTGCCGAGGCAGCCGGGGCAGGCTGCACGATCGCAGAGGGGACGCATGTCGAAGCCGGAGCACACCGAGTCGTCTGCCGGGGCGCCTGCGGCGAAGCTGGATGACGGGGCTGCCGCCGCCGGTTCCGCTGCCGCTGCGAAGGTGTCGGTGTCGAAGTCCGCTCCGGCCGGGGGTCCCGAGAAGGCCGAACCGGCCCCGGTCCCCCGCCCGCGCGGTGCCGCCGGCTCCGCCGGTTCCGCTGCCGCTGCGAAGGCCGCGCCGGCCGGGGGCGTTGACGCCCCCCGGGCCCCGAAGCCGGCCCGGGCCGCGACCCCCGCGGAGGACGAGCCCGCGACGGACGCCCCCGCGAAGGCGAGCACCCCGGAGGATGCGCCTGCGAAGGACGCGCCCGTCAAGGCGGCTTCCGCGCAGGGCGTGCCCGCCGGGGACGCCCCCGCGAAGGTGACCGTGGAAAAGGGCGCTTCCGCCGAGGACGTGCCCGTGAAGGCTGCCTTCTCGAAGAGCGAGTCCGTCAAGGACGAGCCCGCCGGGGTGGTGTCCGCGAAGGCGGCTGCGGAGAAGGGCGCTTCCGTCCAGGACGTGCCTGTGAAGGCCGGCGCGGAGAACGGCGCGCCCGCCAAGGGTGCGCCCGTGGACGCGGTACCCGCGCAGGGCGAGTCCGCCCAGGACCGGCCCGCGAAGGCGGCTGCGGAGAAGGCGGCCCCCGTGAAGGAACCGTCCGTCAAGGCTGCCTCCGCGCAGGGCGAGTCCGTCAAGGGCGAGTCCGCCGGGGCGGCTGCGGAGCAGGGTGGGGCCGCCGAGGGTGCGGTGGCGGGCGTGGCGCCCGTCAAGGACGTCCCCGCGAAGGCCGACACGCAGAAGGAAGCCCCCGCGAAGGGCGGTTCCGCCAAGGGGGCGCCCTCGGAGGTGGCGGTCGCCGGGGCGGGGGATCCGGACGGGGGCGAAGCCGAGGAGGCGGCCGAGGAGGCGCGGCGCGAGGGGCGGTTGCTGGCCGGGCGGTACCGGCTGGGCGCCGTGCTCGGCAAGGGCGGCATGGGCACCGTCTGGCGCGCCGAGGACGAGGTCCTCGGCCGGACGGTCGCCGTCAAGGAACTCCGCTTCGGCAACGGCGTCGACGAGGACGAGAAGCGCCGCCTCATCACCCGGACCCTCCGCGAGGCCAAGGCCATCGCGCGGATCCGCAGCGAGGGCGCCGTCACCGTCTACGACGTCGTCGACGAGGACGCCCGTCCCTGGATCGTCATGGAGCTCATCGAGGGCCCCTCGCTGGCCGAGTTCGTCCGGGAGAACGGCCCGCTGACCCCGCACCGCGCGGCCGAGGTCGGCCTCGCCGTGCTCGACGTGCTCCGCGCCGCGCACCGCCAGGGGATCCTGCACCGCGACGTGAAGCCGTCCAACGTGCTGATCGCCGCCTCCGGCCGCGTCGTGCTCACCGACTTCGGCATCGCCCAGGTGGAGGGCGACCCCTCCATCACCTCCACCGGGATGCTCGTCGGCGCCCCCTCGTACATCTCCCCGGAGCGCGCCCGCGGCCAGAAGCCCGGCCCGCCCGCCGACATGTGGTCCCTCGGCGGGCTGCTGTACGCGGCCGTCGAGGGCGTGCCCCCGTACGACAAGGGCAACGCGCTCGCCACGCTCACCGCGGTGATGACCGAGCCCGTGGACCCGCCGCAGAACGCCGGCGCGCCGCTGACCGAGGTCATCTACGGGCTGCTGGTCAAGGACCCGGCCATGCGCCTCGGCGAAGAGCAGGCGCGGACGATGCTCACCGCCGTGGTCAACGCCCCCGAGCCGGTCGCCGCCCCGGAGCCGCCTCCGGTCCCGCCGGTCGAGGAGACCCGCCCGATCTCCCTCACCAAGGCCGACGCGGCGGCCGAGAAGGCCGCCAAGAAGGAACGCGAGCGCCGGGAGCGCGAGCAGCGCGAGCGGACCCGCGCCGCGCTGAAGGCCGCCCGCAAGGCGGCCGCCGCCGAGGCCGCCGCTGCCGCGGCCGAGGCGGCCCCGGGGGGGGGGGGGGGGAGGGGGGGGGGGGGGGGGGGGGGGGGGGGGGGGGGTGGGGGAGGGGGGGGGGGGGGGGCG
>NZ_JBWKEZ010000126.1:0-1672 GCF_056434525.1 Streptomyces sp. NPDC044002
CCCGGCGGAGCGGAGCGCAGCCGGGTGCTTGATGAGGTAGAGAAACCTGTAACAGGTCCCGCGTGGCTCCTACGGCGAAGCCGTGGGGAATGCCCCGGCGATGGCGTGCATGTCGTCGGTGATGGCGTCGGCTCCCGCTTCGGCGAAGAGCGCGGCCTTGTGGGGCTTGTTGGCGTAGGCGATCACCGTTGCGCCGGCTGCATGAGCGGCCTGGACGTCGGTGAGCGAGTCACCAATCAGGGTGCAGTCCGCTACCCCCACCCCTGCCCGCTCCGCCGCCCTCATGATCGGGAACGGATTGGGCTTCATCAGGTGGGGCCGTCCGACAGGGCGCCCAACGATCTCCGCGACGTGACCCCCAAGCCCTTGAATCTCCAGGAAGCGCTGGACGCACTCGGCTGAGTTGTTGCTCACCACCAGAACGGTGCGCCCTGAAGATCCTGCGGCTTCAAGGGCCTCCACCGCCCCGGGAGTCGGGGGGCCGGCCACCGCGACGGCTTCGACTTCCGCCTCCGTCAGCGCCTGCTCCACCTTGCGACCGATGACGTCACCGGCTTCGTGGGCGATCCGAAGGACCTCGATAGGGTCGTCGGTCTCGGCGGCCTTGGTGCCCGCGGCTTCGTCCCGCGAGGAGAGCAGCAGGGTCAGCTGCTTGGCTACCTCGGGAGCGGGCAGTCCTGCGAACACGTCGCACACCGGCCCGTCGAAGTCGAAGAAGACAACGCGCGCGTTCGCCAAGACTCCTGAGAGCCGCTCATCGTGCGTCAAGGTCGAAGTCCCTTCCGATCGTCTCCCACACGCTGTCGAACCACATGCGGGCCTGCTGGACCTGCTGTGCTCCGCTGGAAGACTCGCCGTCGTTGATCGAGTGGTGGAAGAGCGTGGTGTCCTTGCCGACGAGGTCGTAGATCTCGATCACCTCGCCCTGGGCGACGACCTTGTTGGGACGGATCGGGTAGTACCCGAAGAACGCGTCTTCTTCGTTGATCACGTAGAGCTTGAAGAACTGTGTGCCGCTGTGGACACGGACGTTGATCCGGGCCTCGGTGACGAGACCGAGGTGCTCCAGCTCCGTGATGGCGTCGCGGATGCTGCGCGTGTAGCTGACCATGATGTCGTGCATGCGGTCGCGGAGCCGCTCGTCGTCCGCCCCGTCCTCCATGCGCACGGGCGCGGCCTGCGGCACGGACATGTCCGGGACGAGTATCCGCATGGTGATGCTGGACGGCGTGAGCCGCCCGACCCGGATCTTGTCGAGCGGCTCCTGAAGCGCTCCGTGCAGGGTCTCGCTGGAGAAGCCGGCGAAGTCGATGGTCACGCGGTCCTTGGCGAAGGCCTGCTCGACGTACGGCCGCAGGCCTGCTGGCCGCTCGGTCCGGTTGCGGACGTAGACGCCGCTGCCCTTGCGGGAGACGACGAGCCCCTCGTCTTCGAGGTCGCGTAGCGCGCGCTGAATCGTCGCCCGCGCGAATCCGTACAGCTCCGTCAGTTCCTTGTGGGACGGGAGCTTCTCCCCAGGACTCAGCCGCCTCGTACGGATGGCAGCACTGAGGCTGCTGGCTACCTGTTCGTACGGGGCTCGGTCGTCATCTGGGTCGAGGGGCTCGGGGACGAAGGTCATGGGTCGATGGTAGGCGACCCTCCCCAAGCAGGACAGCCATGCCAGTTATGT
>NZ_JBWKEZ010000126.1:1765-9228 GCF_056434525.1 Streptomyces sp. NPDC044002
CCAAGTTGGTCACCTAGCTCCCTGCTGGCATCTCTGAAGGAGAAACCATGCCGTCGTTCAAGGTGGACACGTCGACCGCCGTCGTCTTCGTCGCGACCGCTCCCACGCCGAAGCTCGTGAGCAAGCAGACCGGTGAGCGGGCCACCGACCGGGAGACCGGTGCGGGTCTGTCCACGGTGGGCCTGCTGATCTCGGACGAGGGGGAGGGCAACCTCTACCAGGTAACCGTCCCGGAGACCGGCCTCCCGGCAGGGCTGGTGCCGGGTATGCCGGTGTCGGTGATCGGGCTGAAGGCCCGGGACTGGGAGAACACGTTCAACGGCCAGACCCGGCACGGTATCTCGTTCCGCGCCGTCGCCCTCACCACCGTCGGGGCCTGACCGTGGCTGACCTGACGACCTTATGGGAGGTCGCCGTCCCCCTGGCCGGGGCCGGTGGCGGCCTCCGCTACGCGAAGGCCCGCGCTCCCCGCGTGTACTGGTCCGTGGCCGGGTTCCCGGCGGCGCGGGTGCGGTTCGCGGTGACGTACCGGTCCACGATGGACGTGTGCGGCCTGACGGTGCAGCCGTCGCGCCTGCGGGCGTTCCTGGTCCGCAACGTCACCCGTCACGGTGACGTCCAGCCCGTCCCGCCGAAGGTCCGCCGCGTCCGTCCCTCCTCGACCGGGATGCGGGTCACCCTGCGGCTGCCGGCCGGACTGGAGCCCGCCGACGTGATGGCCGCCTCGGAACGCCTCCGGCACGCCTGGGGCGTCCGCTCCGTCAACGTGATCGAGATCCGGCCCGGGTTCGTCGAACTGCGAATGACCGGCTACGACGTGCTCCAGCGGGTGAGGATGCCGCGCCGCCTGCCCGACGGGCCGATGACGGTGGCGGTCGCGCTGCGGGAGGACGGGACCGCGTTCGTCCGGGACTACCTGAAGGTCCCGCACGCCCTGACGCTCGGCGCCAACCAGTCCGGCAAGTCCATGTACCAGCGCAACCTCATTGCAGGCCTCGCCCGACTGCCGGTCGCCCTCGTCGGCATCGATTGCAAGCGCGGCGTCGAACAGCGGCGCTACGCCCCGCGCCTGTCGGCCCTCGCGACGACGCCGGAAGAGGCGTCCGGGCTCCTGGATGCGGTCGTCGACGACATGGAAGCCCGCTTCGACCTGCTGAGCGAGTACGGGGCCGCCGACATCTGGGGCCTACCCGAGGAAGTTCGGCCGGTGCCGGTCGTGGTCCTGGTGGACGAGATCGCGGAACTGTTCCTCGTCGCCGGGAAGAAGGACGAGGAACGCCGGGACCGGATGGTCACGCAGATGATCCGTCTCGGGCAGATGGCCCGCGCCGCCGGCATCTACCTGGAGATCTGTGGCCAGCGCTTCGGTTCCGACCTCGGCAAGGGTGCCACCACGCTCCGCGCCCAGCTCACCGGCCGTGTCGTCCACCGCGTCAACGACAAGCAGACCGCTGACATGGGCCTGGGGGACATCGCCCCGGACGCGGTGGTCGCGGTGACCACGATCCCGCCCGACCGTCCCGGCGTCGCGGTGGCCGGCGACTCCTCCGGCGGCTGGTCCCGCATCCGCACCCCCGAACTGAGCGCGGAGGAAGCGGCTGCGATCTGCACGCAGTACGCCTACCTGACCCCGGACCTTCCCGGCCTCGCCCCGTACCGGCCGGCGCTCCCCGCCGAAGCCGCGTCCGACGGGTCGGTCCCGCTGGTGAAGCCGATTCCGGCGACGGACTGACCCTCTCTCCCCTCTCGGTCGGCGTGACCGTCTCACGCCAGGTCCCTACCCGACCCATGCCCGAAACCGAAGGGAACCCCGATGGCCACCACGAAGAAGCCCCCGGCCCCGCGCCGCCGCCCGGCCAAGCCCGCTTCCGCCCCGCCGTCCTGCGGCACCTGCGGCGGCACCGGGGAGGCCACGACGAAGGTCAGGGTCGGGCGCAAGCACCGGGAGATCGACGCCACCCAGACCGCGCTGTGCCTGGACTGCCTCGGCACCGGCACCGCATAACCCCAGGAAGGAGGCGTACCCGTGTTACGCACCCTCCGCCTCGACGCCGTACTCATCCAAGCCGTCATCGCCGGGGCCCTGTCCTTCGCCCACCTCCACGACCTTGCCGCCGCGGCCGGACAGGACGGCTGGAAGGCCTGGGCCTACCCGGTCAGCGTCGACCTCCTGTTGGTCGCCGCCTGGCGCCGAATGCGCACAGACGCCGAGAACCGCGATGCCTGGCTCTGGTTCGCCATCGCCCTCATCGCCTCACTCGGCGCCAACATCGCCACCGCCGGACTCCTCGACCTCCACAACGTCCCGGCCTGGCTGCGCATCCTCGTCGCCGGATGGCCCGCCCTCGCCTTCCTCGGCGGCACCCTCCTCGCCCACGCCCCGGCCCCGGAACCGGTGGCCACGGACCCGGAGCCCGTGGATCACCCCCACGTCGAACCCGCGCCGGACCTGACCGTGGAGCGGATCCCGGACCCGGCCCCCGAACTTCCGCCGGCCGAACCCGCCCCGGAAGAACCGGACGGAGAAGCCCCGCGGGAACTCGCTCCCGCCGCCGAACCTGCGCCGCCTGCTGGGACCGTGCCCGTTCCGCCCGCGCTCCTCGATCACGCCCAAAAGATCGCGGACGCCCACCGCGTCCAGACCGGTGCCCCGATCGACGCGGCGACCCTCCGGACCCGTCTCGGTGTCCCGGCCGTGCTGGCGGACTCGATCGCCCTCCAACTCACCTGACCGGAAAGGAGATCACCCTCCATGCGCCCCAAGCACTTCTACAACGTGATCCGCATCGGCCCCGTCCGTGTCGGCACCTACCGCGACGGCCTTGGCCGCACCAAGCACACCGCGGCCTGTACGGCCCCGGAGTGCGGGTTCTCCGCCGACTACTCCAGCCGCGCCGCCGCTGAACTCGCCGCCCGCACCCACCGCTGCAACCCGCGCTAACCCGCGAAGGAGACCCACGTCATGGACGTCCCGCTCTGGCTCGCCCTGATCGTCGTCGGCGCCCTCGGCATCAAGCTCATCCGCCCGCCCTGGTGGCTCGTCGCCGTAATCCTCCTCGGCGGCTACCTCCTCGCCGACAGCTTCCTCGCCACGCTCGCCGACCCCATCACCAAGTAGGGAGACACCGCCATGTTCCGACCGCACATCCCGGTCAACCCGCTCCCGACCGGCATCATCACCCCCCTCACCCAGCCCGCCACCACGTCCGGCATCGAGTCCTCGCCCGTGGCGACCGCGCCGGCCGTCCCGGCTCGCCCCACGGTCCAGCTCACCCCCGGCAGCGTGATCGCCCTCGCCGCCGGCGGCGGTGCCGCGGTCCTGGTCGTCGGCGCCGTCCTCGTCTCGATGCTCCTCGCCGTCGCCATCACCGGCGTCTCCATCGCCCTGATCGCGGTGGTCCTGCGCCTGCTCATCAAGGACCTCCAGAAGGGCCGGTGAGCTCACCATGGACACGCACGTCATCGCCGCGGGCTTACCGGCCCTGGGCTGGGCCCTGCACGGCGGACTGCTCCTGCGCCGCCTGTCCACCGCCCGCCGCGACCCGCTGACCGGCCTGCACACCCGCGCCGGCTGGACCGCCCGCGCCGAACGCCTCATCGCCAAGCACCCCGGCTCGCTCGTGCTCCTGGTCGACCTGGACGACTTCAAGGCCGTCAACGACACCCACGGCCACGCCGCCGGAGACGCCGTCCTCACCGCCACCGCACAACGGCTGAGCGCCTGGTGCGGACGCCACGGGATCGCCGCCCGCCTCGGCGGTGACGAGTTCGCCGCGATCATCACCGACCTTGGCGCCTCGAACCTCTCCGGCCTCTGGGCCGCGCTGGACACCCCGGTCACGCACAACGAACAGGTCGTGCCGGTCTCCGCGTCGATTGGCAGTTGCAGCCCCGGCACCCTGCCGGTCCCGACCCTCACCGATGCCCTGTCCGCCGCCGACGCGGCGATGTATGCGGCCAAGGGCCACGGCAGGCGCAACAACACACGCTGAGCGGCCCCCGGGACGGCCTCCGTCGCCAAACTTTCGCCGCCCCGGGCGCCTCAACCCCACCCCAGATCCAACGGACCCGAAAGGGGCTCCTCATGATGCCCGAGACCACCCTGACCCCGCGCGTCTGCCACGACTGCGACGGCTTCGCCACCGCCACCATCACCACCGGCCTCCACACCCCGGACGGCACCCGGACCACCATCCCCGTCCACTGCCCCGCCTGCCGCGGCCTCGGCCACACCATCCCCGCCGCCCGCGTCCGCGTCGGGAGGTGATCACATGAACAGCCTCACCGTCTCCGGACACATCGAGCCGGACACCCGCCTCCGCGTCACCGCCTTCCCCGACCGCATTCGCCCCTTCGTCAGCCTCCGTATCGAGGGCGACAGCATCGAGATTGCGCTCCTGGCTGCCCCCGGCTCGGCTGAAGCCCTTCGCGCCCTCTCCGCCGCCGCGAGCGAGGCTGCCGCGACCTTGGACGCCCTCACCGCCGAGGCTGTGGAGGTGTCCGGCCATGGCTGACCTCACCCCCACCAACGACGCGCCCGGCCTGCACATCAGCAAGCCCTCCCCCTCCGACCCGGCCACCGCCTCCGCCGTCTGCCACTGCGGCGCCACCGCCACCGCCAAGGGAGACACCCAGGTCGGCGCGCTGATCTCCGGATGGAACACCAGCCACGGCCCCGCCCACAGCGCTGGAGGAACCGCATGAACACCGCGCTCCCCAACGGTCTGAAGGTGCTGGACCTGTTCTGCTGCCAGGGCGGGGCGGGCATGGGGTACCACCTCGCCGGCTTCGACGTCACCGGCGTCGACCTCGCCCCGCAGCCCCGCTACCCGTTCCGCTTCGTGCAGGCTGACGCGATCGGCTTCGTCCGCGAGTACGGCGCCGAGTTCGATTTCATCCACGCCTCCCCGCCCTGCCAGCGCTACACCCTCGCCCAGCGCATCCAGAACCGCGACCACCCCGACCTGATCGCCCCCACCCGCGCAGCCCTCGAAGCGACCGGCCGCCCCTGGGTGATCGAGAACGTCGAAGACGCCGCCGCAGAGCTGCGTACTCCGGTCACGCTGTGCGCGGCCGCGTTTGGGATGCGGACCTACCGCCACCGGCTCTTCGAGACCGGCGGGGGCTTCACCCTCACCCAGCCCCGCCACCGGCCCCACACCGCGCCCCTGACCAAGATGGGCCGTCCCCGGGCCGAAGGGCACTTCGCCCACTACGTCGGCAACTTCTCCGGCGTCCAGGAAGCCCGCACCGACATGCGAGTGCCCTGGATGAACCGCGACGGGATCCGCGAGTGCATCCCGCCGGCCTACACCGAACACATCGGCACCGCCCTGTTCGCCTCCCTGCTGGAGGTGGCTGCGTGACCGACACCGCCACCCTGGCGGGCCTGGACCCGGCCACCCTGAGCGACCTGCTCAAGGTGGCCGGGGCTCCCGGTTTCGACCGTCTTCACGAACAGATCCGCCGCACCGGAGGATGCGCCGCCCCCATCCGCCTGTCCGGCGGCACCAAGCTCCTCGACCCGGCCACCAAGACCGTGCTCCACGCCTACACCACCGACACCGAACCCGGCGGCGTCCTGCGCGTCGCTTGCGGCAACCGCCGGGCCTCCCGCTGCCCCGCCTGCGCCTGGACCTACGCCGGCGACACCTACCACCTCATCCGCGCCGGCCTCATCGGCGACCAGACGAAGGGCACTCCCGAGACGATCCGCGACCACCCCCGCGTCTTCGCCACCCTCACCGCTCCGTCCTTCGGCCCCGTCCACAACCGCCCCGGGCTCCGCCCCTGCCGCTGCGGCACCCAGCACCCCGACGACGCCGAGGAGCTGGGCACCCCGCTCAACCCGGACAGCTACGACTACGCGGGTGCGGTGCTGTGGAACAACCACGCCTCCGAGCTGTGGCGGTACTTCACGATCTACCTCCGCCGCGAGATCGCTGCCCGCGCTGGCCTGACCCAGAAAGCCGCCCGCGAACAGTCCCGCGTCTCCTTCGGCAAGGTCGCCGAGTACCAGAAACGCGGGGCCGTCCACTTCCACGCCGTCATCCGCTTCGACGGACCCGACGGCCCCGACTCCCCGCCGCCCGCCTGGGCAACGCTCGACCTCCTCATCGACTCCATCCAGGCCGCCGCCGCCCGCGTCCGCGTCGTCGTTCCTGCCGCCCCGGAGCACGGGATCGCGGACGAGTGGGAGCTGCGGTGGGGCGAGCAGATCGACGTCCAGCCCATCGGCGCCTTCGGGAACGGCGAGGACCTGACGGAACAGGCGGTCGCCTCCTACGTCGCCAAGTACGCCACCAAGGCCGCCGAGACCACCGGCACCGTCGACCACCCCGTCGGCAACAAGGAGGCACTCGTCCTCCTCGGCGTCCCCGACCACCCCCGCCGGCTGATGGAAGCCTGCATGGACCTCGACCGGGCCTACCCCGACCGGCGGCTGAGGGCCTGGGCTCACATGCTCGGCTTCCGCGGGCACTTCTCCACCAAGTCCCGCCGCTACTCCACCACCCTCGGCGCCTTACGCCAGGTCCGCGCCGACTACCGCGCCGCCCAACAGCGCACCGCGCTCGGCCTGCCCGACCCCGACGAGAACCCGGAAGCCACCCTCCTCGTCATCGCCCACTGGTCCTACGCCGGCCACGGCCACACCCCCGGCGAATCCTGGCTCGCCGCCAACATCCGCCGCGACATCCAGCAGAACCGAGAGACGGCGCGGGAAGCCCTCATCGACCTGGAAGGAGAGATCGCGTGAAAGACGAGCTGATGACCACCGCGGAGGTGCTTTCCGAGCTGAAGGGGATTTCACGGCGGACCTTCTACCGGTGGCGAGAACTGGGCAAGGCTCCCAAGGCGTTCACCCTGCCGAATGGTGAGCTGCGGGTCTGGCGGAGTGACTTTCTCGCGTGGCTGCGGAGCCAGGAAGGTGCTGCGGCGTGAAGTCGCTCGACGTCAAGATCTGGAGTGTTCGGAAGCGCGATACGAAGCGTCCTTCCTATGACGTCCGCTGGTCGGTCGCCGGGCAGGTGTTTTCCGAGTCGTTCAGGACCAAGGGGCTCGCCGACAACTACCGGTCCAAGCTGATGCGTGCGGCCCGGGATGGTGAGGAGTTCGACACCGGATCGGGTCTGCCCGCGTCGATGGTCGAGCAAAAGGCTTCGCTGAGCTGGTACGCCTTCGCGCTCAAGTACCTCGCGATGAAGTGGCCCCACGCTGCGCCGAACACCAGGGACGGGATCAACGAATCCTTGACCTCGGTCACGCTGGCGCTGCTGAACGATCGTCCGGGTCGGCCGGCAGACGACGCACTGCGGAAGGCTCTTCGGAACTGGGCTTTCGTTCTTCCGGCCCCAGATGACAGGGAGCTTCCTCCGGAGATCGGGAACGCGCTGCACTGGGTTTCCAGTGCCTCCCGATCACTGTCGGATCTGGCTGATCCGGCCCTGGGGCGATCGGTCCTT
>NZ_JBWKEZ010000127.1:0-9188 GCF_056434525.1 Streptomyces sp. NPDC044002
GCCGGCGGGGCTATCTATAGCCTCGCCGGCGTTTGAGGCGCGGGGGTCTGGGGGCGGAGCCCCCAGGAGGGGTCCGGGCGGAGCCCGGGGAACGGGCGAAGGGCGGGTAGGGGACCCGGCACCGCGCAGCGGACAACCACCCGCACCCGACCCCACCGGCCGCGCCTCCGGACGGGCGTCAGGAAGCGACAGAAGGCGACCATCCCGCTCAACCGCGGCCAATCCCGGGCGGAATCGCGCAGACCGGAGGTCATCCACCCCCGCCCGGCTACGGTCCACACATGTCTGACTGTTACTCACATGCGTGGCAGTGCGAGTTATGGCCGGTTGGGCGGAATCCGCTCATGATGCGGCCATGACACGCAACCTGACGCGCCGTCAACTCGGCCTCAACGCCCTCCGCACCGCCGCAGCCCTCGGCATCACCCGCATCGGCCTCAGCGCCGCCCAAGCCGCGGAACCCCCCGCCGCCCCGTACGCGCCCGCCGTCGTCGTCGGCTCCGGCTACGGGTCCGCCGTCGCCGCGCTGCGCCTCGGGCAGGCCGGCGTGCGCACCGTCGTCCTGGAGATGGGGCGGCTGTGGGACACCCCCGGCCCCGACGGCAAGGTGTTCCCCTCCACCTCCGCGCCCGACCAGCGCTCCATGTGGTTCCGCACCCGCACCGAGGCCCCGCTCGCCCAGTTCCTCTGGCTCGACGTGGTCAACCGCGACATCAGCCCCTACCCCGGCGTCCTGGACCGGGTCAACTACGGCGACATGTCCGTCTACGTGGGCCGCGGCGTCGGCGGCGGCTCACTCGTCAACGGCGGCATGGCCCCGACCCCCAGACGCTCCTACTTCACCGAGGTGTTCCCCGGGGTGGACGCCGAGGAGATGTACGGCACCTACTACCCCCGCGCCCGCGCCATGCTCGGCGTCAACGACATCGACCCGGCCTGGTTCGAGTCCACGGAGTGGTACCGCTTCGCCCGGATCTCCAGAAAGCACGCCCAGAACACCGGCCTGAAGACCACCTTCGTGCCCAACGTCTACGACTTCGGGTACATGAAGCGCGAGGCCGCCGGCACCGCCACCCGCTCCGCCCTCGCCGGAGAGGTCATCTACGGCAACAACCACGGCAAGAAGAGCGTCGACAAGACCTACCTCGCCGCCGCCCTCGGCACCGGCAACGTCACCATCGAGACCATGCAGCGGGTGGTCGCCGTACGCCAGGACCCGGCCGGAGGCTACGTCCTGACCGTCCACACCAGCGACCTCGCCGGCCGCGTCACCCAGGTCCGCGAACTCGGCTGCAGGCAGCTGTTCCTGGGCGCCGGCAGCCTCGGCACCACCGAGATCCTGCTGCGCGCCCGCGAGACCGGCGCGCTGCCCGCGCTCAGCGAGAAGGTCGGGCTCGGCTGGGGCCCCAACGGCAACGTCATGACCGCCCGCGCCAACCACCTGTGGGACACGGTCGGCTGCAACCAGGCCACCATGCCCGCCCTCGGCATCGACGACTGGGACAACGCGGCCAACCCGGTCTTCGCGGAGATCGCCCCGCTCCCCATGGGCATCGAGCACTGGATCTCGATGTACCTGGCCATCACCAGGAACCCGGAACGCGGCCGCTTCACCTACGACGCCGCGACCGACTCGGCCCGGCTGAACTGGACCAGGGGCCAGAACGCCCCGGCGGTCGCGGCGGCGAAGAACCTCTTCGACCGGATCAACCGCCGCAACGTCACCATCTACCGCTACGACCTCTTCGGCGACAACAAGGCCTTCGCCGACGACTTCACCTACCACCCGCTGGGCGGCTGCGTCCTCGGCGAGGCCACCGACGCCTACGGGCGGGTCAAGGGCTACCAGGGGCTGTACGTGCTCGACGGGTCGCTCGTACCCGGCTCGCTCGGCGTGAACCCGTTCGTGACGATCACGGCCCTCGCCGAGCGGAACATGGAACGGATCCTCGCCCAGCCCTGACCCGCCGGGCGTTCAGCCCCGGTAGAGGGCGTCGATCTCGTCCGCGAAGTCCTTCGCCACCACGTTGCGCTTCAGCTTCAGCGACGGCGTGATGTGGCCGGACTCCTCCGTGAACTGGGAGCCCAGGATGCGGAACTTCCGCACCGATTCCGCCTTGGACACCGCCGCGTTGCCGTCGTCGACGGCCTTCTGGACGGCGGCGATCAGCTCCGCGTCCTCGCGCAGCTCCGCCGCCGTCACCCCGGCCGGCTTGCCGTTCTCCGCGGCCCACCGGCCGAGGAACTCCTCGTCGATCGTGACCAGCGCGGCCACGAACGGCCGCCCGTCACCGACCACCATGCACTCCGCGACCAGCGCGTGCGCCCGGATCCGGTCCTCGATCACCGCGGGGGCGACGTTCTTGCCGCCGGCCGTGACGATGAGCTCCTTCTTGCGGCCGGTGATCTTGAGGTAGCCGTCCTCGTCGAGGGTGCCGACGTCGCCGGTGTGGAACCAGCCGTCCGTCATCGCCTCGGCGGTGGCCGCCTCGTTCTTCCAGTACTCCTTGAAGACGTGCTCGCCGTGCACCAGCACCTCGCCGTCGTCGGCGATGCGCAGCACGGAGCCGGGCAGCGGCTGGCCGACCGTGCCGATCTTCTGCTTGTCCCACGGCAGGAAGGCGGTGGCCGCGCAGGTCTCCGTCAGGCCGTAGCCCTCCAGGACCGTGAAGCCGATGCCGCGGAAGAAGTGGCCCAGGCGCTCGCCGAGCGGGGCGCCGCCGGAGATCGCGTACTCGCCGCGCCCGCCGAGGACGGCGTGCAGCTTGGAGTAGACGAGCTTCGAGAAGAGCTTGTGCTTCAGCTTCAGGCCGAAGGACGGGCCCGAGGGGGTGTCCAGCGCCCGGCTGTACGCGATCGCCGTGTCGGCGGCCGCGTCGAAGATCTTCCCCTTGCCGTCGGCCTGCGCCTTGGCCCGCGCCGAGTTGTAGACCTTCTCGAAGACGCGCGGCACGCCGAGGATCAGCGTGGGGCGGAAGGACTGCAGCTCGTCGGTGAGGTTCTTGATGTCCGGTACGCAGCCCAGGCGGATCGGCGCCAGCACCGCCGCCACCTCCACCAGGCGGCCGAAGACGTGCGCGGCCGGCAGGAACAGCAGCACGGAGCACTCGCCGGTGCGGAAGAGCGGCTTCAGCCGCTCCACCACGTTGCCGCACTCGGCGAAGAAGTTGCGGTGGGTCAGCACGCAGCCCTTGGGGCGGCCGGTGGTGCCCGAGGTGTAGACGATCGTGGCCGGGTCGTCGGCGACCGCGAGGGCGCTGCGCGCGTCCACCTCGGCGTCGGTGACCTTCGCACCGGCGGCCACCAGGGCCCCCTGGGCGTCCTGGTCGATCTCCCAGACCTCGCGCAGCTCCGGCAGCCGGTCCCGCAGGGAGGCCACGTTCGCGCTGTGCCCGGGGCTCTCCACGATGGCCGCGACGGCCCCGGAGTCGCCGAGGATCCACTGGATCTGCTCGGGGGAGCTGGTCTCGTACACGGGGACGGTGACGCCGCCCGCGGTCCAGATCGCGAAGTCGAACAGCACCCACTCGTAGCGGGTGCGGGAGATCAGGGCGACCCGGTCGCCGGGCTCGATGCCCGACGCGATCAGGCCCTTGGCGGCGGCCCGCACCTCGGCGAGGAACTCGACCGCCGTCACGTCCTGCCACCGGCCGTCGACCTTGCGGCTGATGACGGCGGTGTCTGGGTGCTGGGCGGCGTTGCGGCGGATGAGATCCGTCAGGTTCCCGTCCGACGGGACCTCGTAAAGGGCCGGAAGGCTGAACTCGCGCAAGACTGCTGCTCCTCTGGGCGCCATCGCCACCGTGTGGACCGACCGGACGTTACCCACCGGTAGTGGGTTCCCGATAGAGGGAACCGGCCAGATGTTCCGTGCGTCACATTCTGTACATCGCGATGGGCCGCAAGACCCGCCAATACGCTGCCGACAGTAGTCGACCGTGTTCGCGACTCGGAAGTAACCGCAGGTCCGGCCGCCTGCGACCCTCCCTCTACCCGGCCGGAGCCGGGCCCCCCTAGGGTGAGCGCATGGGTGGCAGGAAGAGTCGTACGCGGGTCCACGTCGTCAGCGACGTACACGGCAACACCGACGCGCTCGCACGCGCCGGAGACGGCGCCGACGCACTCGTCTGCCTCGGCGACCTGGTGCTCTTCCTCGACTACGCCGACCACTCCCGCGGCATCTTCCCCGACCTCTTCGGCGTCGAGAACGCCCACCGCATCGTCGAACTCCGCACCGCCCGCCGCTTCGCGGAAGCGCGTGAATTCGGCCGCCGCCTGTGGGACGGACTCGACAGGGAACGGATGATCGAGGAAGCGGTCCGGCGGCAGTACGCGCAGATGTTCGCCGCCTTCCCCAGCCCGACGTACGCCACGTACGGCAACGTCGACATCCCCGGCCTGTGGAGCGAGTACGCCGGACCCGGCACCACCGTCCTCGACGGCCAGCGCGTGGAGATCGGCGGCCGCGTCTTCGGCTTCGTCGGCGGCGGACTCCCCTCGCCGATGCGCACCCCCTACGAGGTCGACCCCGAGGAATACGCCGCCAAGATCGAAGCCCTCGGCGAGGTCGACGTCCTCTGCTCGCACATCCCGCCCGAGGTCCCCGAACTCTGCTACGACACCGTCGCCCGCCGCTTCGAACGCGGCAGCGAAGCCCTGCTGGCCGCGATCCGCCGCACCCGGCCCCGCTACGCCCTCTTCGGCCACGTCCACCAGCCGCTGGCCCGCCGGGCCCGGATCGGCGCCACCGAGTGCGTGAACGTCGGCCACTTCGCCGCCACCGGAAAGCCCTGGGCCCTGGAGTGGTGACCTCCCTGGAGTGGTGAGCTCCACACGCACGGTAGCCTGCACGCGGCGGCCGCGGGCCGCACACTTCCTCGAATCTCCCCCCGGAGGAGCCACCGCGATGGCGGAACACACCAGCTCAAGCATCACCATCGACGCCTCCCCGGCCGACGTGATGGCCGTGATCGCCGACTTCGCCCGCTACCCGGAGTGGACCGGCGAGGTGAAGGAGGCCGAGGTACTGGCCACCGACGCCGAAGGCCGCGCCGAGAAGGTCCGCCTCCTGCTGGACGCCGGCGCCATCAAGGACGACCACACCCTCGCCTACACCTGGAAGGGCGCCGACGAGGTCAGCTGGACCCTCGACAAGTCCCAGATGCTGCGCCAGCTCGACGGCTCCTACCGCCTCGCCCCGCTGGACGGCGGACGCACCGAGGTCACCTACCAGCTGACCGTGGACGTCAAGATCCCCATGCTGGGCATGATCAAGCGCAAGGCCGAGAAGGTCATCATCGACCGCGCCCTCGCAGGCCTCAAGAAGCGCGTCGAGACCCCCCGCCCCTGACACCCCGGGCCCCCTCCGGGACACCGCGCGCGCGGCGCCCGGAAGGGGCCGCACGGGCGCGGACCGGCGCGCCGACGGCCCGCCCCGGCACCCCCCGACCCGCACCGGAACCACCGGCACAGCAAAGGCACGGCACCACCATGCAGACCCTCCTCGTCACCGGCCCGGGAGGCGCAGGCCGCAGCACCGTCGCGGCCGCCACCGCACTCGCCGCCGCACGCGGGGGACAGCGGGTCCTGCTCCTGTGCGGCCCCGACGCCGACCCCTTCCCCGACCCGGTCCCGGGACTGCGCGTCACCCCCGTCGACTCCGGCCGGGAGTTCCGCACCGAACTCGCCGCCCTCCAGGAACGCGGCGCCTCCCTCATCGGCATGCTCGGCGGCCGGCCCCTCGGCACCGAGGAACTCACCGAACTCCCCGGCGCCGAACAGTTCGCCCTGCTCCGCGCCCTGCGCCGGGCCGCCGCCGCACCCGCCACCGACCTCGTCGTCGTGGACATGCCCCCGCTCCACCAGGCCGTGGCCACCCTCGCCCTCCCCGCCCAGCTCCGCCACTACCTCACCCGGCTGCTCCCCGCCGAACGGCAGGCCGCCCGCGCCCTGCGCCCCGTCCTGGCCCAGCTCGCCGGAGTGCCCATGCCCGCGCAGTGGCTCTACGAGACCGCCGCCCGCTGGGACGAGGAGCTCGCCGCCGTCCAGGCCGTCGTGGAGGCCCCCACCACCCGCATCCGCCTCGTCGCCGAGCCCGGCCCCGCGGCCGACACCGCCCTGCGCGCCGGAATGCTCGGGCTCGCCCTGCACGAGCTGCGCACCGAGTCCCTCGTGGCCAACCGGCTCGTACCGCCGGACGCCGCCGCGGCCCACCCCTGGGCCGCCGGCATCGCCGACCGGCAGCGCACCTGCCTCGACGCGTGGACCGGCCCCGGCCTCCCCGTCCGCGAGCTCGCCCACCTCGGCCGCGACCCCCGCGGCACCGACGACCTGGCCGCCCTCGACGCCGCCCGGAACCTCGCACCCGGCCCCGCCCCCGCACCCGGCCCCGGCTGGACCGTCGAGGACCGGCTCGCCCACGACGGGGTGCTCGTCTGGGCGATCCCGCTGCCCCGCGCCCGCAAGAGCGAGCTCGACCTGATCCGGCGCGGCGACGAACTGCTCGTCGCCGCCGGACCGCACCGCAGGATCGTTCCGCTGCCCTCGGCACTGCGCCGCTGCACCGTCTCCGGCGCCGCCCTCGCCGACGGCGCCCTCCGCGTCCGCTTCACCCCGGACCCGCGGCTGTGGCCGAGGGAGCGCTGAGACCCGTACCGCCGTTCGGGTACCGTCGAAGGAAGACCCACCGCAGCTGCCGCCAGGAGAGTCCGCCATGAGCGAGGCCACCGACCACCCCGACGCCGACGACGCCTGGGCGCGGGCCTGCACCGAGGACCTCGCCGCCGAGAAGGAACGCCGCAGGTCGTCCCGTTCCGGCTCCGCCGGCCCGGGCACCGGAACCGCCGCCGAAGAGCTGTTCAAACTCTTCGAAGCCGTCGCCGACAAGGTCTCCTCCCTCAACAACCCCGCCGTCGGTGCCGTCGGCACCGCCGCCCAGGACGTCGTACGCCAGTTCGTCAACCAGGCCAAGACCGCCGCCAAGCCCGTCATCGAACGCAACCCCGAGGTCTTCGGCCACCTCGCCGCCGCCGGATCCGAACTCCTCGCCGCCTACCGCTCCGCCGTCGAAAACCACGAGCGCCGCTGGACCCACGACGAACCCCCCGCCCCCCGGGGACCCGCCGACAACGGCGACAAGGGCGACGACGGCCCCGGTACGGGCCCGGCCCAGCGAATCGATCTCGACTGAACCTCCGCCGGGCCCGTGTACGGTTGGCCGTGGCGGGGTTTGACCGGAAACCGAGGGACTAATGGGACTCACCATCGGCGTCGACATCGGCGGCACGAAGATCGCGGCCGGCGTGGTCGACGAAGAGGGCACCATCCTGGAGACGTACAAGGTGCCCACCCCGCCGACCGCGGACGGCGTGACGGAGGCGATCTGCGCCGCCGTCTCCGAGGTCAGCAGCAGCCACACCATCGACGCCGTCGGCATCGGCGCCGCCGGATACGTCGACGACAAGCGCGCCACGGTGCTCTTCGCACCGAACATCAACTGGCGGCACGAACCGCTCAAGGACAAGGTCGAACAGCGCATCGGCCTGCCCGTCGTCGTCGAGAACGACGCCAACTGCGCCGCCTGGGGCGAATACCGCTTCGGCGCCGGCCAGGGCCACGAGGACGTCATCTGCATCACCCTCGGCACCGGCCTCGGCGGCGGCATCATCATCGGCAACAAGCTGCGCCGCGGCCGCTTCGGCGTAGCCGCCGAGTTCGGCCACATCCGGGTCGTCCCCGACGGCCTGCTGTGCGGCTGCGGCAGCCAGGGCTGCTGGGAGCAGTACGCCTCCGGCCGCGCCCTCGTCCGCTACGCCAAGCAGCGCGCCAACGCCACCCCCGAGAACGCCGAGATCCTCCTCGGCCTCGGCGACGGCACCGCCGACGGCATCGAGGGCAAGCACATCAGCGAAGCCGCCCGCGCCGGCGACCTCGTCGCCATCGACGCCTTCCGCGAACTCGCCCGCTGGGCCGGCGCCGGCCTCGCCGACCTCGCCTCCCTCTTCGACCCCTCGGCGTTCATCGTCGGCGGCGGCGTCTCCGACGAGGGCGACCTCGTCCTCGACCCGATCCGCAAGTCCTTCAAGCGCTGGCTCGTCGGCGGCGCCTGGCGCCCCCACGCCCAGGTACTCGCCGCACAGCTCGGCGGCAAGGCCGGCCTCGTCGGCGCCGCCGACCTGGCCCGCCAGGGCTGACCCCCCTTTCGCCGCGACTGCCCGCCGTGCCCCCTGTGGGAGCGGCGGGCAGCTGCGTATGTTCGGGGCATGCCGCACACGCTGCACACGCTGCCGAAGTCCGTGACCGAGCCCGACGGCTCGGCCGTCATCCGGGCGCTCAGCTACAACATCCGCTCGCTGCGCGACGACGAGGAAGCCCTCGCCCGGATCATCCGCGCCTGCGCCCCCGACCTGGTCCTCGTACAGGAAGCGCCCCGGTTCTTCCGCTGGCGCAAGCACGCGGCGAGGCTCGCCGCGAAGTCCGACCTCGTGGTGCTCGGCGGGGGAGCGACGGCGGCCGGACCGCTGCTGCTGTGCTCGCTACGGGCCTTCGTGGAGCGCACCGAGGACGTCCTGCTCCCGCGCACCCCCGGCCTGCACCGCCGGGGCTTCGCCACGGCAGTCGTCCGCTTCGGCGCCGCCCGCGTCGGGGTGGTCAGCGCCCACCTCTCACTGGACGCGGCGGAGCGGCGGGCGCAGGCGGAGCTGCTCCTGGACCGGGCCGCCGCCCTGGGCGCGCCGCACGTGATCGCGGCGGCCGACGTCAACGAGGCGGCGGGGGGTCCCGCCTTCGGCCGCCTGTCGGGGGCGCTCCAGGACTGCTGGGCGGTCTCCCCGTGGGGCGAGGGCGACACCTTCCCCTCGGCGGCCCCGAACCGCCGCATCGACGCCGTCTTCGCCTCCCCGGGGGTGGAAGTCCTGGCCTGCGGAGTCCCCGCGGGGCTGCCTGGGGTCACCACCCCCGACCTCCGCGCCGCCACGGACCACCTCCCGGTCCTGGCGGCCCTGCGGGTACCGGCGGGGGCTGGGTGAGCGGGATCCCCACGGACCGGATCAGAGTGGGTTGGGGGCTTCCCGTCAGTCCCATCGTCCTTCCGGTTCGTGCCGGCCTGAAGCTCCTATGGATCGTCAAGTGGTGTGTGGGAGGGGGTTGGCTGTGGTTGGTGGCTGGGTGAGGTGTTTGTAGACCTCGCG
>NZ_JBWKEZ010000128.1:0-4712 GCF_056434525.1 Streptomyces sp. NPDC044002
GGCGACCCTTGACAGGCCGACCCGCCCCGGAAAGCCGAAAGACTGCCGGGAAACCCCCAAAGAAACGGCACGGTCCAGAGGAGGAGGGACGGGTCTCTCAGGGATGAGGCGAGGGGCCGGGCGCCGGCCCGCCGGGCATCCGGGCCCTCAGACGTCGCGATCCCGGGCCAGGGGCGCGACTACCCGCACGAGAGGTTGATCAGAGCGACCTGCGGAGCCCCCGGCGCGACAGATCGCTACGCGCTTCTCTGATCTCGGCGGCCGGCAGCCGTCTGGGGCTGATACCCGCACCTGAGGCTGATCAGGGCAGCGCGGGAGGGCACGGGCGCGTCGGATCGCTACGCGCTTCTCCGGTCTCGGCGACTGGCGGTTGTCTTGGGCTGGTCCGGGGCGGGTTCTACGTTGGTGGCGGCTGTCGTGAATTCACGGCCGGAGGCGCCACGGATGTAGGCCAGTTCCATCCAGCGTTCGATGCCGGTGCCGGAGACGTTCTCGTTGATCACGGCCATGAGGATGCCCTCGGTGCCTGAGGCGATGTCGCGGACGCGTTGGCGGAGGAGGCGGTGGGGGACGTACTCGTAGCACTCACTCATCGGGCGCTCCTTCGAAGGTGGCGAGGAAGCGCTCCCAGCCGATGAGTGCACGAACCAGGAGCTCGGCGCTGGGACTGCTTGTGGCTTGTGCCCGCGACCAGGGATTGTCGGGGGCGAGCGGACGGGTTGCCTGTTCGTGCGTCATGTATCCCTCGCATCGTCTGCCGGACGGTTCGATCTTCTCGGCGGCCGACGAAGGACCACAGGGACGCAACATCCCACTTTTCCGCTCTTAGTACTCCGGTCTGACTTCGCGATCTATTGTGCTGGCTGCGGCAGCGAGTCGTCGTCGGTAGTGGCTGCGTCGGGCTGTTGCCTGGTGGCGTCTGCGCCAGTTTGACCAGTGCAGGCCCCTGGAGGGGGACTGGGGCGGTGGGTTGAACGAGGCTGTGAGCAGGTGACGGGCCTCCGGGACGGTGAGGTCGATCGGTTCACTGCTTCGGGCGGGGTGATCCGGGTCGGCGGGGTCGACAAGATGAGCGCATGGACAGCGAACCTCTGCAGATCCCGCTTGACCAGCTCCGGCACGCCTTCGAGCTGGCACTGCAACACATCGAAGCGTCAGCCGGCAGCACCGTGGCACTCGAACGCGACTACTTCTGGTCTGTCCCGGGCGACGAACTCTACGACGTCCCCAACGAACCGAGAACGATCACGATCGGCCAGCTCTCCGAATCATGGCAGCACCTTGAAGACCTACTCGCCGCCCCGGACCGGGCCGTGGGCCACCACCTGGTCTGGCTTGCCGATGTCCTCCGAGCGATCGGGCAGGACACCGCCCGATAGTCACAACGCGAGCCCAACGTGACGTGGAATTACAAAGCCGCACTGGAGTATTAGTTGGCGATGCCGAGGAAGTCCTTCAGCTGCCGCAGGCCCGGCGGGTGGTTCGGTCCTGCCCACAGATCCGTGACGATCGCCACGGCCAGGGTGTGGTGCCGCATCCACGCAGGGGCTACCTTGCGCAGCCTTTCAAGGGCGTTCAGTGCGCCGGCGGCATCCCCCAAGTCGGCATGAGCGCGCGCCAAGTCCAGGAGCAGCCATGTCCGCCACGAAGGCGGGGTGTCCTTGCTGAGCCTTATCCCCCTGGCCAGCGTCAGGGCCTCCTCCGGGCGCTCGTGCTGGACCGCGAGGCGGACGCGCTCGATGCGCACCGACGACCGGCTGAACACCGAGACGAGTTTGCCGTCGGCCAGCGGAGGCAGGGTGGACAGTCGGCCCGCCGCCTTCTCGGCGGTCACCATCATGTCGTTGGCCGTCGCGTAGTCGTCGCTGCGGGCGTACGACGTGGCTGCGGACATCAGGAGTCCGCCCCAGACGCGAACTCCCTCTGACGTGGTGGTGTGTTCGCGTTCCACCGCGTCCGCGGCATGCACGGCCAGAATCCGTGCGTCGTCCAACCTGGCCTGCCTCTGGTAGGCCCATGCCACGGAGTTCGACAGCATCGGAGCAAGCAGGGGGTCCGACGAGTCTCCTGCTGCGGCGTACGCCCGCTCCAGCGCCGAGAGGGCGAGGTCCGTCTTGCCAAGACGAATGGCCAGGTGTCCGCCAAGTTGCAGCGCCTTGCCGAGGGCCGCCTGACCGGCTGCCCGCTGGTCCATGTTCCCCACGGCGGCGAGGAGTCTGGCATCGGCGATTATGCCCGGCAGCACCTCCATGAGGCGGCCGAAGTCCGCCGAGTGGTAGAGGGTCCATCCAGCCGCCAACTCGGCCCGCAGGAGCGGGAGCGACAACCGCTCCGCACCAGTCGGCTCCACGGGCGGGGCGAACAGCGGCGGCATTATCGCCCGCCGCACGGCCACGAGCGCCGGGGAATCCGCCTCGCCGTTCGAGGGCACCGCGGGCGGATCGCCCAGCAGGCTCGTCAGCTCGACGCCCAGCCCCTTGGACAGTGCGTGCAGCGTGGGCAGTCTGGCGCTGTGCTTGCGCCTCTGCTCCAACTTGCGCACCACGTCGACGGACACACCGGACCGCTCCGCCAGACCCTCTTGAGTCAGGTCGGCGAAGCGGCGAAGACGGCTCAGACGGTCACCCAAGTGCTCAGCAGCCATACGGCCAAAGTACGCCTTGCAGCTCCCGAAGCACCGTGGTTTCCGCCGGGCGGACGATACGCTCTGGCCGACCGACGAGAGGGATGGGCATGTCGCAGAGCGAAGGCGCACGACTGTTCCGGGAGGCGTGGATCGCGGGGGTGCGCCGGCACTTTCCCGGTGAGCCGAAGGCCGGGTACGTGACGCCGTGGGACGGGACGCCGCAGTGGGAGCGTGAGGCGGCGGGAGCCGTGTACGCGCAGGTGCGGCAGTTCGTCGAGACCGCCGACACCTCTCGGCTGTCGCGGGAGCAGAAGGGCCGGTTCGTCGCCGTCTGTTGGACCGCGCAGATGTTCAGGCACTTCGAGGACCCGAAGCCGGGTTACGTGGCCGACTGGCCGGAGCTTCCGTCCTGGCAGCAGGAGACGGACGCGGACATCTTCGAGGTCATCGAGAAGGCGCTCGCCTGATGCGGTCTCCGCTGATCACGCGCGTCTCCTGGGGCAAAATGGAGGTCGAGGGGCTCGGGGCGGGGAAGGACTTCGTGCTGTTCCCGGGTGGCGGAGAGGCCTGGGACTGGAACGTGCACGGGACCCGGCACGAGCCGGGGATCCAGGCCGGGGACGTGCGGGAGCTCCTTGGGCGGGGGTGTGCGGTCGTCGTCCTCAGCCAGGGGATGGAGCGACGGCTGAAGACGACGCCGGAGGCGCTGCGGGTGCTGCGGGAGGCGGGGGTCGTCGTGCACGCCGACGAGACCAGGGCCGCCGTCGCGCTGTACAACCGGCTGGCCGGCGACGGTGAGGCCGTCGGCGGGCTGTTCCACTCGACCTGCTGAGGGGGTTCACAGCAGGTCGGTCATCAGCAGGGCGAGTGCCCCGACGATCACCGCGCCACGCGGGAGTTGATCGGCACCAGCAGCCCCGTGGCGGCGACGACCGGGCCGGAGCCGATGTACCAGGAGGAGCGAACAGCCGTGGCGTGATCGCACGCCTCACGGCAACGAGCGCCGGGGAATCTGCCCCGCAGCAGGAGACGGCTTCGGTGGGCGAGGCCACGGCGAATGCGGCATCGTGGTTCGTGGGGGCAGAGGCTTCTGGATGCTGCGGACGGGGGGTGATTCAACCTCCAACCTTTAGGAGGGGCAAATGCCCCGGAGACCCCTCGGGACGCGTTTGGTGATCGCCATTACGACGGTCTGGCTGCTCCTCATCGCCGGCAGTCCGTTCGCCCTGGCCGTTACAGGCGTCCAGCCGAAGTCGTGGCCGGCGAAGGCGCCGGTCGTCAACGGATCGACCGGCATCAGCGCCGTTTCACAGCGGGACGGCCACCTGGACGTCTTCTGGATCGGCCCTGACGGGACGGTCAGGTCGAACTGGTGGGACAGCGCTCCCAACGGGGCCTGGGGAACACACGGCCAGTTCAACATCACCCCGCCCAACAGTGCGGCCTTGCAGTCGGGCGTGGCTGCCGTCTCCCAGCGAAACGGTCACCTGGACGTCTTCTGGATCGGCCCCGACGGGTCCGTGAGGTCGCATTGGTGGGACAGCGCTCCCAGCGGGGCCTGGGGAACACATGGACAGTTCAACATCGCACCACCGAACAGCGCCGCCCCGAACTCCGCCATCACCGCCGTTTCACAGCGGGACGGCCACCTGGACGTCTTCTGGATCGGGCCCGACGGAACGGTCAGGTCGAACTGGTGGGACAGCGACCCGAACGGCGCCTGGGCCAAACACCAGCCCTTCAACATCACCCCGCCCAACAGCGCCGCCCCCAACGCGGGCATCTCCGCGGTCTCCCAGCGAAACGGCCACCTCGACGTCTTCTGGATAGGCCCCGACGGGACGGTCAGGTCGCATTGGTGGGACAGCGCTCCCAGCGGAGCCTGGGGAACACACGGACAGTTCAACATCACCCCGCCCAACAGCGCCGCCCCCAACACGGGCATCTCCGCCGTTTCACAGCGGGACGGCCACCTCGACGTCTTCTGGGCAGGCCCCGACGGGACGGTCAGGTCGCATTGGTGGGACAGCGCTCCCAGCGGAGCCTGGGGAACACACGGACAGTTCAACATCACCCCGCCCAACAG
>NZ_JBWKEZ010000128.1:4810-9113 GCF_056434525.1 Streptomyces sp. NPDC044002
AGCGCCGCCCCCAACACGGGCATCTCCGCCGTTTCACAGCGGGACGGCCACCTCGACGTCTTCTGGGCAGGACCCGACGGAACCGTCAGATCGAACTGGTGGGACAGCGCTCCCAACGGAGCCTGGGGAACACACGGACAGTTCAACATCACCCCGCCCAACAGTGCCGCCCCCAACACGGGCGTCACCGCCGTAGCCCAGCGGAACAACCACCTGGACGTCTTCTGGGCAGGACCCGACGGAACCGTCAGATCGAACTGGTGGGACAGCGCTCCCAACGGAGCCTGGGGAACACACGGCCAGTTCAACATCACCCCGCCCAACAGCGCCGCCGTACCCGGCGGGAGCGCCCAACCCCAGCCCCCGCCACCGCCGCCGTCGGACGAGCAGCGATTCCTCGACCAGATCAACAGCGCGCGCCAGAAGTACGGGTGCACTCCTCTGCGGACCGACCCGAAGCTCACCGAGACTGCGCGCGCCCACAGCGAGGACCTGGCCGCCCATCCGGACCTCACGGCCGAGGGGTTGACGAATCGCGGTCACGTGGGCAGTGACGGCTCGCTGGCCTGGGACGACAACGGGAACCAGGGGCGGATCCATCGGGATCTGGGTTCAGAGGCTGCCCGGGCCCAGGGCGAGAACGTTCACTGGGGCAAGGGTGACACCTTCGAAAGGGCCATGGACGACTGGATGAACCACGACGAGGCGTCAAAGTGGGGTCACAAGTACAACATCATGGGCTGCGACCCCGATGACCCGAACAACCCGTACAGCAACGGCGTCATCGGGAGCTACAACCCGCCTCCCACTGCCGGCTACCGGCTGGTCGGGGTCGGCATCGCGACAGCCGCCGACGGCACCGTCTACATCACGCAGGACTTTGCGGGCTGACGGAGGCCGACGGCCCACGACGCCCAGAAACCCCCCTTTCGGGGGGGGCGGCCGGCGGCTTTTTCCCCTCCCCCGCTTTGGGGGGGGCAACCCCCCCCCCGCCCCCTCTTCTCTCCTTGGCGGGCCTCGGCCCCCCCTGCGACACCCCCTCCCCCCCCCCCAGCCCTCCTGTGTGCTTTCCGGGGCCGTCGGCGGGCTCTTCCACTCGACCTGCTGAGGGGGGGCAGCCCCACCCCGCGTCCGGGGGGTCGCCGGATCGGCCCGTTCCCCCGCGCCGATCTAGCGTTTCGGCATGACTTCGCGCAAGCGCCTCGCCGTGGCCCTGGCCACCACCGCACTCCTCGTCTCCGGGGTGACCACCGCCGTCGCCCAGCCCGCCCCCGCGGAGCAGTTACGCAAGGACACCGAGGCGCTCCACGCCCTCGGCGTCAGCGGTGTGCAGGCCCGCATGATCGGGCCCGACGGCCGCCAGTCGGTCGCCACCAGCGGCACCGCCGACCTGAAGACCGGCCGCCCTGTCTCCCCGGACGGCTACTTCCGCATGGCCAGCACGTCCAAGACGCTGGTCGCCGTCGTGGTCCTCCAGCTGGAGGCCGAGGGCAGGCTGTCCCTGGACGACACGGTCGAGCACTGGCTCCCGGGTGTGGTGCGGGGCAACGGGAACGACGGCAGCCGGATCACCCTCCGCCGGCTGCTCCAGCACACCAGCGGCATCCAGGACGACCTGCCCGGGTACACCACACCGGCCGAGTACTACCAGCAGCGCTACCAGGTCCACGGCTCCGGGGAGCTGGTGGCCCGGGCCATGGCCCACGCGCCGGTCGTGGGCTGGGCGTACTCCAACACCGGCTACGTGCTGCTCGACATGGTCGTCCAGAAGGCCGCCGGCCGCCCCGCGCACCAGGAGATCACGGACCGCGTCCTGCGCCCGCTCGGGCTCGACCGGACCCGCTGGACGGGCACCTCGCCCACCCTGCCCCGGCCGCACGCCCGGGCCTACGAGTTCTTCGGCCCCGGTGCCCGCGTGGACGTCACCGAACAGATCCCGGTGGACCACGAGAACCTCGGCTGGGTCACGACCACACGGGACGAGAACCTCTTCTTCCGCGCACTGCTCTCGGGCCGCCTGCTGCCGGCACGGCAGATGGCCGAGATGAAGGACACCATCGACGTGACCGGCCTGGCGCAGGAGCTGTGGCCCGGAGGCAAGTACGGGCTCGGCCTGGTCCAGCGCCCCCTCAAGAGCTGCAACTCAAGCTATTGGAGCCACGAGGGCGGGGACGGCGGCTACATCACCCTCAACGGCGTCACCGAAGACGGCACCCGCAGCGTCGTGGTCTCCATGTCCGAGGCGCGCAGGGACCGCATGATGGAGCAGGAGAAGGCTGCCAGCGCCCTGATCGAGAACGCGTTGTGCGGACGCGCTCAGGCCGGTGCCGGCTGACCCCGCCCGTCAGTGGGGTCCACGACAGGCTCGTCCTCGTCCTCGTCCCCGTCGTCGCAGTACGGGCACCAGGGCGCCAGGCGGTTGTGCGTCCGGGTCGTCCACGTGGTGGCCACGGTGAGGGCGATCCCGGCGATGAGGAAGAGGTACGCCCGCCGCTGCGCCCCCTCCATGCCCAGCAGGGAGTAGAGCGGGGCACAGCCCAGGACCGCGAGGGAGGTGGTCGTGAACAGGTGCAGGCCAAACCTTGGGAGCGAGCCGAAGAGGAGGTGGTTCATCCACAGCGTCCGGCGCGTCGCGCCGTCCTCGCGCGCGGCTTCCGCCGGGTTGAGGGGCATCACCTTGATGCACTCCTCGCACAGTGGCGCGAAGTGGTGCCACAGCTGCATCGCGCCGGGAACGATCATCAGCAACTGGCCGGCCGCGTAGACGAGCAAACCCACCGGCCCCGTCCCATGGCTGAGCACGAGAGCGACGATCACGATGACCGCCGCGACCGTCTCCAGCAGGTACCCGGCATGGCGGTGCCGCACTCTGAGAATCATCGGGCGACCACCTCCGCGGCCTTCGCCGCCTCGCGCGGCACGAAGCACACCATGAGGTCGGTGCCCATCGCCTCGGCGACCCGGTGCAGGACGTCGAGGCTCGGCAGGCTCCTGGCCGCCTCCAGCCGCGACACGTGCGGCTGCCTCATCCCGGCCGCCTCCGCCAACTGGCGCTGCGACCAGCCCAGTTCCATCCGCCGGTCGTACACCGCCTGGGCGATCCGGTAGGCGAGGTCCCGCTCTTCGAGCTCGTCGGAATCATTCTTCCTTGGCATACCCCCAATGGTATGTATACCTTGAGCGGGATACCAGGGGGTGCCGCATCACCCCGGTGTGCAAACCGAGTTGGCGGATACCCCGCCCGACGGAGGGATGACCATGCTCGAATTCCTCGCCCGCAACCCCTACTTGCGTCCGCTGTGCACCGCCGTCGGCCTCGTCAGCGCGATCACGATGGCGGCGTCCCAGACCGACCACCGCACGCTGTGGACCGTGGCGGCGGTCCTCAGCGGCCTCGACCTGGCCCTCCAGGGCGTCACGGCCCTGCTCGGGCGGCGGAAGACCCCCGCATGACCATCGACCTCCTGGTCATCTACACGAACCGCCTGGACGAGTGCCGCGACTTCTACGCCGGCCTCGGCCTCGCCCTCGTCCCGGAGCGCCACGGCAACGGCCCGGACCACTACGCCGCGACCCTCGCCGACGGCACCGTCCTGGAGCTCTACCCCGCCACCCGCCGCCCCGAGACGGGCTACCTCCGCCTCGGCCTGACCGGCGACTCCTCCCGCACCCTGACCGACCCCGACGGCCGCACGGTCGTCCTGACCGCCCCGGAGCGAAGCCCCGTGACCACCACGCGCGAAACCGTCCGCCGCATCCTCGGCGACACCGCCCAGACCGACGTACGGGTCCACCCCGGCGGCGACGTCTCGGTCAGCATCACCATCGGCGACGACTTCGCGGTGGTCGACGGCAAGGACGCCACGGGCTGGGGCTGGAGCCTCAATCCGGCCCCCCACGAGGGCTTCACCGGCCACGCCCACACCGCCAAGAACATCGAGGAAGCCCTCCAGGGCGTCCGCACGGAGATCGCCTCGGGCACTCCCTGACCCGTCCGACCTCTGGTGCGGGCATCAGCCGAAGACGGTCGCCGGACGCTGAGCCGGGAGGAGCGCGTAGCGATCTGCTGCGCCTGTCGGTTCCCTGGGCTGCTCTGTTCGCCCTCTGGTGCGGGTAGCCGCGCCCGCGACCCGGAAACCGGGCCTCTGAGGGCCCGGATGCCCGGTGGGCCGGCGCCCGGTCCCTCGCCTGGTCCCTGAGACGGCCGTCCTTCTCCTCTGGACCGTGCCGTTTCTTTGGGGGTTTCCCGGCAGTCTTTCGGCTTTCCGGGGCGGGTCGGCCTGTCAAGGGTCGCCGAAGGCGA
>NZ_JBWKEZ010000129.1:0-8943 GCF_056434525.1 Streptomyces sp. NPDC044002
GGGGCTCCGCCCCCAGACCCCCGCGCCTCAAACGCCGGCGGGGCTGGAATTTCGCTGCGCGAAATCCAGCCCGCGCGGCGTTTGAGCGCACCGGGCGCGGAGCGTCCGGTCTCTCAGCCCCGTCGGCGTTTGAGGCGCGGGGTCAGGGGCAGCGCCCCTGGGAACGGTGGAAGGGCGGGTAGGGGACTCCGCACCGCGCAGCGGCCCACCCACCCGCACCCGGCCCACCGGCCCCGGACACGCGAACCGGCCCCGACCGGCAGGCCGCCGGACGGAGTCCGGCGCAGCGGCGCGAAGCCGGGGAGGCCGCCCGCGGCCGAGCCGCGCGAGCGGCGCGTGGAAAAGGCGTGGCCGCCTGCGGCCGAGCCGCGCGAGCGGCGCGTCAAAGGGAAAGGACCGTGCCGAGCCACGCCGCCGTCACCGAAAGGCAGGCGAACAGCTCCACCAGCACACTCGTCCCCACCGCCCGCATCACCGCCCTCACCGACGCCCACGCCTCCCCGTGCGTGCCCAGCCGGCGGCGTTCGCACAGGTAGATGCCGCCCACGAACCCCGGCACCGCCCCCACCACCGGCAGCAGGACGAAGCCCGCCACCGCGCCCGCGCCCGCGTACGCCGCCATCCGGCGGGTGACGCCGACGCCCCGCAGCCGCCTCGGCGGCAGCTGCCACTTCACCACCTGTACCACCAGCAGCAGCGCCGTCGAGGCGACCAGCAGCGCCCACGCCGCCGCGGACTGCTCGTGCAGGGACCACCACAGGAGCCCCGCCCAGACCAGCCAGGTCCCCGGCACCCCCGGGACCAGGACCCCCAGCAGCCCGAGCAGCAGCACCAGCCCCACCAGGAGCAGCTGCGGCAGATCCATGCGGCCAGCGTGACCGAACCCCGGCTATCGGGCCACCCAGCCCCGTTCGTACGCGTGCCAGCCCAGCTGGAGCCGGGTCGTGACGCCCGTCAGCTCCATCAGCCCCTTCACGCGCCGCTGCACCGTCCGCAGGCCCAGTTCCAGGTGCTTGGCCACGCTCGCGTCCGTCATCCCCGCCAGCAGCAGGGAGAGGATCTCCAGGTCGGTGGTGTCGGGGCCGCCGTCGCCCTCCTCGGGGTGGCCCGTGGCGCCCAGCCGCAGCGGGAGGGACTCCCGCCACACCGCCTCGAAGAGGCCCCGCAGCGATTCGAGCAGGCCCGACGCGTGCACCACCAGGGCGGCCGGCTCCGCCCCGGGGGCCGTCAGCGGGACCATGGCGAGGCTGCCGTCCGCGATCAGCAGTTTCGTGGGGACCGCCGGTGACACCCGGATCCGTGCGCCGCGGGCCAGCGCGCTGGAGGCCGCCCGCACACCGGTGGGGAGGGTGAGCACCTCGCGCTCGATGACCACCCGGTACTCGACGCCCCGGACGGCCGCCCGGTCGCCGTCGCCCTCCTCCGGGCCGGACAGCAGCGCGCAGACCTCCTCCCGCGCGCCCAGCCGGAGCTGCTGGAAACGGCGGGCCACGGCGCCGGCGCCCGTCACCACCTCCACCAGGTCGTGTACCGCCGGCTCGGCGGCCTCCGCCCGGTACTCCAGGGCCAGCAGCGTCGCTTCCCGCTCCGCCCGCTCCAGTTCGTCCCGCTGCCGGGTCAGCAGGGCCCCGAGGGCGGCGCCCGGCGGTGCCGCCACCCAGCGGCCCGGACGGCCGGGGGAGCGGGCGGCCAGTCCGTGGCGTTCCAGGTGCCGCAGTGCCCGTTCCGTCTGCGGTTCCGGCAGCGTCAGCCGGTGTGCCAGGTCGGGCACCTCCGCAGCCCCCAGTGCCACCAGCGCCCGGTACGCCGATTCCTGGCCCTCGTCCAGGCCTATCGCTCCAAGCAACCCGTCCACCCCCACTCCCCAGGGCCGTTCCCCGTTCCCGCCGACATCTTCGCCGCATCGCCCGCCCGTCCGCCAAGGTGGTGCCGTCCCGGTCTTCCGGACGGTCGATCAGGAGTACTGATTCCGCCCTTGTGTACGGGTGGTGCGGGTCGGGCGCGCGGGGTGGCGGCCCGGTGGGGCCTTTTCCCGGATTCGGGGTTTTCCGCCGCCCGGTCGCGCCCAGAATGGGGGCATGAGTCAGCAGGGCGCGCAGGACTGGTGGCAGAAGCTGTACGAGGACCCCGACGCGGGCCCCGCCCCCGCCCCCGACCCGGGGGACACCCTGGACCAGCGCTTCCGCTCGGCGTCGGTCCTGGTGACGGATCCGGCCCCGGCCGACCGGGCCCCGCCCGACCCGGCCCCGCCCGGGCCGTCGCTGCCCGGCCCGCGCCGGGAGGCGCCCGCCGGGGTGGCCGTACCGCCGCCACCGCCCGGGTACCGGGCCGCCGCCCCGCCGGAACCGCCCGCCCCGCCCCCGCCGCCCCCGCCGCCGGAACCGCCCGCCCCGCCGGACCCGCGGGTGGCCGGGGAGACCGGGTACGCGCAGGGGGACCTGGCCGTGCCGCCGGCTCCCGCTCCGGCTCCGGGGGAGGCGGCCGCCCTGCCGCAGCCCGGGCGGCCCGCGGTGCGGTACCTCGGCGACCGCGCCCCCACCTACGCCGCCGAGCCGGGGGCGCTGCCCGCCGCCGACCCGGCCGCGCTGGACTTCCTGACCCCGGACACCGTCCTGGAGGGCGCCCGCTACGGCACGTACACCCTGCGGGCCGCCTCCCTGCGCGGGGACTCCGCCCGCTACCGGGGCGAGGCCCGGCGGGACTTCCTGCTCACCGCACGCTTCGGCAGCGGTGACGGGGCCCTGGTGCTGGTGGTGCTGGCCGGCGGTGACCGGGCCGCGCCCGGCGCCCGGGAGGCCGCCGCCGAGCTGGGCCACCTCGTCGCGGCGGCGGTCGGGCGCAGCCGGGAGCGGCTCGCCGACGACATCCGGGCGGGCCGGCGCGAGGCCCTGCTGTCGGGGCTGCAGCGCCTCACCGACCGGGGCTACGGGCGGCTGCGGGCCCGTGCCGCCGAGCTCGGGCTCGCCGAGGAGGCGTACACCGCCGGGCTGCGCGGGCTCCTGCTGCCGCTGGACCCGGACTGCCCCAACCGGATCTGCTTCGGCGCCGGCGCCGGCGGGGTCTTCCGGCTGCGCGGGGGCCGCTGGCAGGACCTGGAGGAGGACGGCGCCCCGCCCGGCGGCACCGGCTTCCGGTTCCGCGCCTCCGTGGCCCGCCCGGGTGACACCCTGCTGCTCTGCTCCGGCGGCCTCGCCGAGCCCATGCGGGAGGAGGGCCTGCTCCCGGCCGAGCTCGCCGCCCGCTGGTCGCAGGGGGAGCCGCCGGGCCTGGCGGCCTTCCTCGCCGACACCCAGCTCCGCCTCAAGGGCTACGCCGACGACCGGACGGCCGCCGCGCTCTGGGAGGCGTAACCGCACGGGACGTGCGTGGATGGAAGACGCACACGGCTCGCGGGGAACCGGAGAGGGCGTCCATCCATGGGCAGGCAGAACGTGGCGGAGCAGTTCGTCGACATCCTCGTGCGTGCGGGCGTGCGCCGGATGTACGGGGTCGTCGGCGACAGCCTGAACCCGGTCGTCGACGCGATCCGCCGCACCGGCGGCATCGAGTGGATCCAGGTCCGCCACGAGGAGACGGCCGCGTTCGCGGCGGGCGCCGAGGCCCAGATCACCGGGCGGCTCGCAGCCTGTGCGGGCTCCTGCGGCCCCGGCAACCTCCACCTGATCAACGGCCTGTACGACGCGCACCGTTCCATGGCCCCGGTCCTGGCCCTCGCCTCGCACATCCCCTCCGGCGAGATCGGGCTCGGCTACTTCCAGGAGACCCACCCCGACCAGCTGTTCCGGGAGTGCAGCCACTACAGCGAGCTGATCTCCAACCCGGCGCAGATGCCCCGGCTGCTGCAGAGCGCCGTCCAGCACGCCATCGGCCGCGGCGGCGTCAGCGTCGTGGCGCTGCCCGGGGACATCGCCGCCCGGCCGGCCCCGGAGAAGGCCGTCCAGCACGCCCTGGTCACGGCCCGGCCGACCGTCCGGCCCGGCGACGGGGAGATCGAGAAGCTGGTCCGGCTGATCGACGAGGCCGAGCGGGTCACGCTCTTCTGCGGCAGCGGCACCGCGGGCGCGCACGCCGAGGTCATGGAGTTCGCCGGCCGGGTCAAGGCCCCGGTCGGGCACGCCCTGCGCGGCAAGGAGTGGATCCAGTACGACAACCCGTACGACGTCGGCATGAGCGGCCTGCTCGGGTACGGCGCGGCCTACGAGGCCACGCACGAGTGCGACCTGCTGGTGCTGCTCGGCACGGACTTCCCGTACAACGCCTTCCTGCCGGACGACGTGAAGATCGTCCAGGTGGACATCCGTCCCGAACACCTGGGCCGCCGCTCGCAGTTGGACCTCGCGGTGTGGGGGGACGTACGGGAGACCCTGCGCGCGCTGAACACGCGGGTGCGGCCGAAGGAGGACCGCCGCTTCCTGGACCGGATGCTGAAGAAGCACGCGGACGCGCTGGAGGGGGTGGTGAAGGCGTACACGCGCAAGGTGGAGAAGCACACGCCGGTCCACCCCGAGTACGTGGCGTCCGTACTCGACGAACTCGCCGACGAGGACGCGGTGTTCACCGTGGACACGGGCATGTGCAACGTATGGGCGGCGCGCTATCTTTCCCCGAACGGCAAGCGGCGCATCATCGGCTCCTTCAGCCACGGCTCCATGGCCAACGCCCTCCCGCAGGCCATCGGCGCGCAGTTCACGGACCGCGGCCGTCAAGTGGTGTCGATGTCCGGTGACGGCGGTTTCTCGATGCTGATGGGAGATTTCCTCACCCTGGTGCAGTACGACCTGCCCGTCAAAGTGATTCTCTTCGACAACTCCTCCCTGGGGATGGTGGAGTTGGAAATGCTGGTTTCCGGCCTCCCGTCGTACGGAACGACGAACCGGAACCCGGACTTCGCCGCGATCGCCCGCGCGGCGGGCGCCTACGGGGTCCGGGTCGAGAAGCCCAAGCAGCTCACGGCCGCTTTGAAGGACGCTTTCCGGCACAAGGGGCCGGCTCTGGTGGACGTGGTGACGGACCCCAACGCCCTGTCGATTCCTCCGAAGATCAGCGCCGAGATGGTGACCGGATTTGCACTGTCCGCCAGCAAGATCGTGCTGGACGGCGGGGTCGGCCGGATGATCCAGATGGCTCGATCCAACCTACGCAACGTGCCCAGGCCTTGAGCATGAAGGAGTGCGGACCGTCGCCGGGGGCATGCATTCCGTAGACCTGTTCGAGACCACGGGCAGCGCAATACGGGGAGGTATGTCGCCGTGCGGGTGGGGGCGAGGACCGGGAAGACGTGGCGGACCGAGCGGCCGGTGGCGCGGGAGCCGTCGGCGTGCGCCGAGCAGGACCGCGCCGAGATGGCGCGGAGCGTGCGCCGGGCCGATCTGAAGGCGGTGGGCGAGGTCCGCCGGGCCCTGCGGGAGCTGGTGCGGCACCGCTGCCGGGGCGAGACGGCCGAGGTGGCGGAGCTGCTGATCACCGAGGTGGTCACCAACGCCCTCGTCCACACCGACCAGGGCGCCGAGGTGTCCGCGACCGTCCGGGCCGGACGGCTCAGGGTCGAGGTCCGCGACCACGCCTCCCGCCTGCCCCGGCAGTACGTACCGTCCGCCGACGACGGTACGCACGGCCGCGGGCTGGTGCTGGTGCAGACGCTGGCCGACGCCTGGGGCGTGGACCCGCTCGCGATGGGGCGCGGCAAGGTCGTCTGGTTCGAGCTCGGGGCCGCGGGCGCGGCCCGGGCCTGAGCGTGCGCAGGCGGGGCGCCCCGGGGGTGCCCCGCCTGCGTGTCCGTGCGGTTCGGTCAGCCGAACTGCTGCTCCAGGTCCTTCAGTTTGCGCTCCAGTGAGTCGAGCCGGGGGATCGTCTGGGTGTCGTCCTCGGCGGTGAGGTCCACCGTCCGGGGCCCGGACGGATCAGGGGAGTCGGTTCCGTTCACGGCCTGCAGTGAGGGCCTTCGGAGCAGGGGCAGCTGTCCCGCTTCCGATATGGCGGGCTCCGCGCCGACCGGCGCGGAGCCCGCCCCGGGGGCCAGCCCCGGCAGGTCGACCTGACGCGCCCGGGCCCGCCCGAACGCCCTGTGCTGCCGGCCCAGCGCCTTGATGCGGGCGCGGTCGAGGCGGTGCTGTTCCCGCCTGCGGTGCCGGTCCTGTTCGCGCTCCTTCTTGTCCTCGCGCACCTCGTCCACGGCCTCGTCGAGGGTGCGCACCCCCTCCAGGAGCATCAGCGACCAGGCGCCGAAGGTCTCCCGGGGGGCCCGCAGCCAGCGGACCATGCGGATCTGCGGCAGCGGGCGCGGGATCAGGCCCTGCTCGCGCAGTGCGGCGCGGCGGGTCTGCTTCAGGGCCCGGTCGAAGAGCACCGCCGCCGAGAGCGACATCCCGGCGAAGAACTGCGGGGCTCCGTCGTGGCCCGTGCCCCGGGGGGCGTGGACCCAGTTGAACCAGGCGGCCGCCCCGGCGAAGAGCCAGACCAGCATCCGGGAGCCGAGGGCCGCGTCGCCGTGGCTGGCCTCGCGGACGGCGAGCACCGAGCAGAACATGGCGGCGCCGTCGAGACCGAACGGGACCAGGTACTCCCAGCCGCCGGAGAGGTTGAGGTTCTGCCGGCCGAAGCCGACGAGCCCGTGGAAGGAGAGCGCGGCGGCCACCGCCGCGCAGCAGAACAGCAGGACGTACGAGGCGGTCCCGTAGACGGCCTCCTTGCGGCGGCGGCGTTCCTCGCTGCGTTCCCAGCTGTCGTCGGCCGTCGCCTTCTCGCCCTCACGCTTGCCACGGGCCACCACCGCCACTGCCGCGAGCACGCCCAGGATCAACAGGCTGCCGGGCAGCAGCCAGTCCAGCGATATGTCGGTCAGTCTCATGCGGATGTCCCTTGCCTCGCGTATGCGGCTTTCCGGGCGCCATAGTGGCGCAGCCGGTCAGTGGTGCACGTGGGTTTCGGGGCAAGTGGACGCCATCGGGGGGCGGGTCCCGTCGGATAGGGTGTTGTGGGTCGAACTGGCGCTCGGGTGGGCCGAGTTGAGTTCGAATCCACTTCATCCGCACGGGTGGGTTCAGCCGTCGGCCGCCGTGAGCCGGGTGACGCGGTCCGCGTCGCAGGTGCGCGGGCAGGTCGTACAGGTGTCCTCCGGCCGGATGGTGTAGAAGAAGCAGCAGCTCGCCCTGTCACGGGTGGTCAGCTCCGCCCCGCCCGGCCCTGCCAGGGTGCGGAAGCAGGCGGCTCCGGTGTATGGGGCGAGGGCGCCCGGCAGCAGCAGCTCCAGCTGGCGCACGGCCCGCCGCTCCTCGCCGAGCAGGCTCCCCAGGTACCAGAGCCCCTCGACGACCTCGTCGGCGGCCATCGCCCACAGGGCGCGGCGGCCGCGCCGCATCCGCGGGCCGAAACCTTCCAGCAGCGGTCCGAGGTGCTGGGCCACCGCCGCCCGCACCTCCTCGCGCAGGGCCTCCTCGCCGGGCACGACCCGCGCCCCGGGGAGGGAGGCCGCCGGGTCGTCCGGCAGGCAGGCGAACTCCTCGACGCGTACGGACATCAGCCCGCGGGTCCGGTGGAAGGCCACCCGGTCCACCGGCAGCCGGGGCACCCGGCGCTCCAGGAACCACGGGACGGTGATCAGCAGGCAGGCCGGCCAGGCGTACCGGTGGAGGCCGAACCCGGCCACCACGTCGGGCCGCGCCCGGCGCCCGTAGTCCCGCAGCACCTGGGCCTCGTCCCACGCGAGGTGGGCGTCCAGGGCCGCCCCGCCCGCCGCGAGCTCGTGCGCGCCGACCCAGCCCACACCGCGAGGGAGGGGTTCGTGCGCGCCGCGCTCCTCGGCCCGCACGCCCGGGTAGGCGGCCGCCAGGCGCTCGTACGCACGGGCCACCGGAGAGCCGGCCGGGGCGGGTGCGGACGGGAGCAGGGCGGGGACGGCCGAGCCGGGCATGCGGACCACCGAATCACGCGTCGTGAGGAAAGGTAAGCCTTACCTTAGCTGATCTCGGGGGGTGTGGGGAGCCCGGGGACGCGCGAGTTCCGCCTATCCTCGGAAGCCGGTCGAGACCCGGAGGAGGACCGAGTGCACGGAGCGGCCCACGCCCCGGTGTCGGACGAGCACGCCCCGCAGGGGCGGGAGCCCCTGATCCCGCAGCAGAAGGTGCTGCGGCACTCCGTGCGCGGGCAGGTCCTCGACGCGCTGCGCGCCGCCCTCGTGGACGGGGAGCTGGTGCCGGGGGAGATCTACTCGGGCCCCGCGCTCGGCGAGCGGTTCGGGGTCTCCGCGACCCCCGTCCGCGAGGCGATGCAGCAGCTGGCGCTGGAGGGGGCGGTGGAGTGCCTGCCCAACCGGGGCTTCCGGGTGCTGACCCGCACCCCCCGCAGCCAGGCGGAGCTGTCCGAGGTCCGGGCGCTGATCGAGGTGCCGGTGATGCTCCGGCTGGCCCGGTCGGTGCCCGCCGCGACCTGGGAGTCCCTGCGGCCGGCCGCCGTGGCCGCGGCGGAGGCGGCGGAGGAGGGCGACCTGCCGCGCTACGCGGAGGCCGACCGGGCCTTCCACCGGGCGGTGCTCTCCCTGTCGGGCAACGCCCAGCTGGTACGCATCGCCGAGGAACTGCACCGGCGCGCCCAGTGGCCCCTGCCGGGTGCTCCGCGGGTGCGGCGGGGTGACCTGGTGGCCGACGCGGCGGAGCACTCGGCGCTGCTGGATGCGCTGGCCGCGGGGGACCTCGCGGCGGTGGAGCGGCTCGTGCGCGGCCACTTCGCCGGAGCCTGACCGCTGCCGCTGCCGCTGCCGCTGCCGCTGCGGGTCCGGCGCCGCTGCGCGGGCTCGCCCCTCCCCGCCCTTCAACCGTTCTCGCCTCAAACGCCGGCGGGGCTGAGAGACCGGGGCTCCGCCCCTGACCCCGGTACGGGCGCTGCGCGCCCGTCGCCTCAACCACCGGCGGGGGGATTTCCACACCCCTCTGTCGTTTGGGTGTGAGG
>NZ_JBWKEZ010000130.1:0-5782 GCF_056434525.1 Streptomyces sp. NPDC044002
TGGGGCGGGGTGTGGGGTGGGAGGGTTCGGGGGGAGGGTGCCGGGGGTTTTCTGAGGGGGTTTCAGTGCCCTGCCGGGCACCGTGCGCGGGGCGGTCGCCCTCACGGGCGACCGGGTTCAATACAGCGGGGCGCACGGCCGAATTCCGGGGCGGCCTTACGGCCGAAATCCAAGAGGCCTGGAATTCGAATGCTCCGCTCGGGATACGCCGATCCGATATCCCGGGAACACGTCACGGACGGAGCGTCACATCCCCTGCACCTGACGACACGTCAGGGAACGGGAGAGAAATTCAGCCCGGCTCGGGAAACGAATAGGAATCCACCCCGGAAAAGAGAAAGAGGCCCTTTCGGGCCTCCCCCACACAACCAACACACCGTCAAAACACGCCACCAGCCGCCCATTTTCAGGCCGCCGACGGCCCCGGCTACCCCCAGTAGACCGGCAGCCCCCGCGCCCGTGCTTCCTCGGCGAGCTCCCGCAGCTCCTCCAGCCGCTCCTGGATGTAGCCCTCCCTGCGCCCACAGTCGACGAAGCGGCCTTCGGCCGTCGCCGGGCGTCCGGCATCCACCGGCACCAACGCCAGCGCCACCAGCACCCTTCCCAGGAAGTCATCAGCCTCCGCGTCACCCGCCAACTCGTCGTACCCAAGCACGCCCAGCACGCGGGCCGCGTTGGCGTTGGCCATGTTGACTTCTTCGGAAGCAACGTCAGCAAAGAAGGTGACAGACATTCGGGGGCTCCATCCCTCTCAGATACGGCATCGGCAGGTGGTTCGCCCAGGGGGAGCAGCGTTCCGGCTGCTCCCCCTGGGGGCGCCCTCAGAGGTCGGCGAGCGTTGCCAGGATGGCGAGCATCTTGTCCCTGTTGAGCGGCAGGGTCTCCCCCTCGTCGTCCGCTCCGCCGGTCAGCAGGACGGGGCCGTGGTAGTCCTGGTAGGTCCGGCCGAAGCGCCGCGCGAGCAGCGTGGCCACCGGGTTGACCGGCTGGGTGTAGAGGCCGTTGTCGTCCAGCCACATGTCCACCTGGTCGGTCAGGGCCACCACGTCCACCTGGTCACAGCGCATCAGGGAGTACATGGCCGTCAGCCGGGCTCCGGAGTCGCCGGGCAGGTCAACCGGGATGACCTCGGCCTCAGGGGTGATGAGCAGGGCGGTCGGTGCGAGAGTCACGATGGCTCCATCTGTCGCAGTGTGAGTTTTCGGTGTTGGCCGGTTGCCACCCCGACCAACAAGAAAACTATACCACGCTTTCATCACTTACGGGGACCCGGCTGCCCCGAAACCCGGAACGGGGGTGCGGAAGGAGTCCGCTGGCGGGATCGGTGAAATCGGCGGTGACGATTTCGACCGTGGGGGACACCCCGCGCCATCGGTAGCCGTGGTAGCTGGTGTCGATGCCGATGTTCTCGCCCAGGGTCAGACCGGTCTCACGGTGGAAACGGGCGTACTGCTCGCTGGGGCGGTGCTGGAAGAAGGGCCGACCGCTGTACTCGAAGGGGGCGGACTGCTGCGGGATGATGAACGCACCCTGCCGGGCGAGGGTGGCCGCGCGGTCGATGACGTGGAATTCGAACCGGTCGCCCCGATAGCGGGGGCCGGCCCCGTGGCGTTCGACTCGGGGACCGAAGGGCGGGTTCGCGATGGCGGTGTCGAACTCGCCCAACCCCAGCTCTTCGGCGTCCATGGTGAGCACGTCTGCAACGATCCACCGGGCCTCGGGCATGAGCTTGCGGCCCACGGCGACGTAGTCCGGGTTCTTCTCCACGCACACGATCTCGCGGGGCGGGAGTCCCTCCCACCGGCGGGTGTAGAGCTCGCGGGCGGCGTAGGCGAGTCGGCCGACCCCGGCGCACAGGTCGATGACCCGGGTGCCGACCACGTGGAACCGAAGGTCGGACGCGAGGCCCAGCGGGGTGAAGTGAGCGCCGTCGAGCTTGTTCGTGACGCTACTGGACTCCTGCCAGTGCTCGGCGACGGTGTCCTTCTCGTCCTCGGTCAGGTCGCGGGCGAGGGCAACGAGTCGGCGGGCCTCGCGGTGCGCCTTCTGCTCTTCACGGGTCATGGTCACGACGGAGCTCCTCAAAGTCTGTGCGAATTCGGCTCGCGATCGGCTGCCACCGCCGACCGCGAAATAACTAGAACGGCAAAACAACACTTCGCTCTGCGCCACCAGTTCGTGGGGCGCCGCCCTCAACGGCCGGCCGGGCAGGGCAGGGGCGGACGGGGTCCGGCCGGAGCGGCTCCGGGGCCGGGCGAAGCGCCCGGCCCCGGAGCCCCCGATTCAGACCGTCAGACGCGGTGCGGCCACGTACTCCACACCCCACTCCGGCGGGATCACTTCGCCGGTCTCCGCGTCCGTGCAATAGGCGTTGAAGATTTCCGATGCGCTGAGCGGCTTGGCGTAGAACTCCATCAGCTTCCAGCCCATCACTTCGGAGGTCTGGTCGGCGGTCGTGCGGATCACCGCGCCTCCGCCGACCATGGCGGCGAGGGTGAGCACCATCATCGCTTCAAGCGCGTCGTCCGGGTCCAGGTCGCTCGTCTCGCCGTCGTTGTGAAACGGCACGGAGACCGAGAGGGTGGCGCCGTTCGCGGATGCCGCGACGACGAGATGGTGACAGCCGTCCCCCACCGCGTTGAGAAAGCCCATCAACAGCGCAGCGGAGCGCTCAACCTCGTACGGGGTCCGGTCGTGCGACGTGATTGCCATGCCGATTCCTCTCGGTCTGCTTCCGGTTTCTGGTCGACTGCCACCGCCGACCAACGAGACAACTATACCGCACATTCATCACTCACGGGGGGATTCGTGGATCTTTCCCGGAGGAATTTCCGCACGTGAGAGGCGCTGCGAACTCGCGGCGCCCCACCTCTTGCCGGGTGGGGCGCCGCAGTCGCCGGTCAGTCCTCGCCGGGCAGGGAGATCGTGAGCACGGGCTCCATCTCGTCGCCGGGCCCGCACGTGGCGAGCAGCCGGGCCCGCCCGCTCTCGTGGCTCTCTCCGTCGCGGGGAACGCGGTAGAGCTCGACGGTGCAGGAACTCCCGTCGTTCGAGCGCCTGATGGCGTAGTGGGTCATCCGGAGCACGTCCCAGAGACGTCCCGACTCGTCCTGGTAGGTCTGCCGGTTGTCCTCGGCCGTCCAGGCGACGCAGTCGGCCCACGCGGCCGCGGTGAGGGCCACGGGGACCGTGAACCCGGCCTCGCGGGCGATGTCGTCGCCGACGGCGACCAGGGCCCCGTCGGCGAGGGCCCTGGCGCGGCTGTACGCGTGGATGACTCCTCCGAAGAGGTCGGCCACGGAAACGGCCGGCTGCTCCGCCTCGGGGGTCCGGCGCATCGCGTCGGGGCCCAGGCGATCCGGGTTCGCGGTGCCGCTGATGAGGGTCTTGTCGGTCATGGTCTGCCCTTTCGTGAGCGGTGTTCTCGGCGGCGGCGGGGTGCCACTCCCCGCCGCCCGGGGCGGGGCGCAGCCGGGTGGCTGCGCCCCGAGGGAGGGTCAGGCGTTGGCGGCCGACCGGGTGATGGACGCGCGGCGCACGTGGTGCACCACGCAGGCGTCCGGGTCCTCGGCGAACGGGTCGGTGAGGTGGTAGCGGGTGTCGGCGCTCCCGAGGTGGTCCGCACGTCCGCAGTAGAAGCAGTCGCACAGCCGGGCCAGGTAGAAGCCGTGGTGCTCGGGCTTGCTGCCGTGGTAGAGGACCAGGTCGCCGGGCTCGATGAGGTCGAGGGTGCGGAGCAGAGTGTCGGACATGAGTGTCTCCTCACGGCTGTGCGTGGATTCGGTTTGTGATCGACTGCCACCGCCGACCAACAAGACAACTATAACACACTTCGATCACTTCCGGTGTCCCCACTAGCCCTCCCACCTGGGTGAATTGACCCTCGCCCCTCTTCCGCCGGCGGCCACGCTTCGCCGGCGCTTCTCCCGTGGCCGGCACGGCTGGAGATGCCGCGGCCGGCGCGCGCCGGGGGTGCGGGAGGGAGTCCGCGCGGGCCGAGCGGCTCAGCCCGGTGCACCCACCGACAGGAACGCGAGTGCGCCCCCACCGTGCGGCAGGGCACGGTGGGGGCGCGGGGCGGGAGGGTGTCTAGCCGGTCGTGACGCTTGCGCGTACGGCCGCGACGGCGGCGGCGGTATCGGCGGCCAGGTCGGGGGTGTGGGAGTCGTACAGGACGGTGAACTCGACGCCGTCCTCGTCGTAGGCGCAGGCGAGCCAACCGGCGTGATCGGTCAGCGGGTAGTCCACCTCGGCCTCGTGCCGGTCCTGGCCAGTGAGCAGGACCTCGCCGCCGTCGGGTGTGGGGACGGCGATCCAGGAGCAGCCGGAGCCCAGGTGCGCGCCCCTGGTGGCTTCGACGCCCGCCTCGGCCAGGACCCGCTGGAGGTACTCCCCTGCGGTGTCTTCCTCGGCATAGCCGAAGTCGCGGCAGAACGCGTAGGCCAGGTCCGCGGCGGCGTCCGGGTCGGGGGCGTTGAACTCCTCGGCCCACCGGGTGAAGTCCTCCTCGCTGGTGGCCAGCAGCTCGATCTGGTCGGCGACGGTGCCCGCGACCACGGCCGCGATGAGCAGCTCCGTGCGGTCGACGTCGAGGGTCAGGCCGATGACGGTGTACGTCCGCGTCTCGGTGGCGGTCATGCGATCAGCCGGAAGCTCGCGGCGTCGACCGCCTGGGCGCCGAGGTCTCCGAGGAAGGCGGCGACGACGTAGGCGCCGTTGTCGCCTCCCCAGAGGGTCTCGGGGGTCTCGCCGTCCTCCTCGGCGCGCCACGGGAAGGCCTCCAGCACTGCGGCGGCCGCGTTCGCCTTGGCCTCCTCGTAGTCCGCTCCCTCGGCGACGACCGCAAACGAATCGGCGAGATCCCAGACTTCGTACCAGTCTCCGATGAAGGTGAATTTCACGGGTTTTCCTTTCGTCGAATTCGAGGGGCCCCGGAATTCGGTTCCGGGGCCCGGGGGTGACCTGCGTTTAGCGGCGCGGCCGGGGGACGTCGCGGTGACGGCTGAAGTAGCGGTCGACGAGCATGAGCGCCTGGTCCTCGGTGAGGCCGAGCAGCGCTCCGCCGCGCGTGGACCCGGTGAAGACGGCCACGCCGCAGACGGGGGTGGGGGTGGCCTGGTAGGCGTGGAGGAGCTGGCGTGCGGGGGTGTTGGCGGGGAGGCCGAGCGGGACGGCCAGCTCGTCGGTCCACATGATCAGCTGGGTGGTCAGGTCGACGGATCGGACCTGGTCGGCGCCGAGCGCGTCCTGCGGGCAGGTGTCGGCGTCCCAGTCGAGCAGGCGGAATCCGCCGGTGGGCTCGACCCGCAGGGCGTAGCCGTCCTGGAGGAGGGTGGGCATGGGGGGCCCCTTTCCTGGGAGTTGGTTTTCGGTGCGGGTCGGCTGCCACCGCCGACCCACGACATAACTATACCCGCTACTCATCACTTTCGGAACGGTGCAGGCGGCTATTTCCCCTGTTCAGCGGCATGCCCCAGAGGCGCCGGCGTAGCCCGCGCACGTGCCGCCGGCCCGTCCCGTGCTCCAGGGCGCCGGCGTCCAAGCGGCCGGCGGCGCGGGCCGGCGGCGGCCGCGGTGGAGGCTCCCCGGCCGGCCGCGGGCACGCCGGCCGCGTCCACGGGCCTGGAGGGAACGCCCGGCCGCTCACGGCCGGCGGGATGCGCCTGGGCTGCCGGGCATGGCTGCGGGCCCGGGGGGGGGGGGGGGGGGTGTGGGGGGGGGGGGGGGGGGGGGGGGGGGGGGGGGGGGGCAAAGGACAGCCCACTGCGGTGGGCCACGCTGG
>NZ_JBWKEZ010000130.1:5792-8911 GCF_056434525.1 Streptomyces sp. NPDC044002
CCGGCAATGTCAGGGGGCCGAGAAGGAAAACCGGCCCACGCAGGGCCGATGGGATGCGCCTGGGGTATCGGGCATGGCTGCGCCCCGGCGCGGCTGGTGGGCCGTGCCGGGGCGCGAGGAGGTGCGGGGCTATGCGGTGAGGATCCAGGGGCCGCTCAGTCGCGGCGGGCCCGGCTGGTGGGGGTTGAGGTCGACGACCACGTCACCGTCGTCCGTGTGGACGGTGAAGACCGTGGCCCAGGACGTAGGGTCGCGCTGGAGAGCCAGCGCCGCGAAGGCGGCGTGTACGGGCGTGTCGGCGTCGATCTCGACGTTCCAGCTGATGGTGTACTCCGGCATGTGCTTCGTGCCTTCCTGGGCGCCCTCAGCGCCCGTGTGCGGTCGTGGGAGGTCTAGGCGGCGAGGGTGAGTTCGACGTCGTCCAGGCTGCGCTCGTTGATGGTGACGCCGCTGACGGGGTCGAGGTCGTCGAGCCAGAGCTCCTCGTTCTCGGCGAGGTAGCCGTGGAGGGCGCTCGGGTTGTGGGCGATGTACGCGGGGAGCTGGACCTCGGAGGTGAACTCGTAGGTGACCTGCTCGGTCACGGTGAGGGCGAGGTGCACGGTCACTTCCTGGTCGTGGCCCTCGGGCTCAGGCGCGTCGGCGTTGACCACGAGGCACAGCAGGGCCGCCGTGTCCTCGTACGGGTCGGCCTGCTCCTGGGCGGCGTCGGGGAGCCGGCCGAACGGGGTGCCAAGGCGGTCGAGGTGGCGGAGGACCTGGAGCAGGGCCTGAGGGTCGCGCGGGTCGGTGCTGCCCCAGGCCGTGCGCAGTTCGGGGTCGGTGAGCTCGGGGAGGGTGTCCACGTCGTCGAAGTCGAAGACGCACTGCGTGCCGCCGCCGGCGGTGCGGAGGCTGTCGAGGTGGAGTTCGCCGGAGCGGGGGTCGCGGCGCAGCACCAGGTAGGCGGCGTTCGGGTCCATGTTGGCGAGGGTGGCGGTGAGGGTTCGGGTCAGGCCCTGGGCCTGGTCCTGGGCGGCTTCGAGGGCGTCCTGGCAGTCCTGAAGGGTGGCGTGCATCGTTCCTCCTGAGGGGTGTGCGGGGGCCGGCGGTGCGGCCGGCCGTCGGCTGGGGAGCCTCTCCCCCGGCGCCGGGCCGGGGGAGAGGGCGGGTCAGGCGCTGAGGAGCTGGTTGCCGGTGCGCTGCCAGTACCCGGCGGGGGCGCGGTCCGCGCGGCACTCGTAGGTGCCGTAGGCGGTCACCGTGAACTCGTCGTCGCAGACCAGGACGCGGGCGTCCGGGATGAACTCCAGCGTCTTGCTGTCGGCGGGGAAATCCCTGAAGCCCTGGAAGCGGTGGGGGTCGTTCAGGAACCAGTAGACGTCGCCGCGTTCCAGGTCGGTGTAGCGGACGCTGACGGTGTCGCCAGGGTGGAGCTTGCACCAGGTGCGGACGCCGAGGTCGGCGCAGATGTCCTTGACCCGGCGGTAGAGGACGTCGAAGGCGTCCGGGGCGATGCCCAGGGCGCGGTCGGTCTCGCCGCTCGGGCCGGTGAAGTGGACGGGGCCCCGGACGTCGAGGCCGTCGAAGCCGTAGCGGGCGGCGATGTGCTGCGCCACGGTGTTGGGGGCGCCCTGGTCTCCGGGGTGATAGTGCATGTCCGTCTCGGCGTCGAGCGGGACGGTGGTGTACGCGCCGGGGCCGGAGAAGAGGCCGGTGAGCTCCCACTCGACGTGGGGGTCCCCGAAGGACCACGCAACGAGGTGGTCGGAGTGGAGCGTGCCGAAGCAGCTGAATTCGTGCGGGTGGGTGAAGTCCAGGGGCATGCGGTTCTCCAGGGTGTGTGGGTTTCCGGTCGTGGTCGACTGCCACCGTCGACCACAAGACAACTATAGCATTCATTCATCACGCACGGGAGGTTCCCGGACCTGTTTTCGCTGCTCAGACCCCCCGCGTTCGCCGCTCCCGCTACGCAGAACTGGCCCCGCCCGTAAACGGGCGGGGCCAGTCGGTTGTCGGCTTTCAGGCCGTCGTCGCGGCCGCGGTGGTCAGCTGGCGGAGTACTTCGAGCGGCTGCTCGGCCCGCGCCAGCCGGGCAAGGCGGGCGCGCTGCTCCCCGATGCCTCGGCAGCCGGCGAGCGGCTGCAGGGTGTCCGGGCGCAGCTGTGTGACGGCCTGGACGTAGGCGCGGCCGCCGAGGGCGACGACGGCCGCGGGCCGGGCAGGATGCCGAGCTGGGCCGCCTGGCCGGCGAGCAGCTCGGCGGTGGCGGAGCCGGGCTGGCCCATGCGCAGGTCGTACGGGAAGAGCGGCTCGTCGAGCGTGACGAAGCCGTGCTGCGCGGAGAGGACGACGACGTCTCCGGTGGCGCCGGCGAGGCGCTCGGCCGCCTGCCGGCACAGGAGGTGATAGCTGCCCCGGTAGAGGTCGCGGGCCGGCAGGGCTGTCCTGGTGGGCGCCTTGGCGCCGCTGCAGGGTACGACGATGACGGGCCCGAGCGGGCCGGGGGCCGTCGACCGGGGGGTCTCGCGTACGTCGAGGGCGGCGCCGGCGCTGCGGCTGCTGTTCACGGGAACGAGGCCTTCGTGTTCGGCCGGCTGCCAGGGGTAGGGGTCGCCGACGTGGCGGCGGGCCCAGGCCATCGCGCGGCCGGTGGCGGGGTCGACGACGTCCCATCCCGCGGCGGCGTACGCGCGCAGGCTGTCGTCCGTGTGGTCGGGTGCCTGGACAGCCCGGAGGTCGATCCGGGCGACCGCCTGGGCCACGGCGTCGGCGAGGGTGGTGGCGCAGCGTACGACGGCTTCGCGGGGCACCGGGGCGGTGCGGGGCATCAGTTGGTCGACGTGCCATTGCCGGCCGGTGCGGAAGGCTTCCAGGTGGGCGGCGGCGTGGCGGAAGCGGTGGACCGTGCTGTAGGCACCGGCCCGGTAGACGACACGGCGGCGGGGGCGGGGCAGCTGCTCGGAGGGGAGGGCGGTGGTGGACATGCGGGCACTCCTGGGGTCGGGCGCGCGGGGCGCTTCGGGGCCGGTGCGGCAGGGGGCGCCGGGGGGGGGGGGGGGGGGGGGGGGGGGGGGGGGGGGGGGGGGGGGGGGGGGGGGGGGGGGGGGGGGGGGGGGGGGGGGGGGGGGGGGGGGGGG
>NZ_JBWKEZ010000131.1:0-8670 GCF_056434525.1 Streptomyces sp. NPDC044002
TGGATTTCGCGCAGCGAAATTCCAGCCCGCGCGGCGTTTGAGCGCAACGGGGTCAGGGGCAGCGCCCCTGGGAACGGTGGAAGGGCGGGGAGGGGCCGGCCCCGCGCAGCGGCGGGGTTTCGCGTGCGGGCGAAACTCTGCGGGGCCCGGGGCCGGCCGTCGGAGACTCCCCGCATGTCGCGCAGCTACCACTCCCTCCTCCTCCGTACCCCCGAGTTCGCCCCCTTCTTCCTCGCCGCAGCCCTCCGCGTCGCCGCCTCCACCACCGGCGGCCTCGCCCTCGGGGTGCTGGTCTACGGCCGGACCCGCTCCCCGCTGCTGTCCGCCCTCGCCATGTTCGGCCCCTCCCTCGCCCAGGTGCTCGGCGCGACCCTGCTGATGGCCGCCGCCGACCGGCTGCCGCCGCGGGCCGCGCTCGCCGGGATCGCCGCCCTGGCCGCCGCCGGGACCGGGCTGCTGGCCGCCCCGGGGCTGCCGCTGTGGGCGGTGTTCGCGGTGCTGCTGGGGCAGGGGCTGGCCGACTCCCTCGCCGGCGGGGTCCGTTACGGGCTGCTCACCGAGATCCTGCCGCCCGGGGACTACCTCCTCGGCCGGTCCCTCCTCGCCGTCGCCGCCGGTGTCACGCAGGTCGCCGGTTTCGCCGCCGGCGGGCTGCTGCTGGGCGCGCTGTCCCCGCGCGGGGTGCTGCTGGTGTCGGCCGGGCTCGGGGCGGCCGCCGCGCTCACGGTCCGCTTCGGGCTGCGCCGCCGGGCGCCCAGGGCCGGGGGCAGGCCGTCGCCCGCCGAGACCTGGCGCGTCAACCGCCTGTTGCTGTCCGATCCGGCCCGCCGGACCCTGTACCTCGCCCTCTGGGTGCCGAACGGGCTGATCGTCGGGTGCGAGTCGCTGTTCGTCCCGTACGACCCGGCGCACGCCGGGCTGCTCTTCGGCTGCGCCGCCGCCGGGATGCTGGCCGGGGACACCGTCGCGGGCCGCTGGCTGCCCGAGCGGTGGCGCTCGCGCCTGGCGGGCCCGCTGCGGCTGCTGCTGGCGCTGCCCTACCTGGTGTTCGCCCTGCAGCCGGGGCCGGTCCTCGCCACGGCCGCCGTCGCCCTGGCGTCGACCGGCTACGCGGCCGGGCTGCTGATGCAGGAGCGGCTCGTACCGCTGCTGCCCGAGGGGACGCAGGGGCAGGCGCTCGGGCTGCACTCGGCCGGGATGCTCACGATGCAGGGGGTGTCCGCGGCCCTCGCCGGGGCGGTGGCGCAGTACACCTCGCCGGCCGCCGCGATCACCGCGCTGGCGGCGGCGTCCGTCGTGGTCACCCTGGCACTGGAGCCGGGTCTGCGCCCCGATAGGCTGCGGATCCGTCCGCCGCATTCCCCTTCTCCCCTTCCCCGAGGTACCGCGCAGTGAGCTCCGCAGCACCCCCCGCACCGGTGACGGTCGTCGGCCTCGGCGCCGACGGCTGGGCCGGGCTCACCGCCGGCGCCCGTGCCGCGCTGGCATCGGCCGAGGTGCTGATCGGCGGCCCCCGGCAGCTGGACCTGCTGCCGGCCGCGGACTGCGCCGGGCTGCGGGTGGCCTGGCCGAGCCCGCTGCGCCCGGCGGTGCCGAAGCTGATGGCCGAGCATGCGGGGCGCCGCATCGCCGTGCTGGCCAGCGGGGACCCGATGTTCTACGGGATCGGCCGCGCGCTCTCCGAGGAGCTGGGCGCGGACGCCCTGCGGATCCACCCGCACCCCTCGTCGGTGTCGTACGCGTGCGCCCGCCTGGGCTGGCCGGTGGAGGACACCGAGGTGGTGACGGTGGTCGGCCGGCCGGTGGCCCGGCTGGCGGCCGTGCTGCACGAGGGCCGGCGGGTCCTGGTGCTCAGCGCCGGAGCGGCGACCCCGGACGAGATCGCCGCTCTGCTTCGAGAGCGGGGCTTCGGCCCGAGCCGGATGCGGGTCCTCGAACAGCTCGGCTCCGAGCGCGAGGACGCGTACGAGGGCACCGCGGCGGACTGGCACCGCGAGCCCGGTGACCCGCTCAACGTGGTCGCCGTGGAGTGCCGCCGGGACCCCGCCGCCGGCGTGCCCCGGCTCGGCGCCACCCCCGGCCTGCCCGACGCCGCGTACGAGCACGACGGCCAGCTCACCAAGCGCCACGTGCGCGCCGCGACGCTGTGCGCGCTCGCCCCGGCCCCCGGCGAGCTCTTGTGGGACATCGGCGGCGGCTCCGGGTCGATCGGCATCGAGTGGATGCGTACGCACCCGTCCTGCCGGGCGGTGGCGATCGAGCGGGTCCCGGAGCGGGCCGGGCGGATCAGCCGCAACGCCGCGGCGCTCGGCGTGCCCGCGCTGCGCGTGGTCGTCGGCGCGGCCCCGGCCGCCCTGGAGGGACTCCCGGCCCCCGACGCGGTGTTCATCGGCGGCGGGCTGACCGCGCCGGGGCTGCTGGACGCGGCCTGGGCGGCGCTGGCGCCCGGCGGCCGGCTGGTGGTCAACACGGTCACCCTGGAGTCGGAGGCGGTCCTCGCGGAGCGCTACCGGCGCCACGGCGGCGAGCTGGTGAAGCTGGCCGTCGCGCACGCGGTGCCGGTCGGCGGTTTCACGGGCTGGCGGCAGGCCATGCCGGTCACCCAGTGGTCGGTCACGAAGCCCGTGTCGGTCACGAAGACACAAGGAGAATCAGAATGACCGTGTACTTCATCGGCGCGGGCCCCGGCGCCGCCGACCTGATCACGGTGCGCGGTGCCCGGACCCTGGCCGCCGCCCCCGTCTGCCTCTACGCGGGCAGCCTGGTCCCGCGCGAGCTGCTCGCCGAATGCCCGGACGGCGCCCGGCTGGTGGACACCTCGCAGCTGAACCTGGACGAGATCATCGCCGAGTGCGTACGGGCCCACGAGGCGGGCCTGGACGTGGCGCGGCTGCACTCGGGCGACCCGTCCATCTTCAGCGCGGTCGCCGAGCAGATGCGGCGCCTCGACGCGGCCGGCATCCCCTACGAAGTGGTGCCGGGCGTACCGGCGTTCGCGGCGGCGGCCGCCGCCCTGAAGCGGGAGCTGACGGTCCCCACCGTCGGCCAGACCGTGATCCTGACCCGGATCGCCCAGCAGGCCACGCCGATGCCGCCCGGCGAGGACCTGGCCACGCTCGGCCGCAGCGGTGCGCTGCTGGTGCTGCACCTGGCCACCCGGTACGTCGACCGGGTCGTGGACGAGCTGCTGCCGCACTACGGCGCCGAGTGCCCGGTGGCGGTCGTGGCGATGGCCAGCCGCCCCGACGAGCTGATCCTGCGCGGGACCCTGTCCGACATCGCGGTGCAGGTGAAGGCGGCCGGGCTGGTGCGGACCGCCGTCATCGTGGTGGGCCGGACGCTGGGCGCCGAGCAGTTCCGCGACAGCCACCTGTACTCGCCCGAGCGCGACCGGCATGTCTGCTGAGCCCGCCGCACCGGCGGGCGGCCCGGGTGCCCGGCACGTCCTGATCCTGGGCGGTACGACGGAGGCCCGCCGGCTGGCGGAGGCGCTGGCCCGCGAGACCGCGTACCAGGTGACGACCTCGCTCGCGGGGCGGGTCTCCGCGCCCGTGCTCCCGCCGGGCGAGACCCGGATCGGCGGCTTCGGCGGCGTCGAGGGGCTCGCCGGCTGGATCACCGGCCACGGTGTCACGCACGTGGTCGACGCCACCCACCCCTTCGCGGAGCGGATGAGTTTCCACGCGTCGGAGGCGGAGGCGCTCACGGGCGTGCCGCTGCTGGCGCTGCGCCGTCCGGGCTGGACGCCGGGGCCGGGCGACGACTGGACGTTCGCGGACTCCCTCGCGGACGCGGCGGCCGTGCTGCCCTCGCTCGGCGGCCGGGCGTTCCTGACCACGGGCCGGATGGGGCTGCACGCCTTCGCGCACCTCACCGGCACCTGGTTCCTGGTGCGCTCGGTGGACCCGCCGGCCGCGCCGATGCCGCCGCGGCTGGAAGTGCTGCTGGCGCGGGGCCCGTTCGGGCTGGACGAGGAGCGGGAGCTGCTGGCCCGGCACCGGATCGATGTACTGGTCACCAAGGACAGCGGCGGCGACGCCACCTCCCCCAAGCTCACGGCCGCCCGCGAGGCCGGGATCCCGGTCCTGGTCGTACGCCGTCCCCCGGTCCCGGAGCACGTGGCGCGGGCCGCTTCGGTGGAGGCGGTCCTGGACTGGCTCCGCCGGGACTGACACCGGCCGGCTTGGTCCGACCGGCTGGATGTGCCGGTGGTTCGTGCCGGGGTGCCCCCCGGCGCAGCGGAGCCGAGGCTATGAAAGGAATCGAATCAAATCGGATGGAAGTTCGCCATCCGGTGATTCCCGAACATCAACCTCAGGAGTCGCACGATGCGCCCCATCAGAGCGGTCTGCCTCGGCACCGCCACGCTGGCCACCCTCCTCGCCTGCACCCCCGTCGCGGCCGCCGCGACGGACGCCGGTTCCGACCAGGCCGGGGACAAGGGCCGGACCATCACGGTCCTGGCCGAGGTACAGCAACTGACCCGCTTCCCCGTCCTCCCCGAAATCCCCGGCAGCCCCAAGCAGGGCGATCAAGTCGCCGTCCGCTCGCTCCTCTTCGACGAGGAGCACAACCAGATCGGCGAGACCCACGGCAGCTGCGTCACCACGCGGGGCGGCGCCGATGAAGCGGAGCAGTGCCTCGTGACCTACATCCTCCCGGGCGGCCAGCTCACCACGCAGGGGGTGTACTTCAACTACCTCGACCAGGGCCCCTTCGACAGCGCGATCACCGGCGGCACCGGGAAGTACAAGAAGGCTCGCGGCTGGGTCCACTCCACAACGGAATCCAAGCCCCCCGAGACCCCCACTGTCGTGAGGCGCTTCACGATCCACCTCGCCTGACGGACCCCGACGTCCGCCTGACCCCGGAAGGAACCGGGGGTCAGGGAACGTCCAGGGCCGCTCACTCCGGCGGGTGCCCGGCCGCCGGCTCCGGCCCGGCCAGGGTCTCGGCGGCGCGTCCCCGCCCCCGCCTCACGGATAGCGGCGCGGCGTCCACGTCACGCGCGAGCCGTCGGGCCGCTGCGTGACCTGGGTCTGCGAGGAGCCGATCAGCAGGATCGTGCGCATGTCCACCTCGGACGGCTCCAGTTCGGCCAGCGTCAGCACGCGCACCGACTGCTCCGGACCGCCCACGTCCCGTGCCACGACCACCGGGGTCTGCGGCGCGCGCAGCTCCAGCAGCAGTTCCCGCGCCTTGGCGACCTGCCAGGTCCGGCTGCGCGAGCCCGGGTTGTACAGGGCGAGCACCAGGTCGGCGGCGGCGGCCGCGCGCAGCCGCTCCGCGATGACCTCCCACGGCTTGAGCCGGTCGGAGAGCGAGATGGTGGCGTAGTCGTGGCCCAGCGGCGCCCCGGCGGCGGCCGCCGCCGCGTTGGCGGCGGTCACGCCCGGCAGCACCCGTACGGGGACGTCCTCGTACGGGGCCTGCCCGGCGACCTCCAGGACGGCGGTGGCCATGGCGAACACCCCGGGGTCGCCGCCGGAGACGACGGCCACCCGCTTGCCGCGCCGGGCGAGGTCGAGGGCGAACTCGGCCCGCTCGGACTCCACCTTGTTGTCGGAGCCGTGCCGCACCTGGCCCGGCTTGACCGGCACCCGGTCCAGGTAGGTGGTGTAGCCGACGAGGACCTCCGCGTCGGCCAGCGCCCGCCTGGTCTCCGGGGTGAGCCACAGCGGCCCGGCGGGGCCGGTGCCGACGACCGCGACCTCGCCGGGGCCGGAGGGCACGCTGCCCGGGTTGCCGATGCGGCTGGGCACGACGGCGACGGCGAAGTACGGGACGCTGTCCGGGTCGGTGTCCGCGAGGACCCCGGTCCGCTCGCCCTCCATCGTGGCGCGCTCGACGTAGCGGGCCTCGGCGAGGCGGCCGCTGCCCTCCATGGCGCGCCGGACGGCGGGGAAGGTGCGGCCGAGCTTCATCACGACCGCCGAGTCGGTGGCGGCGAGGCGCGCGGTGAGCTCCTCCTCGGGCAGGGTGCCGGGCAGGATCGTCAGCACCTCCTCGCCCTCCACGAGCGGGGTGCCGAGGCGGGCGGCGGCGGCGCTCACGGAGGTGACGCCGGGGATCACCTCGGCCTCGTACCGGTCCGCGAGCCGCTTGTGCATGTGCATGTACGAGCCGTAGAAGAGCGGGTCGCCCTCCGCGAGCACGGCGACGGTGCGGCCTGCGTCGAGGTGTGCGGCCAGGCGGGCGGCGGAGGCCTCGTAGAACTCCTCCATCGCGCCCTGGTAGCCGCCGGGGTGGTCGGTGGTCTCGGTGGTGACCGGGTAGACCAGCGGTTCCTCGACGTGGTCGGAGCGCAGGTACTTCGCGGCGATCGAGCGGGCGATGGAGCGGCCGTGGCGGGCGCTGTGGTAGGCGACGACGTCCGCTTCGGCGATCACCTCGACGGCCCGCAGGGTCATCAGGGAGGGGTCGCCGGGCCCGAGTCCGACGCCGTACAGCTTGCCCTTCACGGGGCCGTTCTCCTGACGGTCGCTCATTCTTCCTCGCTCGCGATCGCGTTGACCGCGGCGGCCGCGATGGCGCTGCCGCCGCGCCGGCCCCGCACGATCAGGTGGTCGAGGGCGGAGGGGTGGGCGGCGAGGGCGTCCTTGGACTCGGCGGCGCCGATGAAGCCGACGGGCACGCCGATGACGGCGGCGGGGCGCGGGGCGCCCTCCTCGATCATCTCCAGCAGCCGGAACAGGGCGGTCGGCGCGTTGCCGACGGCGATCACGGAGTTCTCCAACAGGCCCCGGTCGCGCCAGACTTCGAGGGCGGCGGCGCTGCGCGTGGTGCCCATCTTCGCGGCGAGCTCCGGCACGGCCGGGTCCGAGAGGGTGCAGATGACCTCGTTGTCGGCGGGCAGCCGCTTGCGGGTGACGCCGCTGGCGACCATCTGCACGTCGCACAGGATCGGCGCGCCGGCGTGCAGGGCCGCGCGGGCCCGCAGGACGACGTCGGGGGTGTAGCCGAGGTCCTGGGGGAGGTCGGTCATGCCACAGGCGTGAATCATGCGCACCGCGACCTGGGCGACCGAGGCGGGCAGCCCGGAGAGGTCCGCCTCGGCGCGGATCGTGGCAAAGGACTGGCGGTAGATCGCGGCGCCGTCCTTCTCGTACTCAAACACGGTGTACTCGCTCATTTCTTCACTGCGATGCGGGTGGTGTGGTGGTGCGTGCGGCCGTAAGGGCGGCCGCGAGGTCTGCGAACGGGGTGGGCCGGCCGTCGAGTTCGTACCCGTCGGGGGTGGCGACCAGGTCCACCCAGGCGGTGCCGCGCGGGTGCCCGCACCGGCGGGCGCACCCGGACCAGTGCACGGGCAGCGCGGCCGCGGCTCCCGTCTCCTGTACGACGGCACGCGCGTCGGCGCGCACGTCCGCGAGGGACTTGGCGCAACCGGGCCTGCCCGTACAGGCGGTGACGGTCTGCCAGGGCCCGCCGGGCCCGGTCACCAGGCCGGCCGCCTCCAGCGCGGCGTGACCGCCGGCGGGGCCGGGGGCGGCCGCGCCGGGCAGGACGACACTGCGCCACGGGGTGACGCGCAACTCGCCGTCGGCGGCGTCGGCGGCCTCGGCCAGTACCCGCCACTGGGCGGAGCCGAGCCGGCCGAGCGGGGGCAGCACGCACAGCGCGTCGCCGTGCGCGCCGGGCCGGGGCGGCCGCGCGTGCGGCCAGGCCACCTCGGGCAGGCGGTCGGCGCCGATCCCGGCGGCGGCCAGCCGCAGGGCGAACTCCCCGCCGTCCAGGGCGTGTCCGTCGGGCAGCTCGGCGACCCGCCAGGCCCGGGTCCCGGCCGCGTCGGCGGCGTCGAGGAAGTACTCGGCGGCCAGCAGGGCCGCCCGGGGTGCGTCGCCCGCGGCCACTTCGACGGCGCCGGCCGCGGCCCCGAGCCGGACCAGCACCCGGTCACCGCTGCCGAGCACGGTCACGTCGGGGTCGAGGGCGGCGACGTCCCCGCGCCCGTCGTCGAGGGCGAACAGGAACCGCCCGGACAGGCCCGTCGCCCGGGTGCTGCCGCACAGCAGCCGGTCCAGCTCCCGGACCCGGCGGACGACGCGGGGGCCGCCCAGCGGGGAGGCCACGACGTTGCGCACCCGCTCGTGGCCGGGCGCGGGCAGCAGCCCGGCACCGTCGAGCAGCTCGGCGAGGCCGGCGCCGCAGCCGTCGGCGAGGCCGCGCAGCTGGACGTTGCCGCGCGAGGTGAGTTCCAGGTGCCCGTCCCCGAACCGGTCCGCGGCGAGCCCGAGCACGGTCGCCTGCGCGGTGGTGAGCAGCCCGCCGGGGATCCGGACGCGCGCCAGGTACCCGTCGTCGGCGGCGTGCAGCCGCAGCGCGCCGGGGCAGGCGTCGCCGCGGTCGCGTATGGCGGGTTTGTCCCGCGACGCGGCGGAGGGGGGCTGGGGCATGGCCGCGAGCATACCCACGATTGCCCACCCCCGACCTGTGTCCGTCGCCACCCCGACCAGCGGCTCCACCCCACCCGCCTCCCCCGTCCCGCCCCCACCCAAGGCACCGCCACCCCCGCCCGGAGCCCAGGGCACAGCCCGACGGGAAGCCCGGGGCACCGCCCCAACGCGGGCCGGGGGGGGGCGGAGCACAGCCCGAGGGTCCGGGGCACAGCCCGAGGGTCCGGGGCGCAGCCCCGAGGGGGTCCGGGGCGCAGCCCCGAGGGGGTCCGGG
>NZ_JBWKEZ010000132.1:0-8538 GCF_056434525.1 Streptomyces sp. NPDC044002
CCCCCTCCCCCCCCCCCCCCCCCCCCCCCCCCCCCCCCCCCCCCCCCCCCCCCCCCCCCCCCCCCCCCCCCCCCCCCCCCAACACCCCCCCCGGGGCGGTGTGCTGGGGCGCCTACCAGGCGAAGGCCTCCGGCGACGGCCCCGGGCCCGGACTGTGCCCGCCCGGGGGACAACCCCCGGACCCCCGGCATCCACCCCCGCCGGGCTCCCTCCTACCAGGCGAAGGCCTCCGGCGACGGTCCCGGCCCGGGGAAGATCTCGTCGAGGCCGGCCAGTACCTCTTCGCTCAGCTCCAGTTCCACCGCGCGCAGGGCGCTCTCCAGCTGCTCGGCGGTGCGCGGGCCGACGATGGGGCCGGTGATGCCGGGGCGGGTCAGCAGCCAGGCCAGGGCGGCCTCGCCGGGTTCCAGGCCGTGCTTCTCCAGCAGGTCCTCGTACGCCTGGATCTGCGCCCGGGTCGTGCTGTTGGCCAGCGCGTCCGCCGCCCGCCCGGAAGCGCGGCGGCCGCCCTCGACCTCCTTCTTGATGACCCCGCCGAGCACGCCGCCGTGCAGCGGCGACCACGGGATGACCCCGAGGCCGTACTCCTGGGCGGCCGGGATGACCTCCATCTCGGCGCGCCGCTCGGAGAGGTTGTAGAGGCACTGCTCGCTGACGAGGCCGACCATGCCGCGCCGGGCGGCCGTCTCGTTGGCCTGGGCGATCTTGTAGCCGGGGAAGTTGGAGGAGCCCGCGTAGAGGATCTTCCCCTGCTGGATGAGCACGTCGACGGCCTGCCAGATCTCCTCGAAGGGGGTCAGGCGGTCGATGTGGTGGAACTGGTAGACGTCGATGTGGTCGGTCCGGAGCCGCTTGAGGCTGGCCTCGACGGCCCGGCGGATGTTCAGCGCCGACAGCCGGTCCTCGTTCGGCCAGGTGTCGCCCTCGCGGGACATGGAGCCGTAGACCTTGGTGGCGAGGACGGTCTTCTCGCGGCGGCCGCCGCCCTGGGCGAACCAGGTGCCGATGATCTCCTCGGTGCGGCCCTTGTTCTCACCCCACCCGTACACGTTCGCCGTGTCGAAGAAGTTGATCCCCGCGTCGAGGGCCGAGTCCATGATCGCGTGGCTTTCCGGCTCGCCCGTCTGGGGGCCGAAGTTCATCGTGCCGAGTACGAGGCGGCTGACTTTGAGACCGGTGCGTCCGAGCTGCGTGTACTTCATGGACCCAAGCCAACTGCTTGGAGTGCGCTCCAGGCAAGCCCCTTTCGCGGGACGGGGTTTACCGGTCCCGCGCGGGACGGTAGGGGCCGCCGATGCCCCAGGCCTGGTGCAGGACGGCCGCGAACTCGCCCGCGAGGCGGTGCTCGCCGGAGGCGTTGGGGTGCGTGCCGTCGTAGGTGTCGCGGTGGATGTCGTACGCGTCCGGGCGGGCGGCAAGCAGGATCGGCGAGGCGTCGGTGGTCAGGTCGGCGACCGCCTTGGCGAGGAGTTCGTTGAACCGGGCGACCTCGGCCGCGAAGGGGGGTTCGTCCTCGGCGCGGACGTTGGGGATCACCGGGAGGAAGACCATCCGGATCGCCGGGCGGGCCTCGCGGGCGGCGGCGACGAAGGCGCGGACGTTGCCGGCGGTCTGCTCGGCGTTGGTGTAGAAGCCGAGGTCGATCAGGCCGAGGGAGACGAGCAGCACGTCGGCCCGGTGGCCGGCGGCGGCGGGCCCGATGAGGGGGGCCATGTGCTGCCAGCCCTCGCCCCAGCCCGCGAGGTGCCGGCGGGCGTGCCCGGGGAAGTCCGGGGCCGCGTAGTCCTCGCCGGCGGGGCCCGCTGGGCCGTCGGCGCCGGTGTCGTCGTACAGCGCGGTGCGCGGGCCGACGATCTCGAACGAGCCGTCGCCCAGGGTGGCGCCGAGGTGCTGCCACATCCGGTAGCGCCAGGTGTAGTCGCCGGCGCGTCCGATGGTCATGGAGTCGCCGACGAACATGAAACGCATCCGGTCATCATCGCGGATCACGCGCCGCGAGCCCCTGTGATGCCGGACACGCCGGGCCTGGTGGCAGGCTTGTGGGATGCGCCTGCTGCCCCGGTCGACCGCCGTCCCCGCCGCCCTCGTGCTCGCCCTGCTGCCGGGGGCCGCCCTCGCGGCGGAGACTCCCGCCGCGTCGGGTACCGCGTCCGGGTTCACCATCACCGATCCGCGGATCAGGGAGTCGAGCGGGCTCGCGGCCAGCCGGATCCACCCGGGCGTGTACTGGACGCACAACGACAGCGACGACGGCCCGTACGTGTACGCGGTGGACTCGGCGACGGGGAAGACGGTGGCGCGGCTGACGCTCACCGGGACCGGGACCCCGCGCGACGTGGAGGCGATCTCGCTCGGACCGGACGGGCAGCTGTACGTCGGGGACATCGGCGACAACAAGGACGGCACGTGGGAACACGTGTGGATCTACCGCTTCCAGGAGCCGAAGGAGCTCGGCGACCGGACCGTCGCGGCCGAGCAGTTCACGGTCACGTACGCCGACGGGCCGCGCAACGCCGAGGCGCTGATGGTGCATCCGGTGACGGGCCGGGTGTACATCGCGAGCAAGAACGAGCAGGGCGGCGGCCTGTACGAGGGCCCCGAACGGCTGTCGGCGGACGGGCGCAACGTCTTCCGGCGGGTCGCGGAGGTCCCGTGGGTGACGGACGGGGCGTTCTCCCCGGACGGGACGCGGCTGACGCTGCGCGGCTACCTCACGGCCCGTACGTACGCGTGGAAGGACGGCCGCCCGCAGGGCGCGGGCGAGCGGGTGGACGCGCCGTGGCAGGGGCAGGCGGAGTCGGTGACGTACACGCCGGACGGCAGGACGCTGATGTTCGGGGCGGAGGGCGCGAACAGCAGGGTGGTGGCCGTACCGGCGGCCCCGGCGGCGGCCGCGTCCGACCCGGCCCGCACCCCCGCCCCGCAGCGGCCGGGCGCCGGCCCGACGGGCTCCGCGGGGGCGCAGGGCGCGCCGGCCGGGCAGGAGTCCGGCAGCTTCACCAAGGGGGCGCTGGTCCTCGCGGCGGGCACCGCCCTGGTCCTGGCGGGCAGGCGCCTCTTCCGCCGCCGCAAGGCCTAGGCGGTCTCTTCCGGATCTTGCTCCCCCAGCTACCGCTGGGAGGTGCCCCCAGACCCGCGCCGCCCGGCACCGCACCTCGCCGCGTTGGCGGAGCACCCGAGTACGTCCAGTACAAGGGCGCCCCGCCAACGCGCCGATGCACGGCACCTGGGGGCCCCTCCCAGCGGTAGCTGGGGGAGACGCGGGCTTAACCGGCAAGATCCGAAAGAGACGGCCTAGGCGGTCTCCGCGGAGCGGCCCCGCAAACCTCCTGCGCGCAACGTCAACGATCCGTGCGCGCAGTGCACATGACCTCGAACGACGTCCGCCTAAGCTCGCTGTCGGCGAGGGGCCCCCGTCGTTCACGGGGGTGACGACAGGGGCCCGTTCCGCACCGCCGGAAGTGATCCGGGTCACAACCTGTCACACGTTCCCGGCACCCGGTGTCTTGTGTCCGAACCCCAACGGAGGAGGACACGATGAGCGAGAACAACACCAACGTGGTCGTGATCGGCGGCGGTTACGCGGGCGTGATGGCCGCCAACCGGCTCACCCTGCGCGGCGACGTGACGGTCACCCTGGTCAACCCGCGCCCGTCGTTCGTGCACCGCATCCGCCTGCACCAGCTCGCGGCCGGCAACGACGCGGCCGTCGTCGAGTACAAGGACGTCCTCGCCGAGGGCGTACGCCTGGTCGTCGACACCGTGGACCGCATCGACGCCCCCGCCCGCACCCTCGAACTCGCCACCGGCGACCGCCTCGCCTACGACTACCTCGTTTACGCCGTCGGCAGCACCGGCGCCGAACTCCGCGTCCCCGGAGCCGCCGAACACGCCCACCCCATCGCCACCCTCGAAGACGCGCAGCGGCTGCGCCCGGTCCTGGACGCCGCCCCCGCCGAGGCCCCGGTGACGGTGGTCGGCGCCGGACCCACCGGCATCGAGACCGCCGCCGAACTCGCCGGCGCCGGCCGGCCGGTCACCCTGGTCTGCGGCGGCACCCTCGGCCCCTACCTCCACACCCGCGGCCGCCGCTCGGTCGCCCGCCGCCTGGCCCGCCTCGGCGTCACCGTCGTCGACGGCCCCGACAGCACCGTCACCCACGTCACCGCCACCGCCGTCCGCCTGGCCGACGGCCGTGAACTGGCCAGCGGGGTCACCGTCTGGACCGCCGGCTTCGCCGTCCCCGACCTCGCCGCCCGCAGCGGCCTGGCCACCGACACGGCCGGCCGGATCCTCACCGACGAGACCCTGACCAGCGTCGACGACGACCGCATCGTCGCCGCCGGCGACTCGGCCGCCCCCTCGGGCCTGCCGCTGCGGATGAGCTGCCAGGCCGCGATGCCCATGGGCGCCCGCGCCGCCGACACCGTCCTGAGCCGCCTCGCCGACGAGAACCCCGAAACCCTCAACCAGCCCTTCGGCGCCCAGTGCATCAGCCTCGGCCGCCACGACGGCATCTTCCAGTTCGCCAAGGCCGACACCGCGATCTGGTTCCACGTCGACGGAAAGCCCGGCGCCAAGCTCAAGGAGACCGTCTGCACGGTCGTCGTCAAGCACCTCGCCGACGAGGCCCGCAAGCCGGGCGGCTACCGTCTGCACCGCGGCTCGGGCGCCGCCACCCGCCAGAAGAAGCTCCAGGCCGTGCGGGGACAGACCACGGCCGCCTGACACCCGGGGGACCGACCAGATGACCGACCGGATGACCGACCACGTGCACGACGGCGACCGCGCGGACGACAGCACGGACGACCGCACCGACGACGCGGCGACCGAAGCCTTCGTCGCCCACCGCAACCTGCTCTTCACCGTCGCCTACGAGATGCTCGGCTCGGCCTCCGACGCCGAGGACGTCCTCCAGGAGACCTGGCTGCGCTGGGTGAAGGTCGACCTCGGCCAGGTAGAGGACCGGCGCGCCTACCTGGTCCGCATCACGACCCGCCAGTCCCTCAACCGGCTGCGGTCGATGAGCCGCCGCAAGGAGTCCTACGTCGGCGAGTGGCTGCCCGAACCGCTGCTCACCGCACCCGACGTGGCTCAGGACGTGGAGCTCGCGGAGAGCGTTTCCATGGCGATGATGCTCGTACTGGAGACGCTCTCCCCGACCGAACGCGCCGTGTTCGTCCTGCGCGAGGCCTTCGACGTCGGCTACGACGAGATAGCCGCCGCCGTCGACAAGACCCCCGCCGCCGTACGCCAGATCGCACACCGCGCCCGGCGCCACGTCGACGCCCGCCGCCCCCGCCAGACCGTCTCCGCGAGCCAGACCCGGGCCGTCATGGAGTCCTTCCAGCGGGCGCTCGACAACGGGGACCTCCGGGGCCTCCTGGACGTACTCGCCCCCGACGTCGTCCTCGTCGGCGACGGCGGCGGCATCAAGCAGGCCGCGCTGCGCCCCGTCACGGGCGCCGACAAGGTGGGCCGCTTCATCATCGGCGGCGTCGGCAAGAAGGCGGACCGGTTCGCCATCACCCCCACCGTGGTCAACGGCAGTCCGGCGCTCCTCGCCCACCTCGACGGCGAACTCGACGGCGTCATGGCCTTCCACGTCGAGGACGGCCGCATCGCCGGCATCTACTTCGTCCGCAACCCGGAGAAGCTGGGCGCCATCGCGGCCGAGGCCCCGATCACCCTGAAGTGAACCGAGGGCGGGCGCCGGACCCCGGCGACCCGCCCCTCACCACCCGGTGACTACGAGTGCCCGAGATCGGCGGACGGAAGGTCCGCCGAAGGCACCGAGCCGGTGTCGGGCGCCGGGCGCAGCGGGAACTCGTCCGTCGCCATCGAGTCCAGCACCGGCGGCGCGGGCCGCGGCGGCTTCGGCATGACGGCGGCCTCCGAGTGGCCGCCGCAGCCGTACGACAGGGAGACGAGCCGGCCGTCCGCCGGACCGAACTCGTTCGCGCAGATCCCGAAGGCCTGCCCCAGCGAGCCCCCGATCGCCACGAGGAAGCCGCACGAGACGCACGACGCGGGCGCGGCCTGCGCCATCGGCGTCTTCGCCCCGAAGGACTCGTCCCAGCGGTCGGCCGCCGTGTGCAGCCCGTACCGCGACAGGACGCGGGCGCGGCGCATGCCGAGCTCCTCCGCCACCGCGGTGATCGAACCGCGCGCCGGGACGACCACCCGGTCCGTGACGTCGGCGTCCTCGGCCTCGACCAGCTCGGCCATCTCGGTGGAGACGACCGAGTTCGGCGGCGGCGCGTCCTCCCCGGACCAGCCCGGCTCCAGCCGCAGGTCGTCGGCGTCCGTCGGCAGCAGGTCGCCGGGGCCCATGTCGCCCGGGCGCAGCCGGTCGCTCCACGGCACCCATTCGGGGGCGAGGAGCGCGTCGTCGCCGGGAAGGAGCACGGTTTCGTCGAGGGTGACGTTCTTCGCGCGGGAGGCGCGGGTCACGGTGACGGCCCAGCGCCAGCCGCGGTAGCCCGGCTCCTTGCACTCGAAGAAGTGGGTGACGACCCGGTCGCCCTCCGCTACGGCGGACACGTGCTCGCCCACCACACCGGGGTGGGCGGCCTCCTCGGCCGCCGCGCGGGCGAACTCCACCGCCTCGGCGCAGAGGCGGTCCGGGGCGGGCGTACGCGGGGTACGCGGGGTACGGCTTCGCGTCGTCGCAGCACTCACAGGTCTCGTTCTCTCCTACGCCGTCTCACGAGTGCGCCGTCCGTACTGTCGTTCACAACGACCCGTCGGTCTCGTCCGTACGTAGCGCGGGCGGAGCGGACCAGAGGGCCGCGTCGACGTCCGCGCCCCGATCGGCCTCGGGCGCACCCCACTGTGATCCATTCTGCGGGATCACGAAGAGGCGCGCGGCCAAGTGCAACCGCCGGTGGCGCGCTACGCACGCTACCTCCTTCCAAGCCTTCGGCCCACATGCGAGGTCCGATTCGCGGACAACACGCGTGCGCGGAAGCCGCGCGAAACCCTGCGACGGCCTCCCCGGAGCACGCCCCGGACGCGCCGGGAAGGGTCCCGGACGGCCGCGTGGGGCACTATGGCCACGTGGCTCCCGCACGGTCGTCCGCAGACGGCTCGGGACCGGCCAGGCGGGCCGGCCGGGCGGTCGGGCGTGCCCTGCACCTCCCCATCACCGGTCCGGCGCGCGGGATCCGGCGCGCCACGCACGCCCACGGAGCCGGCGAGTCGGGGCTGGGCCGTCTGATCGAACTGCACGCGATCAACGGCGCCGGAGACGTCATGATCACCGTCGCGCTCGCCTCGACGGTGTTCTTCTCGGTCCCCACCGACGAGGCACGCGGACGGGTGGCCCTCTACCTCGCGATCACCATGGCGCCCTTCACCCTGCTGGCCCCCGTGATCGGCCCCCTGCTGGACCGGCTCCCGCACGGCCGGCGGGCGGCGATGGCGGGCGCCATGCTGACGCGGGCCCTGCTGGCGCTGATGATGTCCGGCGCCGTCGCCACGGGCGGCCTGGAGCTGTACCCGGCGGCCCTGGGCGTCCTGGTCGCCTCGAAGGCCTACGGGGTCGTACGCAGCGCCGTCGTCCCGCGGCTCCTCCCGCCGAAGTTCTCACTCGTCAAGGCGAACTCCCGGGTCACGCTCGCGGGCCTGCTCGCCACGGGCGCGGCCGCACCCGTGGCCGCCGGACTGCACACGATCGGACCGCCCTGGCCGCTGTACGGGGCCTGCGCGATCTTCGTGTGGGGCACCTTCGCGGCGTTCCAGCTGCCGCACAAGGTCGACGACGCCAAGGGCGAGCGCCGCGCCCGGCTCTCCACCCACGAGGCCCACTCCAAGCGCCCCGGGCTGCGCACGGTCAGCCGCCCCGTCCTGTGCGGGCTGCTGGCGAACGCGGCGATGCGCGGCCTGTCCGGGTTCCTGATCTTCTTCCTGGCGTTCCTGCTGCGCGAGCACCCGCTCGGCGGGCAGAGCGCGGCCGTGTCGCTGGGCATCGTCGGCGTCGCGGCGGGCATCGGCAACGCCGCCGGGACCGCGGTCGGCGCCTGGCTCCGGGCCCGCGCCCCGGAGGCGATCGTCGCGGCGGTCCTCTCCGCCACCCTGGGCGTGGCGATCCTCTCGGCCGTCCTCTTCAGCGGCCTGCTCATGGCCGTCCTGGCCGGCACGGCCGGCTTCTGCCAGGCCCTGGCGAAGCTCTCGCTCGACGCGATGATCCAGCGCGACGTCCCGGAGGCCGTCCGCACCTCGGCCTTCGCCCGTTCGGAGACCCTGCTCCAGGTGGCCTGGGTCCTGGGCGGCGCGATCGGCATCGCCCTCCCGCTGAACGGCGTCCTGGGCATGTCGGTGGCCGCCGCGGTGGTGGCCGCCGGCACCGCGATGGCCCTCCGAGGCCTCCTCACGTCCCCCCACCACCACCCGGGCTCCACCCGGCCCCGGGTGGCGTAACGGGGCCCCTGCGGGGCTGGGTCCCCTCCCCGCCCTTCCACCGTTCCCAGGGGCGCTGCCCCTGACCCCGTTGCGCTCAAACGCCGCGCGGGCTGGAATTTCGCTGCGCGAAATCCA
>NZ_JBWKEZ010000133.1:0-8390 GCF_056434525.1 Streptomyces sp. NPDC044002
TCGGCGACCCTTGACAGACCGACCCGCCCCGGAAAGCCGAAAGACTGCCGGGAAACCCCCAAAGAAACGGCACGGTCCAGAGGAGAAGGGACGGGCGTCTCAGGGACGAGGCGAGGTGCCGGGGGCCGGCCCGCCGGGCATCCGGGCCCTCAGATGTCGAGGTCCCGGGCCGGGGAGGCGGCTACCCGCACGAGAGGTTGATCAGAACCCCCTGGGAAGCACCCAGGCGCAGCAGATCGCTACGCGCTCCTCATCTCTCAGCGTCAGGCGGCCGTCCTGGGCTGATACCCGCGCCAAAGGGCGACCGTCAGATGCGGGAGTTGCGCACCGACTGCCACACGGCACCGGCCAGCGCCCGCGTCGCCCGTGGGACCGACAGGTGCTCGTGCTCGCGGTACAGCGACCAGTTGTACTGGACGAGCGAGAGCTTGTTGGAGGACAGCGATCCCGCCTGGTGGGCCCTGTACACCGCGAGCGGCTCAGCCAGGCCCCGGGCGTCGGCGCCGTCCCGCATGATCGAAAGCCAGAGGGCGTAGTCCTGGCGCTTGCGCATCTCAGGCATCAGCCTCGTGCCCAGGGCGTTGCGGTCGTACATGGCGGTGAGGGCTCCGATGTGGTCGCGGACCAGCATCGCGCGGTAGTCCACGTGCTCCCGGGCACGGACCACGCGCCCGTTGGGGACCCAGTCGGTGCTCTCGCCGTCGTAGTCGGCGTCCATCTTGAAGTACGAGGTGAACGTCAGCGGCGCGGTGGCCTGAGCGGCGAAGGCGAGCTGCTTCTCGGTCTTCTCCGGAAGCCACATGTCGTCGCTGTCGAGGAAGGCGATGTAGTCCCCGCGGGCCCGCTCGATCGCACGGTTGCGGGCCCGGCCGGCGCCGCCCTGCTCGGGCGCCCGCTCCGGCAGGACGCGCTCGTCCTGGCGGGCGAACTCCGTGAGGAGGTCCATGGAGCTGTCGGTGGACCGGTCGTCGGTGACCAGCAGCTCCAGGTCGCCGTGGGTCTGGGTGAGCACCGACCGGACGGCCGCACCGAGGGTCGCCGCCGAGTTGTAAACGGGCATCACGACAGATACCAGGGGCACAGCACTTCTCCTTGCCAGACCGGGAACGACCACCCAATTCAAGCATCGCAGCCGAGTGGGAGCTGCCACGCAGATCGCTGTCGCCCGCCCAAGACGGCCGCCGGACGCTGAAACGGGAGGAGCGCGTAGCGATCTGATGCGCCTGCCGGATTCCTGGGCTGCCCTGATCGTCTTCTGGTGCGGGTATCAGCCCATGACGGTCGCCGGACGCCGAGACATGAGGAGCGCGTAGCGATCCGGCGCGCTTGGGTGGTCTGGAGGGGGCTCTGATCGGCCTCTCGTGCGGGTAGTCGCACCCCTGGCCCGGAATCGCGACTCGTGGGGGCCCGGATGCCCGGCGAGCCGGCCCCCGACCCCTCGCCTGACCCCTGAGGGACCCGCTCCTCCAACGATGGACCGTGCCGTTTCTTTGGGGGTTTCCCGGCAGTCTTTCGGCTTTCCGGGGCGGGTCGGTCGGTCAAGGGTGGCCGAAGGCGATCGCGTAGCGACGCGACGAAGGAGCGCCCTTGAGGGACCGACCCGAACCGGAAGGACGATGGGACTGACGGGAAGCCCCCAACCAGCTCTGAGGCGGTCCGGGGGGCTACCGCCCCCCCCGCACCCACCCCTACACCACCGCGCCGCGTCCCGGGTCGTCGTCATCGTCGTCGTCCCCGCCCGACATGCGGGCGATCAGGGTGGCGAAGCCGCCCAGGAAGCCGCCGATGCCCAGGGTGGTCAGCCACCACGTCATGTCCCACTGGAACAGCACCGCCAGCAGCAGCAGTACCGGTCCGCCGACCACCGCGAGCCAGGCGAACTTCGCCGTCGTGTCCGCCTCCGGCAGCTCCGGCTCCGGCGGGACGAAGTGGCCCTCGTCCGCCGGCTCGGCCGGGGTGTGGTCGCGCGGGCCCGGGGCCGGTGCGCCGACGCCCGGGGCGAACGTGATCGAGCTGCCCAGCTCCGGCTTCGGGGTGGGCTCGGACTCGGGCTTCGGCTCCGGAGCCGGGTCGGCCGTCGGGGCCTTCGGCTCGGGCTTGACGTCCTCTTCCGGCAGCATCAGGTTCTCGATCGGCCGGAACGGCCTCGCCCCCGGCGGGTCCGGCGGTTCCTGTCCGTACCCGGCGACGATCGCGGCCCATGCCGCTTCCTCGTCCAGCGGGGGAACGCCCCCGGAGGACTCCTCGTGCTCAGCCACCGCTGGCCGCCCCCTCCCTGCCGACACTCTTCGCGAGCCGCCCGATGAACGCATAGCTGTCCGCGAAGATCCGCTCCGCGTCATGGTCCAACGTCGCCACGTGGTAGCTCTGTTCCAGCAGGGTCTCGGTGACGTCGGTCGAGGACACGCGCGCCAGGATGCGGGCCGAGTCGACCGGCGGGACCACGTGGTCCTGGGGGCTGTGGAGCAGCAGCACGGGCTGCGTGACCTGCGGCAGCTCGGTGTCCACGCGCTGGAAGAACTTGCGCAGCGAGTGCGCGGCCTTCGTCGGGACGCGGTCGTAGCCGACCTCCGCCGAGCCGGGCTTGGCGATGTCACTGGCGATCCCCGGCGTCGACCGGATGAAGTGCTTGACCACCGGAAGGGCGACGGCCAGCGGGTCGTGCACCTTGTTGGCCGGGTTGACGAGGACGATGCCGCTGATGGCGTCACCGTGCTTGGCGGCCAGCCGCAGCGTCAGCGCGCCGCCCATGGAGAGCCCGAAGACGAAGACCTGCTCGCACTGCTCCAGCAGCTCGCGCAGCGCCCGGTCGACCTCCGCGTACCAGTCCTCCCAGCCGGTGAGCTGCATGTCCTGCCAGCGCGTCCCGTGCCCGGGCAGCAGCGGGAGCGAGACGGTCAGCCCGCGCTCGGCCAGGTACTCGGCCCAGGGGCGGAGCGACTGGGGCGAACCGGTGAAGCCGTGGCAGAGGAGTACGCCCACCTCTCCGCCCTCGTGGCGGAACGGCTCTGCTCCAGGGAGGACGGGCACCAGGGTCTCCTTCGAAGGGTGGGGGGTGCGTTGCGCTGTGTGACTTCACCGTACGCGACCGGGATGACACCGACCAGGGCCGTCGGGCGCTCCGCGCGGGCCCACGGGATATGGTCTGTTCGACAGACACAGGAAGGCTTTCGAGTTGATCTACGGCGCAATGAAGTTCTCCATCGGGGGTTCCCTGAAGCTCGCCTTCAGGCCGTGGGTGGAGGGCCTCGAGAACATTCCCGCCGAGGGGCCGGCGATCCTCGCGAGCAACCACCTGTCCTTCTCCGACTCCTTCTTCCTGCCGGCCGTACTGGACCGGAAGGTGACCTTCATCGCGAAGGCGGAGTACTTCACCTCCCCGGGGGTCAAGGGCAAGCTGACGGCGGCCTTCTTCAAGGGCGTCGGCCAGCTCCCGGTGGACCGCTCCGGCGCGCGCGGTGCGGGCGAGGCCGCCATCAAGAGCGGCATCGAGGTCATCGAGCGCGGGGAGCTGTTCGGTATTTACCCCGAGGGGACGCGTTCACCCGACGGCCGCCTCTACCGCGGCAAGCCGGGCGGTCTGGCCCGGGTGGCGCTGGCCACCGGCGCGCCCGTGATTCCCGTCGCGATGATCGACACCGAGAAGATCCAGCCGCCCGGCAAGGTGGTCCCGAAGCTGATGCGCCCGGGCATCCGGATCGGAAAGCCGCTGGACTTCAGCCGCTACCAGGGCATGGACGGGGACCGCTTCATCCTGCGCTCGGTGACCGACGAGGTCATGTACGAGATCATGAAGCTCTCCGGCCAGGAGTACGTGGACATCTACGCGACGGCCGCCAAGCGGCAGATCGCGGACGCGGAGAAGGCGGCCAAGGAGAGCGGCAAGGCGGCCGACAAGGCGGCCAAGGCCGAGAAGGCCGAGAAGGCCGAAGCGGAGAAGGCCGAGGCCGAGAAGGCCAAGGGAGAGACGGGCGCGGAGTAGCGCGCGCGGCGGGCCGGGAGGACGGGCCCGCCGGTAACGGGGCGGGTGGGGGAGATGGCGAAGCGCGAGCGCGTCGTACGGATGTCGGTCGAGCAGCCGCTGTGGCGGGCCCTGACCGCATACCGGCTGCTCACCATGGTCTACGCGGCCCTGCTGTTCGCCGCGGCCTACCGCAAGTTCGACCAGCCGATGGTGGCGGCGGGCTACCTCGCCCTCCTCGCCGTCTGGACGCTGGCCACCCACCGCCGGGTGGCGAACGCGGCCAGCTGCACCAACGGCTTCCTCGTCGCCGACCTCGCCGTCGCGCTGACCGGCATCCTGCTGACCCCGCTCGCCGACACCCACGAGCGGATCACGTTGGGCGGCCCCACCCTCCCCAGCATCTGGACGGCCGGCTCGGTCCTGGCCTTCGCCCTCAAGGGCGGCTGGCGCTGGGCGGGCTTCGCCTCGACCTTCGTGGCCGCCGCCAACCTGGTCATCCACGGCGGCGACCCCACCCGCGACACCCTGCACAACGTGCTGCTGGTCTGGGTGGCCTCCATCGCCATCGGCTACGTCGTCGAGGTCGCCCGGGCCAGTGAGGCCACCCTCGCCCGCGCCCTGGAGATCGAGGCCGCGACCCGCGAGCGCGAGCGCCTCGCCCGCGACATCCACGACGGGGTCCTTCAGGTCCTCGCCATGGTCCAGCGGCGCGGCACCGAGCTGGGCGGCGAGGCCGCCGAGCTGGGCCGGATGGCGGGGGAGCAGGAGGTGGCGCTGCGCACGCTGGTGTCCAGCGGGCTGGTGCAGCCGTCCCGGGTCTCGCGCGACGGGTCGCTCGGCGCGCTGGTGGACACGTACGAGGTGGAGGAGCCCGGCGCGGAGGAGGCCGAGCTGGACCTGCGGTCGCTGCTGGCCCCGCACGCCGGGTCCCGGGTGAGCTTCGCCGAGCCGGGCACCCCGGTGGTGCTGCCGGCGCCCGCCGCGCGGGAGCTGGCGGCGGCGGTCGGCGCGGCCCTGGACAACGTGCGCAAGCACGCCGGGGAGGGTGCCAGCGCCTGGATCCTGGTCGAGGACTGGGGCGACGAGGTGATCGTGACCGTACGGGACGACGGCCCGGGCATCCCGGCCGGCCGGCTCGACCAGGCGGAGGGCGAGGGGCGCATGGGCGTGGCCCTGTCCATCCGCGGGCGCCTGCGCGACCTCGGCGGCAGCGCCGAGCTGGTGTCCGTCCCCGGACAGGGCACCGAAGTGGAACTGAAAGTACCGAGGGGGAGGACCCAGTGAACGACGCGCACGCCGGCAGCGAGCTCCAGCTCCAGGACATCAAGGTGATGGTCGTCGACGACCATCCGATGTGGCGGGACGCGGTGGCCCGCGACCTGGCCGCGGCGGGCTTCGACGTCGTCGCCACGGCCGGCGACGGGCCGGAGGCGGTACGCCGGGCCCGCGCGGCGGCGCCCCGGGTGCTGGTGCTCGACCTCAACCTGCCGGGCATGCCCGGGGTGCAGGTCTGCAAGGAGCTGGTCGGCGCCGATCCCGCGCTGCGGGTGCTCGTGCTGTCGGCCAGCGGTGAGCACGCCGACGTCCTGGAGGCGGTGAAGTCCGGGGCGACCGGCTACCTGCTGAAGTCGGCCGGGGCGCAGGAGCTGATCGACGCGGTCCGCCGCACGGCGGCCGGCGACCCGGTGTTCACGCCGGGCCTGGCCGGGCTGGTCCTCGGCGAGTACCGGCGGCTGGCCACCGACCCGGCGCCGGCCGCGCCCGACGTGCCGAAGGCCCCGCAGCTGACCGACCGGGAGACCGAGGTGCTGCGGCTGGTGGCGAAGGGGCTGTCGTACAAGCAGATCGCGGAGCGGCTGGTGATCTCCCACCGCACGGTCCAGAACCACGTGCAGAACACCCTGGGCAAGCTCCAGCTGCACAACCGGGTGGAGCTCGTCCGGTACGCGATAGAGCGCGGGCTCGACGACGCGTAACCCGTTCGTACGTCGTACTTACTTGCACCCCGACTCCCCGTACGAGTGAACGGGCGTACGCAACGCCCCGTGCCGTCACCGGAATTGGGCTTTCCGGGGCCCTTGCCGTGACCTGCGTCACCACTAGCGTGACCGCCATGGCGAAGGGAGATTCCATGAAGGTCGGAGTGCTCACCGGCGGCGGCGACTGCCCCGGACTCAACGCGGTGATCAGGGGCGTCGTCCGCAAGGGCACGCAGGAGTACGGATACCAGTTCGTCGGCTTCAAGGACGGCTGGCGGGGGCCGATCGAGGGGGACACCGTCCCGCTGGACATCCCCGCCGTCCGCGGCATCCTGCCCCGGGGCGGCACCATCCTCGGCTCCTCGCGCACCAACCCGTTCAAGACGGAGAACGGCGTCCGGGCCATCAAGGAGAACCTCGCCAAGTTCGAGGTCGACGCGCTCGTCGCGATCGGCGGCGAGGACACCCTCGGCGTGGCCGCCCGGCTCTACGAGGAGTACGGCGTCCCCTGCGTCGGCGTGCCGAAGACCATCGACAACGACCTCTCGGCCACCGACTACACCTTCGGCTTCGACACCGCCGTCGGCATCGCCACCGAGGCCATCGACCGGCTGCACACCACGGCCGAGTCCCACATGCGGGTCCTGGTCGTCGAGGTCATGGGCCGGCACGCCGGCTGGATCGCCCTGCACTCGGGGCTGGCGGGCGGCGCCAACGTCATCCTCATCCCCGAGCAGCGCTTCGACGTGGAGCAGGTCTGCGCCTGGGTGACCTCCCGTTTCAAGGCCAGCTACGCGCCCATCGTGGTGGTGGCGGAAGGGGCCATGCCCAAGGACGGCGACCTGGTCCTCAAGGACGCGGTCTCCCGCGACTCCTTCGGACACGTCCGGCTGTCGGGCGTGGGCGAGTGGCTGGCCAAGGAGATCGAGTCGCGGACCGGCAAGGAGGCCCGTACGACGGTCCTCGGGCACATCCAGCGCGGCGGCACCCCGAGCGCCTTCGACCGCTGGCTCGCCACCCGCTTCGGACTGCACGCGATCGACGCGGTGCGGGACGGCGACTTCGGCAAGATGGTCGCGCTGAAGGGGACGGACATCGTCCGCGTGCCGATCGCGGAGGCCACCGCGAAGCTGAAGACGGTCGACCCCGCGCTGTACGAGGAGGTCGGGGTCTTCTTCGGCTGAGGCGTGCGCTGACGCCGGAGCCGAGGCCTGCGGAGCCGGGCCACGGGTCGTATCGTGACGAAACGACTGAAACGACCGATACGACCCGTGGCCGACCGACCTGTGGGGAGCGAGCGAGCGTGGAGATCCTGGCCTTCGGTGTGACCGCCGACGAGAAGCCCCTCCTGGAGCGCGCCTTCGAGGAACGGTTCGAGGGCCACCACGAGGTCCGCTGCCTCGACGTCTTCCTCGGCGAGGACACCGCGCCGATCGCCGCCGGGTACGAGGTCGTCTCCTCCAGCGTCAACGCGGAACTGCACGGGCGGGTCCTGCGCACCCTGGCCGCCGGCGGCACCCGCATGATCGCGCAGCGCTCCACCGGCTTCAACAACATCGACCTGGACGTGGCCCGGCAGCTCCGGATGACCGTCAGCCGGGTCTCGTACTACTCCCCCTACTCGGTGGCGGAGTTCGCCTGGACCCTGGCCATGGCCGTGAACCGCCGCATCGTCCGCGCCTCCAACCGCACCCGGGACTTCGACTTCCGCCTGAACGGCCTGATGGGCCGCGACCTGCGGGGCCGCACGGCGGGGGTCCTCGGCACCGGCAAGATCGGCGAGGCGTTCACCCGGATCGCCCACGGCTTCGGCATGCGGCTGCTGGGCTGGGACCTCGTGCCGAACCCGGCGTGCGTGGAGCTGGGCATGGCGTACGTGGACAAGGACGAGTTGTTCGCCTCCGCCGACCTGATCAGCCTGCACGTGCCGCTGCTGGAGTCCACGCACCACATCGTCGACGCGGCCGCGCTGAAGGCGATGCGGGACGACGCGATCCTCGTGAACTCCAGCCGGGGCGGGCTGGTCGACACGGAGGCCCTCGTCGCGGAGCTGCGGGCGGGGCGGTTCACGGGGGTGGGCCTGGACGTGTACGAGGCGGAGGCCGGGGTCTTCTTCACGGACCGGTCCCTGGAGGCGGTCGAGGACGACACCCTGGCCCGGCTGGTCACCTTCCCGAACGTGGTCGTGACCAGCCACCAGGCGTACTACACGCTGGACGCGGTGGGGCAGATCGTCGACGCGACGGTCTCGAACGTGGCGGATTACCTTGCGGGGCGGTGCTCGGACAACACGCTTGTTCCTCCCGGGGGCTGAGTTGGGCCGGGGTGCGGGGGCGCCTGCGGCGGGCCGTCCCCTACTCGCCCTTCCACCGTTCCCCGGGGCTCCGCCCCTGACCCCGCGCCTCAAACGCCGGCGAGGCTAGATAGGCCGGCCGGCGCCTGGCGGG
>NZ_JBWKEZ010000134.1:0-6915 GCF_056434525.1 Streptomyces sp. NPDC044002
GGGAGTGCCCCCCCCGGTGGCCCCCCCCCCCCCCCCCCTCTCCCCCCCCCCCCCCCCACCCCCCCCCCCCCCCCCCCCCCCCCCCCCCCCCCCCCCCCCCCACGACGCAGTCGGCTACGCCTTGCGGAGGCGGAACGTCAGGGACAGGGAGTCGTCCGTGAACGGGTCACCGTAGGCGGCGTCGGCCTCGCCCGCGGCGTAGTCCGTCGCCAGGACCTCGTCCGAGATCAGGGCCGCGTGGTCCGTCAGGGCCGTCACGACCTCCGGGTCCGACGAGGACCACCGCAGGGCGATGCGGTCCGCCACGTCCAGGCCGGAGTTCTTCCGGGCCTCCTGGATCAGCCGGATCGCGTCACGCGCCAGGCCCGCCAGCCGCAGCTCCGGGGTGATCTCCAGGTCCAGGGCGACCGTCGCGCCGGAGTCCGAGGCCACGGACCAGCCCTCGCGCGGGGTCTCCGTGATGATGACCTCCTCCGGGGAGAGGGAGATCTCCTCGCCGTTCAGCGTGATGGCCGCCGAGCCGGACCGCAGGGCCAGCGACAGCGCGGCGGCGTCCGCCGCGGCCACGGCCTTCGCGACGTCCTGGACGCCCTTGCCGAAGCGCTTGCCCAGCGCCCGGAAGTTCGCCTTGGCCGTGGTGTCCACCAGCGAGCCGCCGACCTCGGACAGGGAGGCCAGGGAGGAGACGTTCAGCTCCTCCGTGATCTGCGCCTGGAGCTCCGGGGACAGGGCGTCGAAGCCCACCGCCCCGACCAGCGCGCGCGACAGCGGCTGACGGGTCTTGACGCCGGACTCGGCGCGGGTGGCGCGGCCCAGCTCCACCAGGCGGCGCACCAGCAGCATCTGCTGCGAGAGCACCGGGTCGATCGCCGAGGCGTCCGCCACCGGCCAGGTGGACAGGTGCACCGACTCCGGCGCGTCCGGGGTGACCGGGACGACCATGTCCTGCCAGACCCGCTCCGTGATGAAGGGGGTGAGCGGGGCCATGAGGCGGGTCACCGTCTCGACCACGTCGTGCAGCGTGCGCAGCGCGGCCGCGTCGCCCTGCCAGAACCGGCGGCGCGAGCGGCGCACGTACCAGTTGGACAGGTCGTCCACGAAGGCGGAGAGCAGCTTGCCCGCGCGCTGGGTGTCGTAGGCCTCCATCGCGTCCGTGACCTCGGTGACGAGGGTGTGGAGCTCGGAGAGCAGCCAGCGGTCGAGGACCGTGCGGTCGGCCGGCGCCGGGTCGGCGGCGGAGGGCGCCCAGTTCGACGTACGGGCGTACAGGGCCTGGAAGGCGACGGTGTTCCAGTACGTGAGGAGCGTCTTGCGGACGACCTCCTGGATCGTGCCGTGGCCGACGCGCCGTGCCGCCCACGGGGAGCCGCCGGCCGCCATGAACCAGCGGACCGCGTCGGCGCCGTGCTGGTCCATGAGCGGGATCGGCTGGAGGATGTTGCCCAGGTGCTTGGACATCTTGCGGCCGTCCTCGGCGAGGATGTGGCCCAGGCAGACCACGTTCTCGTAGGACGACTTGTCGAAGACGAGGGTGCCGACCGCCATCAGCGTGTAGAACCAGCCGCGCGTCTGGTCGATGGCCTCCGAGATGAACTGCGCCGGGTAGCGCTTCTCGAAGATCTCCTTGTTCTTGTACGGGTAGCCCCACTGCGCGAACGGCATCGAGCCCGAGTCGTACCAGGCGTCGATGACCTCCGGGACGCGGACGGCGGTCAGGGAGCAGCCCTCCGCCGTGCAGGGGAAGGTCACGTCGTCGATGTACGGGCGGTGCGGGTCCAGGGAGGAGTGGTCCTGGCCGGACAGCTCGCTCAGCTCGGCGCGGGAGCCGACGCAGGTGAGGTGGTTCTCCTCGCAGCGCCAGATCGGCAGCGGGGTGCCCCAGTAGCGGTTGCGGGAGAGCGCCCAGTCGATGTTGTTGTTGAGCCAGTCGCCGAAGCGGCCCTGCTTGACCGAGTCCGGGAACCAGTTCGTCTTCTCGTTCTCCCGCAGCATCGCGTCCTTGACGGCGGTGGTGCGGATGTACCAGGACGGCTGCGCGTAGTAGAGCAGGGCCGTGTGGCAGCGCCAGCAGTGCGGGTAGCTGTGCTCGTAGGCGATGTGCTTGAAGAGCAGGCCGCGCGCGTCGAGGTCGGCGGTGAGGCGCTCGTCGGCCTTCTTGAAGAAGACGCCGCCGACGAGCGGGACCTCCTCCTCGAAGGTGCCGTCGGCGCGGACCGGGTTCACGACCGGCATGCCGTACGCGCGGCAGACCGCGAGGTCGTCGGCGCCGAAGGCCGGGGCCTGGTGGACCAGACCGGTGCCGTCCTCGGTGGTGACGTACTCGGCGTTGACCACGTAGTGGGCCGGGGAGTCGAAGGGCACCAGCTCGAAGGGGCGCTGGTAGGCCCAGCGCTCCATCTCCTTGCCGGTGAAGCTCTGGCCGGTGGCCTCCCAGCCCTCGCCGAGGGCCTTCTCCAGCAGCGGCTGGGCGACGACCAGCTTCTCGTTGCCGTCGGTGGCGACGACGTACGTGACCTCGGGGTGGGCCGCGACGGCGGTGTTGGAGACCAGGGTCCAGGGGGTGGTGGTCCACACGACCAGCGCCGCTTCGCCGGCCAGCGGGCCGGAGGTCAGGGGGAAGCGGACGTAGACGGAGGGGTCGACGACCGTCTCGTAGCCCTGGGCGAGCTCGTGGTCGGACAGGCCGGTGCCGCAGCGCGGGCACCAGGGGGCCACGCGGTGGTCCTGGGTCAGCAGGCCCTTGTTGAAGATCTCCTTCAGCGACCACCAGACGGACTCGACGTACTCGGGGTCCATGGTCCGGTAGGCGTCGTCCAGGTCGACCCAGTAGCCCATGCGGGTCGTGAGCTCGGTGAACGCGTCGGTGTGGCGGGTCACGGACTCGCGGCACTTGGCGTTGAACTCGGCGATGCCGTACGCCTCGATGTCCTGCTTGCCGTTGAAGCCCAGTTCCTTCTCGACGGCCAGCTCGACGGGCAGGCCGTGGCAGTCCCAGCCGGCCTTGCGGGCCACGTGGTAGCCGCGCATGGTGCGGAAGCGGGGGAAGACGTCCTTGAAGACGCGGGCCTCGATGTGGTGCGCGCCGGGCATGCCGTTCGCGGTGGGCGGGCCCTCGTAGAACACCCACTCGGGGCGGCCCTCGGACTGCTCCAGCGTCTTGGCGAAGGTCTTGCTCTCACGCCAGAAGTCGAGGACGGCGTGTTCGAGGGCGGGCAGGTCGACCTGGGCGGGTACCGGGCGGTACTGGGGCGGTGTGGTCATGAGGCTGAACTCTTCCTCCGGCGGGGTGTCACTTCCGTCCGGAGGGACGAGAGCGTCTGCTGCTCCCGCGGTACCACCCTCCTTGGCCTCCGGACGGGTCCGGCGGCCCCCTCATTGGGGTGCGAAGCCGGTTCTACTCGCCGTACGGGGATCCGTGCGGGCTTTCTTCCGGCGGCTCCGGGGTGATCCTTCGCATCGCGCTCGCCCCCGGGCTCTCACCGTCCCCGGGTCGCTCCTGGCTGCGTCCGACGCTACTCGTCCCCATCCATGCCTTTCGCTGCGCCCAGTGTACGGGCCGGGGCGCGGCTCGGCAGACCGGTTTTGCGGGGCCCGGCGGCGCGTCGCCGGGCGGTGCGCGGTGTGACCCGGATGGGCTGACGGGAGGCTCGGGGATCCACTGGGGCGGGTGGGGCGGATTACGGGGCTCCCCGCTGGGCACAACGGATGCAGGTTGACCTCGACGGACGCGTGCCCCGTTGCCGTGGGGTCGGAGGCGATTTATCGTTCCGGCACGATCTGCGAAGAAGATCACAGTATGTGAAAAGGGGCCGCGGGCATGGTGGCGAAGAAGACGGGGACACGGGAGGTGGCCGAGCCCGCGGTCGAGAAGGCGGCGTCCGGAAGGACCCCGGCGAAGAAGACGGTCGCCAAGAACGCCGTCGCCAAGAAGGCCGTCGCCAAGAAGTCCCCGGCCGGATCGGCTGCCGCCGCGAAGGCTCCGGGCGAGGAGGCCGTTGCCGAGGCGGCTGCCGCCGGGAAGGCGGTGGCGAAGAAGGCTCCGGCGAAGAAGGCCGCTGCCGAGACGGCGACGGCCGGGAAGACGGCGGCGGCCGGCAAGGCTGCGGCCGGGCCGGCGGCCGGGCGTACCACGAGCAAGGCCGCGGCCAAGACGGCCGCGTCCGAGGGGGCGGCCCCGGCCGCGCGGAAGACGGGAGCTCGGAAAGTGGTTGCCAAGAAGACTGCGGGTACGGCCAGGAAGACGGCCGGGACCGCCACCAGCGGGCTCCCCAAGGTGAAGGCCGCGCCGGCCCCCGGCGAGCTGGCCGTGCGCGAGGGGGAGGACCCCTGGACCCCCGCGGAGGTCGCCGAGGCGCGGGCCGAGCTGGAGAGCGAGGTGCTGCGGCTGCGGGCCGAGCTGGACGCCTCCGAGGTGGCCATCTCCGGCCTGATGCGGGACTCCGGCGACGGCGCGGGCGACGACCAGGCCGACACCGGGACCAAGAACATCACCCGGGAGTCCGAGCTGGCCCTCGCCGCGAACGCCACCTCGATGCTGGAGCAGACCGAGCGGGCCCTGGAGCGGCTGGAGGCGGGCACGTACGGCCTCTGCGAGAACTGCGGCAGGCCCATCGGGAAGGCGCGCATGCAGGCCTTCCCGAGGGCGACGCTGTGCGTGGACTGCAAGCAGAAGCAGGAGCGAAGGCACTAGCCAGGACCTACGCCCACTGACGTACTCTCGTGTCTCGTCGGGATGAAGGTTCCCGTACCTGGTTCGAGCTAGTTCGAGGGACTCACGTGGCAGAGGCGGAGCGCATCATCGGTATGCCGGAGGTCGGGGACGACGCCGAGCCGCAGTCGGAGCCCGCCGCGCCCCGGGGGCGCAGGCGGATCGCGGCGCTGCTGGTCGTGGCGGTGCTCGCGTACCTGCTCGACCTCGGCAGCAAGATGGTCGTCGTGGCCAAGCTGGAGCACCAGCCGCCGATCGAGATCATCGGCGAGTGGCTGAAGTTCTCCGCCATCCGCAACCCGGGCGCGGCCTTCGGCTTCGGCGAGGCCTTCACGATCATCTTCACCGGGATCGCGGCGACCGTGATCGTGGTGATCGTCCGGCTGGCCCGCAAGCTCTACAGCCTGCCGTGGGCGATCGCCCTGGGCCTGCTGCTGGGCGGTGCGCTGGGCAACCTCACCGACCGGATCTTCCGTTCGCCGGGCGTCTTCCGGGGTGCGGTCGTCGACTTCATCGCGCCGGCCCACTTCGCCGTGTTCAACCTCGCGGACTCGGCGATCGTGTGCGGCGGGATCCTGATCGTCCTGCTGTCCTTCAAGGGCCTGGACCCGGACGGGACCGTCCACAAGGACTGATCGCCGGGCCCGGGCGGGCATGCTCCTCTGCCGAGTCCTGCATACTCGACAGGTGAGTACGATTCCCGAGATCCGCACCCTGCCCGTTCCCGATGGCCTCGAAGGCGAGCGCGTCGACGCCGCCATCGCCCGTATGTTCGGTTTCTCCCGGACGAAGGCGGCCGAGCTGGCGGCGGAGGGGAAGGTCTCGGTCGACGGCAGCGTCGTCGGCAAGTCCGAGCGCGTCCACGGCGGCGCCTGGCTGGAAGTCGAGATGCCCGCCCCGCCGCGGCCCGTCGAGCTCGTCGCCGAGCCCGTGCCCGGCATGGAGATCATCCACGACGACGACGACGTCGTGGTCATCATGAAGCCGGTCGGCGTCGCCGCCCACCCCAGCCCCGGCTGGACCGGCACCACCGTCATCGGCGGCCTCGCCGCCGCCGGCTACCGGATCTCCACCTCCGGCGCCTCCGAGCGCCAGGGCATCGTGCACCGCCTCGACGTCGGCACCTCCGGCCTGATGGCCGTGGCCAAGTCCGAGCGCGCCTACACCTCGCTGAAGAACCAGTTCCGCGAGCGCGTCGTCGACAAGCGCTACCACGCGCTGGTGCAGGGCCACCCGGACCCGATGAGCGGCACGATCGACGCGCCGATCGGGCGCCACCCCAGCGCCGACTACAAGTGGGCCGTGACCCAGGACGGCAAGGCGTCGGTCACCCACTACGACCTCATCGAGGCCTTCCGCGCGGCGTCCCTGCTGGACATCAAGCTGGAGACGGGCCGCACGCACCAGATCCGCGTGCACATGTCCGCACACCGCCACCCCTGCGTCGGCGACCTGACCTACGGGGCCGACCCGACCGTCGCGAAGCGGCTCGGGCTGACCCGGCAGTGGCTGCACGCGGTGCGGCTCGGCTTCGAGCACCCGGCCGACGGGCAGTGGGTGGAGTTCGAGAGCGGCTACCCGGCCGACCTGCAGCACGCGCTGGACGTCATCCGGGCCGAGAGCCAGTGACTGCCGTCTCGGTGAGGGTGGCCTCCTCGGAGGCCGACCTGGCGGCCTGCTACGCCGTGCGGACCGAGGTGTTCGTGGTGGAGCAGGCCGTGCCGGAGTCGATCGAGTACGACGCGTACGACGCGGTCGCGGTGCACGTGCTGGCCGTCGGCCCGGACGGTGAGCCGCTGGGCACCGGCCGCTTGCTGCACGGGCCCGAGGCCCTGTCCAAGACCGGCTCCCCGGAGGCCGGCTCCCTGGGCCGGCTGGCCGTGCGCAAGTCCGCGCGCGGGCTGGGCGTCGGGGTGGCGCTGGTCCGCGCGATCGAGGCCGAGGCCGGGCGGCGGGGGCTGTCGGTGGTGTCGCTGGGGGCGCAGACGCATGCGCTGGGGTTCTACGAGCGGCTGGGGTACGAGGCGTACGGGGCGGAGTTCGAGGACGCGGGCATTCCGCACCGGTCGATGAGGCGCCGACTCCCTTCTTGACGCGCCGCGCCCCTTTTTGACGCGCCGCTCGCGCGGCTCGGCCGCTGGCGGCCTCCCCGGCTTCGCGCCGCTGCGCCGGACTCCGTCCGGCGGCCTGCGGGGCGGGGCCGGTTC
>NZ_JBWKEZ010000135.1:0-6854 GCF_056434525.1 Streptomyces sp. NPDC044002
TGCAGGGGGGACCCTGTGGGAGAGTAGGACGCCGCCGAACAATCATTGTGGGAAAGCCCCGCACCTTCTGGTGCGGGGCTTTTCTGCGTTTAGGGCTTCTTCCGCGAGGTGATCATCTTGGCCGCGCTCCACGACTTCGCCACCTGGGAGCCCCTGTTGCGCCGGCTCCGTGCCGACAATGCAGAGGTGCTCGCCACCCCTGGCGGTTACGTCGCGGGCCACATCGACCATGACGGCTGGACCATGCCGTGGCGGCGCCGGACCGACAGACGGAGGTCTGCCGTGATCGGGGAGCTCAAAGCCATGGCCGCGATGACGGACGGGATACAGGCAGCTGCGAACCGCTCGGGCCTGGACGGCGTCTCGTTCACAGCAGAAATCTCGCCAGCCGGGACGACGGTGCTCCACGTCCTCTGTACCGGTCCGGCCGTGGAGGGGGGCATCGCCACCGCTCACCCGGGGACGCTGCTCCTGGTCGAAGGGGCGGTTGCCGAACCCTGGCGCCGGCTGCCCGATCCGACGCCCGAGGCAGTGCCGGCGCCGTCCGCGGACCCGGTGTTGCTGGAACGGACCCTCCGCGAACGGCTGCCTGACGCCATCGGCGCCACCGAGGAGGAGATCGCCGCAGCGGAGGACCGGCTCGGCATCCCGTTGCCGGACGAACTCAAGGCGCTGTACCGGGTGACGCGGGCACGGTCGGTCGACTGGGGCCACGGTGAGGCAGCGTACGAAGCGGCCGGGCGTGTCTTCGAGGCCGTCGGCTGTGAACTCGGCCCCCTGGACTTCCTTTACACCGCGGACGCGTCGTCCCGCCCGGCACCCTGGGAGTTCACCGCCGAACGAGCCGTCGTCACTGCCCCCGACGCGCCAGTGCAGGGCCTCGTCGGCTCGCCGGGGTGGCTCGTCTTCGGCGACAACGGAGGTGGCGACCGGCTCGCGGTCGACCTGTCCCCGGGCCCCGGAGGCCACACCGGGCAGATCATCATGCTCGACCACGAGCAGTTCATCGGCGCCGAACTGCTGGCGGACTCCCTTACCGACCTGGTGTTGGGCCGGCGCCGGCGATGGCGCCTGAGGGACGAGAGCTGTCCACCGGTTGTGGCGGCAGTCGACCCCCATCACCCGGACCGTGAGGCAGCGGCCGTGCACCCCGACCTCGAAGTCCTCACCATCGGGAAACGGGGAGGGCTCCCGTTCAGCCTCGCGGCCTTCGCCGGACTGCCCCGCCTGCGGACCCTGACCGTGGCTCCCGGCACGCTCGCCGACCCGCTGCAGATCGCAGGGCTGGCGGCGCTGGAGTTCCTCGCACTCGCCCCGGAGGACTGGCGCGTACTCCTCGACGCCGGAGCCGTCCCCCGGAGTCTCCTGGCAGCCCGGATCCGCGTACGCGGCGACCGCGACCCGCTCGCGACCGCCGATCTGGCCAACGAACTCCTCGCCCTCTGGCACCGCCCTCTGATCACCCGGACCGTTGTCGAAGGCGACCTGGGACCTGAGGAGGGGTCGTGGGGCTGATCCTCTTCCCGGACGACGGGGACATCACCAGCCCGGACGCCACCTGGTCCTGCCGCAGCTTCCACGACTTCCGGTACGCCCTGGCGCAGGCCGAAGGGTTCGCCCTCGACGACATGTGGGGCTTCGGCGGCGAACGCCCGTGGAGCGAGGTCGCCACCGTGCTTGAGCCCCTCCTCGACCACCCCGACGTGGCCGGCGATCCCCTCACGGCCGCCGACTGCGCGGCCATCGCTCCCCGGCTGGAGGCGATCGCCGACGACTGGGCCCGGTACCGCACCGACGGGCTCCGGGAACGGCACGTCGAGGACGCCCGGCGACTGGCCCTCGTCCTGCGGTTCTGCGTGGAGAAGGGCGTTCTCCTGCTCTTCGGCTGAGCACCCGGCCCGGGCGCCGGGCGCCAGGCGGGGTGTGGGGTGTGAGGATGAGGGGTATGCGCGATTCGTACGGCTCCCTCCCGGTCACCGCTGCTTTCCTCGCCGGCTGGCGGGAGGAGGTGTCGGCGGCTCTGGCGGCCGTGGTGGCCGGCTTCGAGGAGAAGTACGGGTACGGCCCGGAGGAGAACGCGATCCACCCGCCGGAGGCGGCGGACCGCGCCGCCGCGGACCGGATCGCCGCAGAGGCCTCGGGCTTCGCCGACCTCGCGGCCTACTACGGCGAGATCGGCGCCGTGCACATGGGCGACATCGGCAACGGATACTTCCTGCACCCCGCCTCCCACGCCGTCGATGAACGCACCGCGCTGCCCGAGGCCGGCGGCGCCGTCCCCGCCGTGCTGATCGGCTCCGACGGGGGCGGGATCCTGTACGCGGTCGCCCCGGACGGCGCCGTCTGGCGGTCGCGGACCTCCTCCGAGGAAGGCGGGTTCGACCGGATCACCGGCGGCCTCGCGGAGTTCCTCGACCTCCTGCGCCGCTCGGTCGACCGCTTCCACGACTCGGGGCAGCCCGGACTCGTCTAGCGCGCGTGTTTCTTTGAGGCCTGAGCACCAAGTCCACCTGGCCGCAGACGGCCGTGCACGACCTCTGGCGGTCATGGCCCCGCATCCGCGTGCCGCGAGGCGGCCCAGGCAGGCCCCGGACCCGGCCGCCCGCCCCGCTTCGACAGAGACCGAACCTGGCGGCGCCTTGTTCAGGCGAGCTGCACCGGCGCGGCTTTCGGACCTCGGGCCGTGCCCGCTTTCCCCTGTACAGCTGCCACGCCGGTCGGCCCATCGCCCACGGCCACCGTGTCCGTTACGCGGGCGTTCGAGGTGTCGATGACCGACAGCGTGTCCGAGTCGAAGTTGCTGACGTGGACGAAGGAGCCGTCCGGGCTGACGGCGAGGCCGTTGGGGCCGTCTCCCACGGCAACCGTTTCCGTGACGGCGCGGCTGCGGGTGCTGATCACGGACACGTTGTCGGACCCGATGTTGGCGACGTACACCTGTCGCCCGTCCGGTCGCACCCCGATCCCCGCAGGCTGGTCCCCGACCGGGATGCGGTCCGTTTCCGCGCCGTCGTGGACGTCGACCACCGACACGTCGTCCGAGGTCAGGTTCGAGACGTACAGGCGGCGGCCGTCGGGGGTGAGTACCAGAGCGGTCGGTCCGCTGCCGACAGGGATGGTGCCGGTGACCGTTCCGCTGGCGGTGCGGACCACTGAGATGGTGCCGGACGCGGCGTTGGCGACGTACAGGGTGCATCCGTCGGGCGCGACCGCCACGCCCAGAGGGGCATCGCCCACCGCGACGGTGTCCGTCACGGCACGGGTGCGAGCGCTGATGACCGACACGTTGTCCGACCCGACGTTGGCGACGTAGACGTTCCGGTTGTCGGGCGAGACCGTCACTCTGCTCGGTTCGTCCCCGACAGCGACGGTGGCGATGACCGTCCTGGTCAGGGCGTCGATCACCGATACGGTGTCCGCCGCGGAATTGGTGACATAGACGCGGGAGCCGTCCGGGCTGACGGCCACGCTGTCCGGTCCGTCCCCGACGGGAATGCTGTCCACGACCGTGCCCGTGCCCGTGCCCGTGCCGGTGTCGGTGTCGACGACGGACACCGTGTCGGAGTGGAGGTTGGCGATGTAGACGAGGGCATCAGGCCGCGGAGACAGCCCGACTGCCGTCGTCCCCACGGATGCGCCGGCCGGGTTTCCCGGTCCCGTCAGCGCCGCTGTCACACAGAGCACCACGGCTGCTCGGCGCGCCAGGTCCTGACTCCTCGTCATGGGGCAACGCTAGGTCTCCGGAGCGGAAAGCCACGTGAGGCTCACGCTCAGGCTGACCGGACGGCGCATCGTGGCCGCCGCCTACGCCGACTCCATCCACACCGGCCGCACCCTGGGCAACCCCACGAACGGGGAGGCCTTGACTCTCAGGTCACGCGAGACGGCACAGTCGGATCCGTGGACAGGAGAAACCTGCTGCCGATCGGGCAGTTCTCGCAGGCCAGCAGCCTTTCGATCACCGCACTCCGGCACTACGACGCCAGCGGCGTACTGGTGCCGGCGTACGTCGACCCGGTGAGCGGCTACCGGTACTTCCAGCGGGACCAGGTGCGTACGGCACGGGCGATCAGGACGCTGCGGCAGCTGGACATCCCAGTCGACGAGGTGCGCCGGCTGCTCGGGGCCGGCGAGGAGGAGCTGGTCGCCGCCCTGCAGGGGCGGCTGCGGGCGGCAGAGCGGCGGCTGGAGGTCCAGCGCTCCGCGGTCCACAGCCTGTTGAGCCGACTGACCGAAGGAGCAGGGATGACCCACCGCGTCACCGTCCGCCAGGGCGCCGCCGAACGGATCCTCGTCCGCGGGGCGACCCTCGACAACTCCGGCCTCGACGCCTTCCTCCGCAGTGCCTACCAGGAGCTGTACGCGGTCGCCGGCCGCGGTCCGCTCACCTTCACAGGGCCCGCTTTCGTCCGCTTCCACGGGGTGTGCGACGACGAGAACGAGACCCTCGTCGAGGCGTGCCTGCCGTTCTGGGAGGGCGGCGCGCAGCCCGCGGACCTGCCCGAGGGCATGACCGTGCGGGAGCTGCCCGAGACCACCCTCGCCTGCACGGAGGTCGCGGGAGCCGCTTCCGCGTTCCCGCGGATCCTCGGTGCGTACGACGCCGTCGCCGACTGGATCGGCGCGCACGGCTTCGTCTTCGCGGGCCCGGTCCGGATGGTCTACCGCCGGTGGACCGGGACACCGGACGCCCCGGACAACCGCGTGGAGATCGCCTGGCCGATCGACGAGCCCGCGGACGTCCAGTGCTCTGCCTGACCTGGGTGGTTCGCCGGGGTAGCCGGCGTTCAGAGCCCCTGGACGATCAGTCTCTTGCTGTCCGTGTTCCGGATGCGCAGAGGTGCGATCGCCTGGTACTCCGCCGACTCGTTCCAGGCTCGTGCTGCAGCCAGGTCGGGGAACTCCACCAGGACCATCTGCCCCGGTTCCCAGGCGCCCTCGACGACGTCCACCTCGCCGCCCCGGGCGAGGTACCTGCCACCGTACGGTTCGAGTGTCGCAACCACCTTTGACCGGTACTCGGCCAGTTCCTCGGCATCACCGGTCAGCTGCACGTCTGCGATCACGTAAGCGGTCATGGGACCGACCCTAACCAGAGCTCCCGGCGTCGTGATCAAGACCGGCCGGCCGGCGAGCTGCCCCGGTCGGCGCACTAGGGGACCAGTACGACCTTGCCGAGGTTGCGGCGCTCCTCGATGACGGCGTGGGCGCGGGCGGCCTCGCGGAGGGGGATCCGCGCGTGGACGGCGGTGCGCAGGGTGCCGGCGTCGCGCAGCTCCCAGAGCTCGCGCCGCCAGCGGGCGTAGACGTCGGGCTGCCCGAGGGCGATGGCCCGCATCTGGAAGCCGATCAACGAGGCCCCGCGCAGCAGGAGTTCGTACGCCTCCACGGTGCCGCCGCCGGAGCTGAAGGCCACCAGCCGGCCGCCCGTGGCGAGGGCGCGGACGGCGGGGCCGAGGAGGTCGCCGCCGACGCCGTCGAGGATCACGTCGTACGGGGCGCCCCAGTCGGCGTCCTCGTACAGGACGACCTCGTCGGCGCCCAGGCCGCGGACGAAGGCGGCCTTGTCGGCGCTGCTGACGGCGGCGACCACGCGCCCGGCCCCGCCGGTCTTGGCCAGCTGGAGGGCGAGCGTGCCCACCGCACTGGCCGCCGCCGTGACGAGGACGGACTCCCCGGGCCGCACGTGCGCGGCCTCGTACGCGCCGCGGGCGACCAGCCCGCTGCGGACCAGCGCCACCGCGTCGACGGCGGTCGCCCCGTCGGGGACGGGTGAGGCCATCGCGGTGGGGAGTACTGCGTACTCGGCGTAGGCGTCGGCGAAGCAGAGTCCGGTGACGCGGTCTCCGACGGCGAAGGAGGTGACGCCCTCACCGACCCCGACGACCACGCCCGCCACCTCTCCGCCGAACGCCACGGGCCCGCTCCCCTCCCGCACCTTGCGGACGGTGGGCAGCGTGACCCCGATGGCCTCGGTCCGGACGAGCAGCTCCCCGGGCCCGGCCAGGGGGCGGTCGACTTCCTCGGCGACCAGGACTCCGGGTCCGCCGTTGACCTCATGGCGCATGCGCAGCACAGGACCTCCCCGATCCGAGTTCAGAATTCGTTGGGTGCCCCAACGATAAGGTGAAGTCGTGGGGAAGTCCAACGATTCTTGGGTAGGGTGCGCGCATGACCTCAGCCCTCGGACACATCCAGTCCCTGCCCACCTGGCTCGTCGGCCGCGTCGCGGCGCGCGGGCGGGGCCTGGTCGCGGAAGCCATCGCGGCGGAGGGCCTGAAGCTCATGCAGCACGCGGTGCTGGCCGCGACGGCCGAGTACGGCCCCGTGGCCCAGGCGGACCTGGGCCGCCGGCTGGCCGTGGACCCGAAGGACATGGTCGGGATCCTCAACCACCTCCAGGAGGCGGGCCTCGTGCTCCGCTCCCCGGACCCGGCCGACCGGCGCAAGAACGCCGTCACCGTCACCCCGGAGGGAGAGGCCACTCTGGCCCGCTGCGCGACCCTCGCGGAAGCCGCGAACGAGCAGCTGCTGGCCCCTCTCGCCCCGGCCGAGCGGGACACCTTGATGGCCCTGCTGGCACGGGTGCACGAGGCTCCCGCGCCGTTTTGACACCCCCGGGGCAGGGTTGTAGAGTCAAACGGTTGCCTCGAACTGGACAAGTTCGGCGACCACCACTCCACAGGGAATCTCTCCCGGGTGGAGTGCATTCGACTCTCCATTCGGAAACGTTGAAGCCGGGAAATCCGGTGGAAAACTTCTGATAGAGTCGGAACCGCCGGAAAGGGAAAGCGCGAAAGCGCAGAACCTCGAAAGCACCGAGGAAATCGGACACGAAAGAGTCTGATAGAGTC
>NZ_JBWKEZ010000136.1:0-6444 GCF_056434525.1 Streptomyces sp. NPDC044002
GGGGGTGTGGGGGTTGGGGGGGGCTGTGGCGGGGGACGCTTCCCCCCCCCCCCCCTCCACCCTTCTTCCCCCAAAGCCCGGGGGGGTTTGTGCCCCCCCCCCCCGGCGCTTGAGGCGCAAGGGCCCGGGGCGGAGCTCCGGGGAACGGGCGAAGGGCGGGCAGGGGACTCCACCCCGCGGAGCGGCGCGGCACCCCGCACCGGCCCGCGCCCGGAGGGAGGCGTGCGCGCCGTGCGAAAACCCTGTGAAGGATCTCCCGGGCGAGAAGTCCCGTATCGCACTCTCCGGGTGCCTTTCACCCCCGCCGACGGCCGCTCACGGCCACCCGCGGAAGGCCCCGATTCCACATGTGGCCGCAGGCCTGAAATAGTTCCACCGGATGTTCGCCATCCCTAGACTCCCTGACGTCGTTCTCCCTGGACGCCAGGGGGATTCTCGGGGGACCTTAAGTGGGGCTGGAGTGCCGGAACTCGTACTGGAATTGAACGGAAGGACCTGGACGCTCGATCCGTCCAGGTCGTACTCGCTGGGGCGCGATCCCCAGGGAGACGTGGTGATCGATGACGCCAGGGTGTCGTGGCGGCACGCCACCATCAGCTGGAACGGCCGGGGTTGGGCCCTTGAGGACCACGGCAGCACCAACGGCACCTACGTGCACGGCGCGAGGGTCCAGCAGACGGAGCTCGTGCCGGGCACGCCGGTCCACCTGGGCAACGCCACCGACGGCCCGCGGCTGAATCCGAGCGCCGCCCAGGCGCAGCAGCCGGCCTACCAGGCCCCGGCGCAGCAGCAGGCGTACCAGGCCCAGGGCCAGGCCCCGGCCCAGCAGCAGCCGCAGCAGCAGCCCGCCTGGGACCAGCAGCCGCAGCAGCCGTACGTGCCGCAGCAGCAGGGCGGCGGTGCCGGTGGCGGCGTTCCCGCGCAGCAGGCCGCCGCGGCCCCCGGGTACGCCGGCGACCACCGCAGCCCGACGACGTTCCACCAGATCGCCGTCGGCCGCGTCATGCGCATCGGCCGTGCCCTGGAGAACGAGCTCGTCGTCTCCGACCTCCAGGTCTCGCGCCACCACGCGGAGTTCCGCTCCACCGGCGGCCGCTTCGAGATCCACGACCTCGGCAGCCACAACGGCACCTACGTCAACGGCCAGCCGCTGCCCAAGTCCGGCACCGCGCTGCTCGGCCCGAACGACATCGTCGGCGTCGGCCACTCGACGTTCAAGATCGTCGGCGACCGGCTCGAGGAGTTCGTCGACACCGGTGACGTCTCCTTCTCGGCCCGCCACCTCACGGTCACGGTCGACGGCGGCAAGCAGATCCTCAGGGACGTCACCTTCGGCGTCCCGGAGAAGTCGCTCATCGGCGTCATCGGCCCCTCCGGCTCCGGCAAGTCGACGCTCCTGAAGGCCCTCACCGGCTACCGGCCCGCCGACCAGGGTGACGTCCTCTACGACAACCGCAACCTGTACAAGCAGTTCGCGGAGCTCCGCCAGCGCATCGGCCTGGTCCCGCAGGACGACATCCTGCACAAGGAGCTGAAGGTCTCGACCGCCCTGAAGTACGCGGCCAAGCTCCGCTTCCCGGGCGACACCGCCGAGGCCGAGCGCGCCGCCCGCATCGACGAGGTGCTGCAGGAGCTCAAGCTCGACATCCACAAGGACAAGAAGATCACCTCGCTCTCGGGTGGTCAGCGCAAGCGCGTGTCCGTGGCCCTGGAGCTGCTCACCAAGCCCTCGCTGATCTTCCTGGACGAGCCGACCTCCGGCCTCGACCCGGGCATGGACCGCGACGTCATGCAGCTGCTGCGCACCCTCGCCAACGACGGCCGCACGATCCTCGTCGTCACCCACTCCGTGGCCGAGCTGGGCCTGTGCGACAAGCTGCTCGTCATGGCCCCGGGCGGGTCCGTCGCCTACTTCGGCCCGCCGGACGAGGCGCTGAACTTCTTCGGCTACACCACCTGGGCCGACGTGTTCTCCGCCTTCGAGGAATACCGCGACTACGACTGGGCCGGCCGCTGGAAGGGCTCGCTGCACTACCAGCGGTACGCCGCCGACCTCGACGCGGTCGCCCCGCAGCAGGTCGCGATGGCGCCGCAGCAGATGATCCCGCCGAAGCCGCAGGGCTGGGGCTCGCAGCTGTGGACGCTGATGCGCCGCTACGTCTCGGTGATCGCCTCCGACGTCGGCTTCCTCGCCCTGATGGTGCTGATGCCCGCCGTCCTGGGCGTGGTCTCCATCGTGATCCCCGCGAAGTTCGGCCTCGCGCCGCCGACCCCGCCGTCGCGCTTCAACGGCGACGCGGGCACGATCATGCTGATCCTCGCGGTCGGCATGTGCTTCTCGGGAGCGGCCAACTCGGTCCGTGAGCTGATCAAGGAACGCGTCATCTACGAGCGTGAGCGCGCGACCGGCCTGTCCCGGTCCGCGTACCTCATGTCGAAGGTGATCGTCCTCGGCGTGATCACCGTCCTCCAGGGCGTGATCATCTGCGCCATCGCCTTCACCCCGCGCAAGCTGCCCGCCGAGGGCCTCTTCATGAACCCGGCCGTCGAGCTCTGCGTCTCGGTCACCGCGCTCGGCTTCACCGCGATGATGTTCGGCCTCGTGATCTCCTCGCTGGTGAAGACCGCCGAGAAGACCATGCCGCTGCTCGTCATGTTCGCCATCGTCCAGGTCGTCTTCACCGGCATCCTGTTCCAGCTGTACGACAAGATCGGCCTGGAGCAGTTCGCCTACCTGATGCCGTCCCGCTGGGCCATCGGCGCCGCCGGCACCACCCTGAACCTGGGCAAGCTCATGGCGCCCTGGGACCCGCAGAACCCCACCAACACCGACCCGCTGTGGGACCACACCGCCGCCCAGTGGTTCATGGACGTCTCCGTCCTGCTGCTGCTCGGCGTGATCTGCGGCTTCGCCGTGGTGCGCCTGCTGCGCCGCCACGAGCCCGAGGTCATGCGCAAGTAGCGGGCGGGTCTGCCAGGACCGCGCACGCGTGAAACGCCTCAGGGCGGCCCCCGGAACTCCGGGAGCCGCCCTGAGGCGCATGGGGGCGTGCGGTGCCTAGTAGGCGCTGTTCACGTTGTCCATCGAGCCGTAGCGGTCGGCGGCGTAGTTGCACGCGGCGACGATGTTCGCGACCGGGTCGTACAGGTCGAACTTGGTGCCCTTGACGTGGTACGTGTTGAACGTCGGCTGGATGACCTGGAGCAGGCCCTTCGACGGGATGCCGTTCTGCGCGTTGATGTCCCACAGGTTGATCGCGCGGGGGTTGCCGCTCGACTCGCGCATGATGTTGCGGTGGATGCCGGCGTAGGTGCCCGGAATGCCTTCCTTCTTCATGATGAAGAGGGCTTCCTTGATCCAGCCGTCGAGGTTGTTCGCGAAGACCGGGGTGCGGGCCGCGGAACGGCTCGCGGCTTCCTTGGCCTCGCGGTCCTTCTTCGCCTGCGCCTCGGCCTCGGCCTTCGCCGCGTCCTTGGCCTTCTGGTCGGCGACGGCCTGCTGGGCGCCGACGTGCTTCTGCACCGACTGGGTCCAGGCGACCGGGGCGGCCTCGAACGTCTGGGCCTGAGCGGTCTCGGTACCGGCGGGGACGAGGGAGAAGGCGAGGGCGGCGGCACCGAGGGTGGCGACACCGGCGATCGACAGCTTGTGTGCCTTCGTCAGACGATAGTGACCGGGAGTGCTGGAAGCAGACATGCGGGGCAACCTCTTCGAATAGCGGGGGCCGCAGGAAAGCGCCTCTCGGATCCGGGATCCGCGGCGCTGTGCGACGGCAGCCATTCTTAGCGGCGGCAAAATCGCCTGGCAAAGGTGTGACGTACGATCCCGGTTAGTGGATCACGGCCCCCCGCCGGAGCCGGAATTCCACCCCCGTCTCTAGGCGCAGCAGCACTCACGGCGCCTTTATGCGTCCACTACGCGGCTTCGTAAGTGATGTGCGTCCTATGCCGGGGCTCACACCGGGCCCACGGCCGTCTCACCCAGAGTTGCGACCGCAATTCAATACGTGACCGAACTCCGCCTTCCGGACGAGGCGACCGCCCCCGGCCCTCATCCCCAGGGCAGAGCCGCCGCCCCCGCACCCCCTCCCCGGGCCGTACGCCCCGGGTCCCAGGACCTACGCCCGAAGCCCGATCCCGCAGGTCAGGGCCGCCGGTACGGTGACCCCATGCACAACGGACCCGCTACGGGAGGACTGGCGGCCGTCAGCACCGCGCTGCTCGCCATGAGCCGGCGGCTGGAGGTCCACGACGTCCTGCGCACGATCGTCGCCTCCGCCCGCGAACTGCTGGACGCCGAGTACGCCGCCCTCGGCGTCCCGGACGACCACGGCGGCTTCGCCCAGTTCGTCGTGGACGGCATCAGCGAGGAGCAGTGGCGCCGCATCGGCCCGCTGCCCCGCCAGCACGGCATCCTCGCCGCGATGCTCCACGAGGAGGCCCCCGAGCGCCTCGCGGACGTACGCGAGGACCCGCGCTTCGGGGGCTGGCCCGCCGCCCACCCCGAGATGTCCGGCTTCCTCGGCCTGCCCATCAGGGACGGGGAGGAGAACCTCGGCGCCCTCTTCCTCGCCAACAAGAACGGCCCCGGCGGCTTCACCGACGAGGACGAGGCGCTCCTCTCCCTCCTCGCCCAGCACGCGGCCATAGCCCTCACCAACGCCCGCCTCTACGAGCGCAGCCGCGAGCTGACCATCGCCGAGGAGCGCTCCCGCCTCGCCCACGAGCTGCACGACGCGGTCAGCCAGAAGCTGTTCTCCCTGCGCCTGACCGCCCAGGCGGCCGCCGCCCTCGTGGACCGCGACCCGGCCCGCGCCAAGGGGGAGCTCCAGCAGGTCGCCGCGCTCGCCGCCGAGGCCGCGGACGAGCTCCGCGCCGCCGTGACCGAGCTGCGGCCCGCCGCCCTGGACGAGGACGGCCTCGTCCACACCCTGCGCGACCACGTCCGCGTACTCGACCGCGCCCACACCGCGCGCGTCACCTTCACCTGTGACGGCGTACGGGCCCTGCCCGCCGCCCAGGAGGAGGCCCTGCTGCGGGTCGCCCAGGAGGCCCTGCACAACGCCCTGAGGCACTCCGGCGCCGACCGCGTCGAGGTCACCCTCACCCGCACCCCCGCGGGCGGCGCCGTCCTGCGCGTACGGGACTGGGGCCGGGGCTTCTCCCCGTCCACCGTCCGCAAGGCCGGCCGGCACCTCGGGCTCGTCTCCATGCGGGACCGGGCGAGCGGCGCCGGAGGCCGGCTGGAGGTCCGCTCGGAGCCCGGTGAGGGCACCACGATCGAGATGGAGGTCCCCGGTGGCTGACACCCCCGGCCGCGGCCGGATCCGCGTCCTGCTCGTCGACGACCACCAGGTGGTCCGCCGCGGCCTGCGCACCTTCCTGGAGGTACAGGAGGACATCGAGGTGGTCGGCGAGGCCGCCGACGGGGCGGAGGGCACCGCCCGCGCCGAGGAGCTGCGGCCCGACGTGATCCTCATGGACGTCAAGATGCCCGGCACCGACGGCATCGAGGCCCTGCGGCGGCTGCGGGACCTGGAGAACCCGGCCCGGGTCCTGATCGTCACCAGCTTCACGGAACAGCGGACCGTCGTCCCCGCACTGCGGGCCGGCGCCGCCGGATACCTCTACAAGGACATCGACCCCGACGCCCTGGCCGGAGCCATCCGCTCCGTGCACGCGGGACACGTCCTGCTCCAGCCGGAGGTCGCCGAGGCCCTGCTGGCCGCCCAGGACGACCAGAGCGGCCCCGGGGGCCGCCCCGGGTCGCTGACCGACCGCGAGCGCGAGGTCCTGGGCCTCATCGCCGACGGCCGCTCGAACCGGGAGATCGCCAGGGCGCTCGTGCTGTCCGAGAAGACGGTCAAGACGCACGTCTCGAACATCCTGATGAAACTGGACCTCTCCGACCGCACCCAGGCCGCGCTGTGGGCCGTCAGGCACGGCCTCGCCCAGTAGCGGGCGGAGCAATGTGCCGATCCGAGATTCATACGGTCGGGTGTATGTAGCCCACATGGCGTATCCCGGGCCGGAGGGCGCCGTTCTCCATGGCGTGCCGCGACGGCTGGTCGCGGCAGACGTACTGGAGGACGAGAACGTGAAGAACTTCAAGAAGGCCGCAGCCGTCACCATGATCGCGGGCGGCCTCGTCGCCGCCGGCGCCGGTGTCTCCTCGGCGCACGGCGGTGCGTCCGCGGAGGGCGAGGCCCTGAACTCGCCCGGCGTGGCCTCCGGGAACCTGCTCCAGGTCCCCGTGCACGTCCCCGTGAACGTGGTCGGCAACACCGTCAGCGTGATCGGCCTGCTCAACGGCGCCTGGGGCAACACCGGCGTCAACGCCTGACCCGCCCCGCCCCCGGGGGTGCGCCCTTCCCCCCCCCCCCCCCCGGAGTGGGGGGAAGGGGGGGGGGGGGGTCGGGGGGGGGGTGGGGGGGGGGGGGGGAG
>NZ_JBWKEZ010000137.1:0-6181 GCF_056434525.1 Streptomyces sp. NPDC044002
GGATACCGCTTCCCCGGCCCCCGGCCCGCAGACAAGGGGGCGGGTGGGCAACCACCGCCCCACCCCACGGGGTCGAGGGGGAGATAGCGGGCCCGAGCCCCGCCCCCCGACGCCGACGGCCCCCTCAGCCGGAGCTGAGGGGGCCGTCGCCGTGTGCAGCAGGTCGGGCTCAGAGGCCCATTGCCGCCGAGAGGTCCTTCTTCACCGCGTCCAGGATTTCCTGGCCCCGCGTGCGGGCGCCCGCGAGGTCGGAGGCTTCCGCGACCGGGACCACTACCTCCAGGTAGCACTTGAGCTTGGGCTCCGTGCCGGAGGGGCGGCAGATGACGCGGGCCTTGTAGTCGCCGTCCAGGTAGTAGCGCAGGCCGTCCGTGGGCGGGAGGGCGGCCGAGCCGACCGACAGGTCCTCCGCCGAGACCACCCGCAGGCCCGCCAGGGAGGCCGGGGGTTCGGCGCGCAGCTGCGCCATGGCGTTGGCGATGACCGACAGGTCCGAGACGCGGACCGACAGCTGGTCGGTGTGGTGGAGGCCGTGGGCCATCGCCAGGTCGTCCAGGAGGTCGGTCAGGGTGCGGCCCTGCTCCTTGAGCTTCGAGGCGAGCTCGGCGACCAGCAGGGCGGCGGTGATGCCGTCCTTGTCGCGGACCCCCTCGGGGTCCACGCAGTAGCCGAGGGCTTCCTCGTAGCCGTAGCGCAGGCCCTCGACGCGGGCGATCCACTTGAAGCCCGTCAGGGTCTCCTCGTAGCCGACGCCGGCCGCCTCCGCGATCCGGCCGAGGAGGGAGGACGAGACGATGGATTCCGCGAAGACGCCGCTGGCGCCCTTGTGGACCAGGTGGGCTGCCAGGAGCGCGCCGACCTCGTCGCCGCGCAGCATGCGCCAGCCGCCGTTGTCCGGGACGGCGACGGCGCAGCGGTCGGCGTCCGGGTCGTTGGCGATGACGATGTCGGGCTGGACCTCGGCGGCCTTCGCGAAGGCCAGGTCCATGGCGCCCGGCTCCTCCGGGTTCGGGAACGCCACCGTCGGGAAGGCCGGGTCGGGCTCGGCCTGCTCGGCGACGAGGACCGGCTCGGGGAAGCCGTGGCGGGCGAAGGCGGCCAGGACGACGTCCTTGCCGACGCCGTGCATGGCCGTGTAGACGGTCCGCACGCCCCGGGGGGAGCCGGGGGTCAGGACGGCGTCCGTGCGGGTCAGGTAGGCCTCCAGGACCTCCTCGTCGAGCTGCAGCCAGCCGTCCGCGGGCTGCGGTACGTCGGCCAGCGCGCCGACGGCCGCGATCTGCGCCGCGATCTCGGTGTCCGCGGGGGACACGATCTGCGAGCCGTCGCCGAGGTAGACCTTGTAGCCGTTGTCCCGGGGAGGGTTGTGGCTGGCGGTCACCTCGACGCCGGCGACGGCGCCGAGGTGCCTTATGGCGTACGCGAGGACGGGCGTCGGCAGCGGCCGGGGCAGGACGGCCGCGCGCAGTCCGGCGCCGGTCATGACGGCGGCGGTGTCGCGGGCGAAGTCCGCCGACTTGTAGCGGGCGTCGTAGCCGACGACGACGAGGCCGCCTTCGTGGCCCTGGGCCTTCAGGTAGGCCGCCAGGCCCGCCGCGGCGCGGATGACCACGGATCGGTTCATCCGCATCGGGCCGGCGCCGATCTCACCGCGCAGTCCGGCGGTGCCGAACTGGAGCGTGCCGGAGAAGCGGTCCGCGAGCTCGGCCGTGTCGTCCGCGTCGATCAGGGCCGCGAGCTCCGCCGCCGTCTCCGGGTCCGGGTCCTCGGCCAGCCAGGTCCGGGCCCGGGTGAGGAGGTCGTCCTGTTCCTGCACTGCTTCCGCCTTACCTCTCGTACGTCGTCGATGTCGATCGTCGGTGTCGATCGCCGCGTGTCGATCGCCGCGTGTCGATCGTGTCGATCAGATGCGGGCGAGGACCTGCGTCAGCAGCGTGCCCATGCGGGCGGCGGAGTCGCGGCCGGCCTGGAGGACCTCTTCGTGGTTCAGCGGCTCGCCGGACAGGCCCGCGGCGAGGTTGGTGACGAGGGAGATGCCCAGGACCTCGGCGCCGGCCTCGCGGGCGGCGATGGCTTCCAGCACGGTGGACATGCCGACCAGGTCGGCGCCCATGACGCGGATCATGTTGATCTCGGCCGGGGTCTCGTAGTGCGGGCCGGGGAACTGGACGTAGACGCCCTCTTCGAGGGTCTCGTCGATGTCCTTGCACATCGCGCGCAGGCGCGGCGAGTACAGGTCGGTGAGGTCCACGAAGTTCGCGCCGACGATCGGCGAGGTGGCCGTCAGGTTGAGGTGGTCGCTGATCAGGACGGGCTGGCCGGGCTTCATGCCCTCGCGGAGGCCGCCGCAGCCGTTGGTGAGGACGACGGTCTTGCAGCCGGCGGCGACGGCGGTGCGCACGCCGTGGGCGACGGCGGCGACGCCGCGGCCCTCGTAGTAGTGGGTCCGGCCGAGGAAGACCAGGGCGCGCTTGTCGCCGATCTTGTACGAGCGGATCTTGCCGCCGTGGCCCTCGACGGCGGCGGGCGGGAAGCCGGGCAGCTCGGTGACCAGGAACTCGGACTCGGGGGCGCCGAGCGCCTCTGCGGCGGGGGCCCAGCCGGAGCCCATGACGAGGGCGACATCGTGGGATTCGACGCCGGTGAGCTCGCGGAGGCGGGCGGCGGCGGCGTCGGCGGCGGCGAAGGGGTCGGTAACAGATGCGTTCACGCAGACGAGCGTAGCCGCTTATCGCCTACGCGCGTAGATGGCGCAGCTCACGGTGTTCGGATCGTTGCCTTGTCGTTTCCGCCGAATCGTCCCGCTCCGCCCGTGCGGGCGGGCTCCGGCCCGGGCCTCAGCAGGGGCGCTTGCGCAGTTCCATGACGTAGTCGTGCGGCGCGCCGGCGGACTCGGCGGCGTCCGCGATCTCGCCCAGGTAGCGCGCCGACGGCAGGCCGCCCTCGTAGCCGTTGAGGACGTAGCACCAGGCCGCCTCCTCGCCGTCCAGGGTGTGGACGCGGATCCGCATGCGGCGGTAGATGTCGAGGCCGACGCCCTCCCAGCGGTCCATGGAGTCCTCGTCGAGCGGGGCGATGTCGTACAGCGCGACGAAGACCTGCTGGCGGGGGGCCTCCACGATGGTGGCGAGGGCGCCCTCCCAGCCCATCTGCTCGCCGCCGAAGGTCAGCCGCCAGTCGTTGATCCAGCCCGTTCCGCGCAGCGGCGAATGGGGAGCGCGGCGCGTCATCAGCCGCGGGTCGAGGTTGCCGGCGTACGCGGCGTAGAGCGACATGAGGTCGAGGGTACGGGAGGCTCGCCCCGGCCCGCGTGTCCGGATGGTGCGAGCACCTTGATGCGTGCTGGACAATGGGGCACGGAATGCATCCCCCGGGGAGAACCCCCGGACCACCGGCCGGGGCGGCAGCCGGCCGGGTAGACGTGAGGCGGACTTTTCGTGACCCGGATCGTGATCATCGGCGGCGGACCCGGCGGGTATGAGGCAGCCCTGGTGGGGGCCCAGCTCGGCGCGGAGGTGACCGTCGTCGACTGCGACGGTCTGGGCGGGGCGTCGGTGCTGACCGACTGCGTGCCCTCGAAGACCCTCATCGCGACCGCTGAGGTCATGACGACCTTCGACTCGTCGTACGAGGAGCTGGGGATCGTCGTCGCGGACGACACCCCGCACATCGAGCAGGCGGCGCGCGTGGTCGGCGTGGACCTCGGCAAGGTGAACCGGCGCGTGAAGCGCCTCGCGCTGGCCCAGTCCCACGACATCACCGCGTCCGTGACCCGGGCCGGCGCCCGCGTCATGCGCGGCCGGGGCAAGCTCGGCGGCCCGCAGGGCATCGACGGCACGCGGGACGTCATCGTCACCGCCGCCGACGGCACGGAGACGATCCTCACCGCCGACGCCGTGCTGATCGCCACGGGCGGCACCCCCCGCGAGATCCCGGACGCGATGCCCGACGGGGAGCGGATCCTGAACTGGACCCAGGTCTACGACCTGGAGGAGCTCCCCGAGGAGCTGATCGTGGTCGGCTCCGGTGTGACCGGTGCCGAGTTCGCCGGCGCTTACCAGGCGCTGGGCTCCCGGGTGACGCTGGTGTCCTCGCGCGACCGCGTGCTGCCGGGCGAGGACCCGGACGCGGCCGCCGTCCTGGAGGACGTCTTCCGCCGCCGCGGGATGAACGTGATCGGCCGTTCGCGCGCCGAGTCCGCCAAGCGGGTGGGCGACCGGGTCGAGGTCACCCTCTCCGACGGCCGCGTGATCACGGGCACCCACTGCCTGATGGCGGTCGGCGCGATCCCGAACACCAAGGACATGAACCTGGAGGAGTCCGGGGTCCGGCTCAAGGAGTCCGGGCACATCTGGACCGACAAGGTGTCGCGCACGTCCTCCCCGGGCGTGTACGCGGCCGGTGACGTGACGGGCGTGTTCGCGCTCGCCTCCGTCGCCGCCATGCAGGGCCGCATCGCGATGTACCACTTCCTCGGCGACGCGGTGGCCCCGCTGAACCTGAAGACGGTCTCCTCGAACGTCTTCACCGACCCCGAGATCGCCACCGTCGGCTACACCCAGGCCGACGTGGACGCCGGCAAGATCGACGCCCGTGTGGTGAAGCTGCCGCTGCTGCGCAACCCGCGCGCGAAGATGCAGGGCATCCGGGACGGCTTCGTGAAGCTGTTCTGCCGTCCGGGCACCGGGATCGTGGTGGGCGGTGTCGTCGTCTCGCCGCGCGCGAGCGAGCTGATCCACCCCATCTCGATCGCCGTCGACAACAACCTGACCGTCGAGCAGATCGCAAACGCGTTCACCGTGTACCCCTCGCTGTCCGGTTCGATCGCCGAAGTGGCCCGCCAGCTGCACACCCGCAAGGCGGGCGCCGAGGCGTAGCGGGACCCGCCCCGAGGCTCAACCGCCCCTTCCCGTACGCGGGTTGGGGCGGATGCCGAGGTGGGGCGGGGGTGTGTGGTGGCGGGGGCCGGCAGCGGGCCCGCCGCGTATACCACCTGCCGGGCCGTCGTATGGACAACTTCGGTATTCCGGCGCAAAGAGCTGAAAGCAGACGGTCGTTGGGGTTACTGTCAGTTTCGTGTTCGCTGCTGAACGTCGCCAATTGATCCTCGAAATGGTGCGGGCCAACGGTGCGGTATCGCTCCGGGAGCTCGCCCGCGTCGTCCAGACCTCCGAAGTGACCGTACGGCGGGACGTGCGGGCACTGGAGGCAGAAGGACTCCTCGACCGCCGGCACGGCGGTGCGGTCTTGCCGGGCGGTTTCACGCGGGAGTCCGGCTTTCCGCAAAAATCCCATCTCGCCACGGCGGAGAAGACCGCCATCGCCGATGTCGCGGCCGGCCTCGTCGAAGAAGGCGAGGCCGTCGTCGTCGGCGCGGGCACCACGACCCAGGAGCTGGCCCGCCGGCTCGCGCGGGTGCCCGGCCTGACCGTCGTCACCAACTCGCTGCTCGTCGCCCAGGCGCTGGCGCACGCCAACCGGGTGGAGGTGGTGATGACCGGCGGCACGCTGCGCGGCTCGAACTACGCCCTCGTGGGCAGCGGCGCCGAACAGTCCCTCCAGGGGCTGCGGGTCTCCCGGGCCTTCCTGTCCGGCAGCGGCCTGACCGCCGAGCGCGGGCTCTCCACCTCCAACATGCTCTCCGCGAGCGTGGACCGGGCGCTGGTGCAGGCCGCGGCGGAGGTCGTCGTACTGGCCGACCACACGAAGCTGGGCACGGACACGATGTTCCAGACCGTGCCGACCGACGTGATGACGCGGCTGGTGACGGACGAGCCCCCGCAGCACGACGAGCGGGCCGCGACGGAGCTCCAGGCGCTGGCCGACCAGGGCGTGCAGATCACCGTGGCGGGGTCGGCGCCGGTGGCCGGGGGCCACGGGGGCGCCGGGGGCGCCGGGGACGGGATGCCGGGGCGCAGGCCGCGCCGGGAGTCCCCGCTGCCGGTCCAGCGGCGCGGCGGGCCGACCGCGCAGCTGCGCAGCGCGCCGGGGTCGCTGCTGGAGCAGCAGGCGGGGGAGCGGGCGCGGGTCGCGGACATGCGGCGCCGCTAGCCGCTGGGGGTGCCGGTGCCCTGCGGGGCTGGTCCCCGCCCCACCCTTCGCCCGTTCCCCGGGGCTGCGCCCCGGACCCCCGCGCCTCAAACGCCGGCGGGGCTGTCTGTAGCCCCGCCGGCGTTTGAGG
>NZ_JBWKEZ010000138.1:0-5706 GCF_056434525.1 Streptomyces sp. NPDC044002
GCGAGGCTATCTATAGCCCCGCCGGCGTTTGAGGCGCGGGGGTCTGGGGGCGGAGCCCCCAGGGGGTCCGGGCGCAGCCCGGGGAACGGTGGAAGGGCGGGTAGGGGACGGCCCCGCAGGGCAACCGCCCGCACCGCCTCCCCCGGCTGCGCCGGACCGGCCCGCACCGCCCCCCCCGGGGGGACCCGGCTACGCCGGACCGGTTGCGGCGCCCGCCGCCGAGCGGACGAGGGCGGACACCAGCTCCGCCCCGCGCAGGGTGAGCACCGACTCCGGGTGGAACTGCACCCCCGCGAACCCCCGCGCCGCGCAGCGGACCGCGTGGACCTCCCCGGTGACGGCGTCACGCGACACCTCCACCCCGTGCGCCGCGAGCTCCGCCGCCGCCTCCGCGTCGCACGACGCCGCGTACGTGTTGTAGAAGCCCACCACCTCCGGCGTGCCGAACAGGTCGACCACCACCTGCGCCCCCTGCGCCGGCTCCGTCTTCCGCACCAGCGGCAGTCCCAGCTCCGCCGTGATCAGCTCGTGCCCGAGGCACACCCCCAGCAGCCCGCCCCGGTGGGAGGTGAGCAGCTCCCGCGCCAGCCCGCGCAGCATCCGCATCCTGGGGTCGGCCGCGTCCGCCGGGTTGCCCGGACCCGGGCCGAGGACGACCGGGCCGTCCCAGGCCAGGGCGAGGGACCGCAGTCCGGGGTCGTCGTAGCGGCGTACGGTCACCTCCAGCCCGGCCACCCGCAGCACGTGGGCCAGCATCGCCGTGAAGGTGTCCTCCGCGTCGATCACCAGCGCGCGCCCGGCCGAGACCGCGTCCGCGTCCGCCGGCCGCTCCTGCATGCGGAGCCAGAACGGCGCCAGGTCCGCCCGCCGCGCGGCGAGGGCCGCCTGGACCCGGGGGTCGTCGGCCAGTCCGGCCGCCCCGCCCGAGGGGGCCGGCCGGGGCGCGGCGGGCCGTACGCCCAGGGCGGCCAGTACGCCGGCGGCCTTGGCGTGGGTCTCGGCCACCTCGCCGAGCGGGTCCGAGTGGCGGACCAGGGTGGCGCCGACCGGCACCCGCAGCGCCCCGTCGGGGGCGATGTCGGCGGTGCGGATCAGGATGGGGGAGTCCAGGGTCTGGGCGCCGGACGCGTCCAGACCGAGCAGTGCCAGGGCTCCCGCGTAGTAGCCGCGGCCGCCGCTCTCGTACCGCTCGATCACCCGGCAGGCGTTCTGTACGGGCGAGCCCGTGACCGTCGCCGCGAACATGGTCTCCCGCAGCACCTCCCGGACGTCCAGCGAGGAGCGTCCGCGCAGCTCGTACTCGGTGTGCGCGAGGTGGGACATCTCCTTCAGGCGGGGGCCGACGACGACCCCGCCCATGTCGCCGACCGTGCACATCATCTTCAGTTCCTCGTCGACCACCATCGACAGCTCCTCGGTCTCCTTGCGGTCGGCGAGGAAGGCGAGGAGCGACTCGGCGGTCGGCCCGGAGTCCGGGTAGCGGTAGGTGCCGCTGATCGGGTTCATCACGACCGTGCCGCCGGACATCCGCACGTGCACCTCGGGGCTGGCCCCGACGAGGGTGCGGTCGGGGGTGTGGACCACGTACGTCCAGTACGCGCCCCGCTCGCCCTCCAGCAGCCGCCGGAACAGGGCCAGGGCGTCGGCCCGGCCGAAGCCGTCGATCCGGCCCCCGTAGGTCCGCCGGATCACGAAGTTCGCGCCCTCGCCGCGGCCGATCTCCTCGCGGATCACCCGGTCGACGGTGGCCGCGTACTCCTCGTCGGGGACGTCGAAGCCGCCGCCGTCCACCCGCACGCGGTGGTCCGGGAGCCCGGCCAGCGCCTGCGCGAGCGGGATCTCGTACGCCTCCTCGGCGGCCAGCACGGCCAGCGGCGTGCCGTCGTCGCGCACGTCGAACCCGCGCTCGCGGATCTGCCGGAAGGGGACCAGGGCGAGGGTGGGGAGTTCCCGCACGGGCAGGTCGGCGAGCCGGGCGGCCTCGTGGACCGGGCCGAGGAGCACCTCGACGGTGTCGTGGTCGCGGCCCGGGGTGCGCCGGCGCAGCAGGGCGAAGGGCGGGGCGGAGTCGTCGAGGAGCCGGGTGAGGTCGAAGTCGGGGCGGGGCGTGGGGCTGGGCGTGGGGCGGGTCATGGGGCGTCCTTCCGGTGGGGTGTCGGAGGGAGGGACGGCCCGTGTCGGCACACGCAAAAGGCCGCCCCTCGGGGCGGCCTGCGCTTCGCTCGTGTCAGTGGGTACGCGAGAGGAGTGGGCCGCCGGGAGCGGGCCACCACCAGTTCAGGTTGGCGTGCGCGTACATGGGAGGCACCCTAGCCCACCGGGACGCCGTTCCGCTGCATCTGACTTTTTCCGACATGTGAACCTTGCATTCCGTTAATCCGTGGCCCCTGGGCCTTCGAACGACACCGTCTCATCAGGTGGGCGTCCGGCCGGACACGGCGAATGACGACGTAATGTGTACGAGGTGACCGTGAACGCTGAAAACCAAGCCCTCGCCGCCAAGGCGACCTGGCGAGACCTTCCCGCGGCGCAGCAGCCTTCGTACCCCGATGCCGAGGCCCTGCGCGCTGTCGTCGCGGACCTCGAGTCGTATCCTCCGCTCGTCTTCGCGGGCGAGTGCGACCAGCTGCGCGCCCGTCTGGGAGCCGTCGCCAAGGGCGAGGCGTTCCTGCTCCAGGGCGGCGACTGCGCCGAGGCCTTCGACGCCGTCTCCGCCGACCACATCCGCGCCAAGCTGAAGACCCTGCTCCAGATGAGCGCCGTCCTCACGTACGCGGCCTCCGTGCCCGTCGTGAAGGTCGGCCGCATCGCGGGCCAGTACTCCAAGCCGCGCTCCAAGGACACCGAGACCCGCGACGGCGTCACCCTGCCGACCTACCGCGGCGACTCCGTCAACGGCTTCGCCTTCACCGAAGAGGCCCGCGTCCCGGACCCGGAGCGCCTGAAGCGCATGTACCACGCGTCGGCCTCGACGCTGAACCTGGTGCGCGCCTTCACCACCGGTGGTTACGCCGACCTGCGCCAGGTGCACGCCTGGAACCAGGACTTCGTGAAGTCCTCCCCGTCCGGGCAGCGCTACGAGCAGCTCGCGCGGGAGATCGACAACGCCCTGAACTTCATGAAGGCCTGTGGCACCGACCCGGCCGAGTTCAAGGCGGTGGAGTTCTACTCCTCGCACGAGGCGCTGCTGCTGGACTACGAGGGCGCCCTCACCCGTACGGACTCGCGTACCGGCAAGCTGTACGACACCTCCGGCCACATGGTCTGGATCGGTGAGCGCACCCGCCAGCTGGACCACGCGCACATCGAGTTCTGCGCGCAGATCGCCAACCCGATCGGCATCAAGCTCGGCCCGACGACCACGGTCGACGAGGCGCTGACGTACATCGACCGCCTGGACCCCGAGCGCGAGCCGGGCCGGCTGACCTTCGTCGTCCGCATGGGCGCCGACAAGGTCCGCGACAAGCTCCCCGAGCTGGTCGAGAAGGTCACCGCGTCCGGTGCGACCGTCGCGTGGGTCACCGACCCGATGCACGGCAACACCTTCGAGGCGGCCTCCGGCCACAAGACGCGCCGCTTCGACGACGTGCTCGACGAGGTCAAGGGCTTCTTCGAGGTCCACAAGGCGCTGGGCACCCACCCGGGCGGCATCCACGTCGAGCTCACCGGTGACGACGTCACCGAGTGCGTGGGCGGCGGCGACGAGATCTTCGTCGACGACCTGCACCAGCGCTACGAGACGGCCTGCGACCCGCGGCTCAACCGCAGCCAGTCCCTGGACCTGGCCTTCCTGGTCGCCGAGATGTACCGCGACCAGTAGTCGCGAGCGGTAGGCGATCAGTAGGTACCTTCCTACGACGATGGGGCGCGGATCGATGTGATCCGCGCCCCATCGTCGTACCCGGGTCTTTTAGGGGACCCTAACTTTGGGTACGGTTAGGTAAGCCTCACCGAATAGGGGATGGCCTGCCGAACCGTTCCGCTCCAGGGAGGTGAACCGCGTGTACGTCTGCTCTTGCTTCGGCGTCACCGACAAGCAGGTGAAGGAACACGCGGCTGCCGGGGCCTGCACCCCCCGCCAGATCGCCTCGGCCACCAAGGCCGGCACCGACTGCGGCTCCTGCGTGCGCACCATCCAGGGCATCCTCGGCCGCGGGGCCTGCCCCCGCCGGGAGCTGCTGGAGAAGGGCAACGCCGCGGCCGTCCTCGCCGCCGACCCCGCGCCGGCGCCCGAGCGGGAGCTGGCGGAAGCCGCCTGAGGGCTGCGGCCGAGGGCTGCGGCCGGCTCGGTCGGCTCGGCTGGCTCGGTCAGCTGGGCTGCTCGATGAGCTGCGCGATGTACAGCGCCTCGCCGAGGGACTCGATGAGCTCCAGCTGGGTGTCGAGGTAGTCGATGTGGTGCTCCTCGTCCCCCAGGATCTCCTCGAAGAGGCGGGCGGACGTGATGTCGCCCTTCCCGCGCATGACCTCGATGCCGCGCTTGAGGCGGTCGATGGCCTCGACCTCGACCTGCCGGTCCGCCTGGAACATCTCCGTGATCGTCTGTCCGACGCGCACGTGGAAGAGGCGCTGGTAGTTCGGCAGGCCGTCGAGCATGAGGATGCGCTCGGTGATCTTGTCCGCGTGCTTCATCTCGTCGATGGACTCTTCACGCGTGTACTTGGCGAGCTTGGTCCACCCCTTGTTGTCCTGGATGCGGTAGTGCAGCCAGTACTGGTTGATGGCCGTGAGCTCGCCGGTCAGCTGCTCGTTGAGGAATTCGAGGACCTCGGGGTCGCCCTGCATCGCAGAGGCTCCTTCCAAGCAATGTCAGCTAGTGACGGGGCTGGTGACTGGCAGTGCGCGCATCCTTGCACTGCCGCCCTGGGGCGTCCAGTAAGTGCCTCCTTAGTGGGAGTTACCGGGACTTGCCCGAATCAGGTCGTACCGCAGGTCGTACCTGGTCGTGACCACCCCGCCACGTCTGTCACCATGGAGGCATGGGTCAGCCGGAAAGCCGGGAATCTCCGGGAGCAGAGCAGCTTGAGCTCCCTCCGGGGCAACGGTTGCAGAGGGGTTGGCCCGTCACCCACTACGGCCCCGTGCCCAAGTTCAAGCCGGACCGCTGGGAGTTCCGCGTATTCGGCGCGACGGCGGACGGCGAGAAGCACTGCTGGAACCACGAGGAGTTCGCGGCCCTGCCGTTCGACTCCGTCGTGGCCGATCTGCACTGCGTCACCAAGTTCAGCATGACGGGCGCCGAATGGGGCGGCGTGCTGGCGCGCACCGTACTGGAGCTGGCCCCGCCGGCCCCGCAGGTCACGCACGTGATGGTGTGGGCCGAGTACGGCTTCAGCTCCAACATGAGACTGGCCGACTTCGCCTCCGACCGGACCGTCTTCGCCACCCACATGGGCGGCGAACTGCTGACGGCCGAGCACGGTTTCCCGCTGCGGCTCGTGGTCCCGCACCTGTACGCCTGGAAGGGCCCGAAGTGGGTCCGGGGCGTGGAGTACATGACGGCCGACCGCCGGGGCTTCTGGGAGGAGCGCGGCTACCACAACATTGGCGATCCCTGGCGGGAGCAGCGCTACTCGTACCAGGAGGAACCGGGCGAGGGGGGGGGGGGGGGGGGGGGAGGGGGGGGGGGGGGGGGGGGGGGGGGGGGGGGGGGGGTTTTTTGGTTGTGGTTGTGGGGGGAGGGGTGGGTCGTCTCCCTATCACCCC
>NZ_JBWKEZ010000139.1:1962-5255 GCF_056434525.1 Streptomyces sp. NPDC044002
GGTGCCTGGCGCGCTGTTGGGTCCTGAAGGCACGGCCGTTTGGTCAGTCTTCAGTGCCGGCCCCGGTAAAGGTCTGCTTCGGCAGGGTGTGACGGGTGGCTGGTCGTTATTTGAGAACTACACAGTGGACGCGAGCATCTGTGGCCAAGTTTTTAAGGGCGCACGGTGGATGCCTTGGCACCAGGAACCGATGAAGGACGTGAGAGGCCGCGATAGGCCCCGGGGAGCTGCCAACTGAGCTTTGATCCGGGGGTGTCCGAATGGGGAAACCCGGCAGTCGTCATGGGCTGTCACCCACTGCTGAACACATAGGCAGTGTGGAGGGAACGAGGGGAAGTGAAACATCTCAGTACCCTCAGGAAGAGAAAACAACCGTGATTCCGGGAGTAGTGGCGAGCGAAACCGGATGAGGCCAAACCGTATGCGTGTGAGACCCGGCAGGGGTTGCGCATGCGGGGTTGTGGGAATGAGCTTCAGTCGTCTGCCGGCGGCTGGGCGAGTCAGAAACCGTTGATGTAGTCGAAGGACATGCGAAAGGTCCGGCGTAGAGGGTAAGACCCCCGTAGACGAAACATCAGCGGCTTGCTTGCTCATCTCCCAAGTAGCACGGGGCCCGAGAAATCCCGTGTGAATCTGGCGGGACCACCCGCTAAGCCTAAATATTCCCTGGTGACCGATAGCGGATAGTACCGTGAGGGAATGGTGAAAAGTACCGCGGGAGCGGAGTGAAATAGTACCTGAAACCGTGTGCCTACAAGCCGTGGGAGCGTCGGATGCAGCTTGCTGTATCTCGTGACTGCGTGCCTTTTGAAGAATGAGCCTGCGAGTTAGCGGTGTGTAGCGAGGTTAACCCGTGTGGGGAAGCCGTAGCGAAAGCGAGTCCGAATAGGGCGATTGAGTTGCACGCTCTAGACCCGAAGCGGAGTGATCTAGCCATGGGCAGGTTGAAGCGGAGGTAAGACTTCGTGGAGGACCGAACCCACCAGGGTTGAAAACCTGGGGGATGACCTGTGGTTAGGGGTGAAAGGCCAATCAAACTCCGTGATAGCTGGTTCTCCCCGAAATGCATTTAGGTGCAGCGTCGTGTGTTTCTTGCCGGAGGTAGAGCACTGGATAGGCGATGGGCCCTACCGGGTTACTGACCTTAGCCAAACTCCGAATGCCGGTAAGTGAGAGCACGGCAGTGAGACTGTGGGGGATAAGCTCCATGGTCGAGAGGGAAACAGCCCAGAGCATCGACTAAGGCCCCTAAGCGTACGCTAAGTGGGAAAGGATGTGGAGTCGCAGAGACAACCAGGAGGTTGGCTTAGAAGCAGCCACCCTTGAAAGAGTGCGTAATAGCTCACTGGTCAAGTGATTCCGCGCCGACAATGTAGCGGGGCTCAAGCGTACCGCCGAAGTCGTGTCATTGCAGCAATAGGGCCAACGCCCGCTGTGATGGGTAGGGGAGCGTCGTGTGCCGGGTGAAGCAGCAGCGGAAGCTAGTTGTGGACGGTTCACGAGTGAGAATGCAGGCATGAGTAGCGATACACACGTGAGAAACGTGTGCGCCGATTGACTAAGGGTTCCTGGGTCAAGCTGATCTGCCCAGGGTAAGTCGGGACCTAAGGCGAGGCCGACAGGCGTAGTCGATGGACAACCGGTTGATATTCCGGTACCCGCTTTGAAACGCCCAATATCGAATCCTCTGATGCTAAGCCCGTGAAGCCGTTCCGGACCCTTCGGGGAAAGGAAAGTGGTGGAGCCGGCGACCCGAGGTGGTAGTAGGTAAGCGATGGGGTGACGCAGGAAGGTAGTCCAGCCCGGGCGGTGGTTGTCCCGGGGTAAGGGTGTAGGCCGTGTGGTAGGCAAATCCGTCACACGTTAAGGCTGAGACCTGATGCCGAGCCGATTGTGGCGAAGTGGATGATCCTATGCTGTCGAGAAAAGCCTCTAGCGAGTTTCATGGCGGCCCGTACCCTAAACCGACTCAGGTGGTCAGGTAGAGAATACCGAGGCGTTCGGGTGAACTATGGTTAAGGAACTCGGCAAAATGCCCCCGTAACTTCGGGAGAAGGGGGGCCATTCCTGGTGATGAGACTTGCTCTCTGAGCTGGGGGTGGCCGCAGAGACCAGCGAGAAGCGACTGTTTACTAAAAACACAGGTCCGTGCGAAGCCGTAAGGCGATGTATACGGACTGACGCCTGCCCGGTGCTGGAACGTTAAGGGGACCGGTTAGTGACCTTTCGGGGTTGCGAAGCTGAGAACTTAAGCGCCAGTAAACGGCGGTGGTAACTATAACCATCCTAAGGTAGCGAAATTCCTTGTCGGGTAAGTTCCGACCTGCACGAATGGCGTAACGACTTCTCGACTGTCTCAACCATAGGCCCGGTGAAATTGCACTACGAGTAAAGATGCTCGTTTCGCGCAGCAGGACGGAAAGACCCCGGGACCTTTACTACAGTTTGATATTGGTGTTCGGTTCGGCTTGTGTAGGATAGGTGGGAGACTTTGAAGCAGCCACGCCAGTGGTTGTGGAGTCGCCGTTGAAATACCACTCTGGTCGTGCTGGATGTCTAACCTCGGTCCGTGATCCGGATCAGGGACAGTGTCTGATGGGTAGTTTAACTGGGGCGGTTGCCTCCCAAAGGGTAACGGAGGCGCCCAAAGGTTCCCTCAGCCTGGTTGGCAATCAGGTGTTGAGTGTAAGTGCACAAGGGAGCTTGACTGTGAGACCGACGGGTCGAGCAGGGACGAAAGTCGGGACTAGTGATCCGGCGGTGGCTTGTGGAAGCGCCGTCGCTCAACGGATAAAAGGTACCCCGGGGATAACAGGCTGATCTTCCCCAAGAGTCCATATCGACGGGATGGTTTGGCACCTCGATGTCGGCTCGTCGCATCCTGGGGCTGGAGTCGGTCCCAAGGGTTGGGCTGTTCGCCCATTAAAGCGGTACGCGAGCTGGGTTTAGAACGTCGTGAGACAGTTCGGTCCCTATCCGCTGTGCGCGTAGGAATATTGAGAAGGGCTGTCCCTAGTACGAGAGGACCGGGACGGACGAACCTCTGGTGTGCCAGTTGTCCTGCCAAGGGCATGGCTGGTTGGCTACGTTCGGGAGGGATAACCGCTGAAAGCATCTAAGCGGGAAGCCTGCTTCAAGATGAGTATTCCCACCTCCTTGAGAGGGTAAGGCTCCCAGTAGACGACTGGGTTGATAGGCCAGATGTGGAAGCCCGGTAACGGGTGGAGCTGACTGGTACTAATAGGCCGAGGGCTTGTCCTCAGTTGCTCGCGTCCACTGTGTTAGTTCTGAAG
>NZ_JBWKEZ010000140.1:0-4942 GCF_056434525.1 Streptomyces sp. NPDC044002
CCGACGCCCCCATCATCACCACCGACGCCCGCCACCGCGCGGACGCCAAGAGCGCACTCATCACGCTCGTCGAGCACGCCCTCATGGCCCGGCTCAAGTAGCACGCATTACAAGGCAATACGCCGGGGGCGGGCTGTGTTCTCGAACACGGCCCGCCCCTCGCGTTCATAACGTTTCGACAGTGAATTGCCGTCAGGCGGACACGGCGTGCGTTCGGCCGGTGCCGCTGCGCGCACGACAGGCCCCATTTTTGCCGCAGCTCGCTCTTTATGTCCGTTTTATGCGGGGCGTAAGGTTCTTGGAATGGCCGGATTCAACTGTTTGGAACACGGCGCTTAACCGTGCTGGAATTCAACGAACCAGCTAGTAGCACCGCCGAGAGGTTGTTGGTCGAGTGAGGCGAAGCAAGTCGAGCCCCGCGGATGAACCCGCGCGAGGCAACTTCACCCCGCCGCCGCGCGCGGCCATGTCGCCCGTCGACGTGCCCGTGGAACCATCCACGAGCAGCGGAAGCACCAGCAAGCTCTCCCCCCGCAACTGGCGGGTGGCCACCAAGCTGAACGCCATCCTCATGGTTCCCGTCCTCGTCGGACTGGTCATGGGCGGCTTCCAGGTGAAGGGCTCGGTCGACAGCTGGAACGAGGCCAAGGACGCCGAGAAGACCGCGCGGATCGTCCAGGCCGCAGCCGAATACGGCCAGGCCCTCCTCAACGAGCGCGACCTCACCGCCGAGCCCCTCCTCAAGGGCGACCGCAACAACGCCGCGGTGTCCAAGTCCTACGCGGCCACGGACGCGGCCAAGGCCAAGTTCGCCCAGGCCGTGAAGGACCTCCCGGCCAAGCAGGGCCTGGAGCGCCGCCTCGAACTCTTCCGCCAGGAGGAGCCGAAGCTGGAGCAGGTCCGCAAGACGGCCTACGCCGTCCCGGAGACCCAGAAGAAGAACCTCCCCTCCTCGGCCGGCCCCATCCCGACCGAAGAGGGCTACGTGCTGGTCCAGCACTACCTCATGCAGTTCTCCAACGAACTGGGCCTCGGCACCGGAAACGTCACCAGCTACGGCCGCATGGTCTACGCGGTGGAGCTGGCCAAGGCCGCGAACTCGCTCCAGCGCTCCGTCGGCACGCACCTGCTGGTGCGTCCGAACGAGAACGAGGAAGTCCGCAAGGCCCAGCTGGTCGCCTTCTCCTCCTACGCCTACCTCGAAGAGATCGCCATCGGCGAGTACGTCGCCGCCGGCACCGACGAGGACACCAACCGGCTCAAGGAGGTCATGGGCAAGAAGTCCCAGGAGGGTGCCGCCAAGCTCGCCCAGGCCAAGCAGGCCGCCGAGCAGTCCGGCGCCACCTTCAAGGCTCCGCCCGTGGTGAACGGCTCCGCCCTCACCGGCATGACCGAGGCGATAGCCGGCGGCGACAAGCCCGCCAAGCTCGCCCTGAACGGCACCACCGCCCCCGCCTGGCAGGCCGCCGCCACCGCCAAGTTCGACGGCTACGCCGAGATCGAGAAGGAACTCCTCGACAAGGCCGTCAAGGACGCCGTCGCGGTCTCCGACAAGTCGCGCGGCGACGCCATCCTGACCGGCGCCATCGTGGTCGTGGCCCTGCTGGCCGCCTTCATCCTGGCCGCCATGATGGCCCGCCAGATGAGCCGCTCGATGCGCCGTCTGCGCAGCTCCGCCTTCGACATCGCCGAGCAGCGCCTGCCCGCGCTGGTCGACCAGCTCTCGCGCACCGACCCGGGCAAGGTCGACACCCGCGTGGAGCCGATCCCGATCACCTCCCGCGACGAGATCGGCGAGGTCGCCCGCGCCTTCGACCAGGTCCACCGGGAAGCGGTCCGGCTCGCCGCCGAGCAGGCGCTCCTGCGGGGCAACGTCAACGCGATCTTCACCAACCTCTCCATGCGCAACCAGTCGCTGATCGAGGGCCAGCTGACCCTCATCACCGACCTGGAGAACAACGAGGCCGACCCGGACCAGCTGGAGAACCTCTTCCGCCTGGACCACCTGGCCACCCGTATGCGCCGCAACGGCGAGAACCTCCTCATCCTCGCGGGTGAGAACCCGGGCCGCCGCTGGGACCAGCCGGTGCCCCTCGTCGACGTGCTGCGCGCCGCCTCCTCCGAGGTGGAGCAGTACGAGCGCATCGAGCTCTCGGGCGTCTCCGAGGCCGAGATCCACGGCCAGGCCGTGACCGACCTCGTGCACCTGCTCGCCGAGCTCCTGGAGAACGCCACCACGTTCTCCTCCCCGCAGACCAAGGTCCGCGTCACCGCCACGCGTCTGCCCGACGGCCGCGTGATGGTCGAGATCCACGACAAGGGCATCGGCCTCACCGCCGAGGACTTCGCGGACATCAACCACAAGCTGGCCAACCCGCCGACCGTGGACGCCGCGATCTCGCAGCGCATGGGTCTCTTCGTGGTCGGCCGGCTGGCGGACCGCCACAGCATCCGCGTCCAGCTGCGCCCCTCGGGCGAGGCGGCCGGCACCACCTCTCTGGTCATGCTCCCCGACGCCATCACCCACGGTGGCGGTGGCGAGGGCATCCCGGACGACGACTTCACCGTCTCCTCGATGATTCCGCAGCAGAAGGCCGAACAGGCCGCCCCGCTGCGGACGGCCGCCGAGCTCGGCTTCGACGACTCCGCCTACGACGCCCCGGGCGCCCAGGGCGGCGACACGAAGCCCGCGGACCCGGTCGTGCGGTCCCTGGGCCGCGAGGAGCGCCGGGCCGCGCTGGAGGCGCAGCTCAACTTCCCGCAGGCTCAGGACCAGGAGCAGTACCCCGGTCCCGAGGCGCAGGAGTATCCGGAACCGCAGCCGGAGCACGGGTACCAGGAGTACCAGGGCTACGAGCAGCAGTCCGCGCAGGGCTACGAGGCTCCGTACGACTCCCAGCAGCAGTCGGGGGCCTACGAGGCGTACCCGGAGCAGGGCTACGCGTATCCGGAGGCCGGCTACCAGGACGGGCAGCAGCCCGCCCAGGCGTACGACGGCGGCTACGAGGACCAGTCCCAGCAGGCCGAGTGGCCCGGTCAGAACACCTACCCGGGCTCCTACCAGCAGGATTACGGGACCGATTCGGAATCGCCCTCCGCTCCCGAACCGGCCCTGGACCGCGTAGGCTTCGACCGTCCGGGCGCCGCTGCCGACGCCGGTCACGAGTTGACCGGGGCGGGCCTGCCGCGACGCGGCAGCCAGCAGCAGTGGCAGCCGGCACAGCAGGAAGCGGAGTCCGCCGGATCCCTCTTCGAGCAGCGGCCGCAGCGTCAGCAGCAGCCCGCCGAACCGAAGCGGGATGTGGAGGAGGCAGCAGCCGGCGCGGGCTGGCGCTCGACGAACGACGAGCGCTGGCAGCAGGCCGGCAAGCTCCGTGAGCCGAAGGCGGGCGGGGTCACCTCGTCCGGTCTCCCTCGGCGCGTGCCCAAGGCCAACCTGGTCGAGGGCGCTGCGGAGACGACCCCGCAGGGAGGCCCCCAGGTCTCCCGCGCCCCGGAGGACGTCCGTGGCAGGTTGAGCAACCTGCGACGCGGTGTCCAGCAGGGACGCAGTGCGGGTTCCGAGCAGTCAAGTAACAGCTATGACCAGGAGCGTTAGTGTGAGCGCGATGAGCCAGGCGGCGCAGAACCTTAACTGGTTGATCACCAACTTCGTGGACAACACCCCCGGGGTGTCCCACACCGTGGTGGTCTCCGCCGACGGCCTTCTGCTGGCGATGTCCGACGGATTCCCGCGCGACCGCGCCGATCAGCTGGCGGCCGTGGCCTCCGGCCTGACCTCGCTGACCGCCGGTGCCTCCCGGATCTTCGAGGGCGGCGCCGTCAACCAGACCGTCGTGGAGATGGACCGCGGGTTCCTCTTCCTGATGTCCGTCTCCGACGGATCCTCGCTCGCGGTGCTCGCGCACCCCGAGTGCGACATCGGCCTCGTGGGCTACGAGATGGCCCTCCTCGTGGATCGGGCGGGTACGGTCCTCACCCCGGACCTCCGTGCGGAGCTGCAGGGAAGCCTTCTCAACTAGCAAACGGGCAGTGCGTTTCGCGTCATCGCACCGTAGGGTGCGGTGGCGCGGTTCCACAGGGAGTACTGCGTTCTTGGAGTCGGAGGAGGAAACGTGACAACACCCGGAGGACATCCTTATGGCGGCCAGCAGCCGCAGGGTGGGCACGACCAGAACCGCTTCAACTTCCCCTCCTCTCCCAGCCGGCCCGTGCCGGAGCACAACCCCTACGCCCAGCAGCCGTACGGCCAGCCCCAGCAGCCCCAGGCGCCCCACCGGCTTCCGCATCAGCCCCCCAGGGCCGCGCAGCCGCAGGCCCCGAAGGCGCACAACCCGCTGGTGCGCCCGTACGCGATGACCGGCGGCCGTACCCGGCCGCGCTACCAGCTCGCCATCGAGGCGCTGGTCAGTACCACGGCGGACCCCGCGCGCCTGCAAGGGCAGCTGCCCGAGCACCAGCGCATCTGCCGCCTGTGCCAGGAGATCAAATCCGTTGCGGAGATCTCGGCACTTCTCTCCATTCCTCTTGGTGTCGCCCGCATCCTCGTCGCCGACCTGGCGGAGGCGGGCCTTGTCGCCATTCACCAGCCCGGCGGCGACGAGTCTGCCGGCGGCCAGCCAGATGTGACACTGCTCGAAAGGGTGCTCAGTGGACTTCGCAAGCTCTAACGGCGGAGCGGCTCCGCGCTCCACCACCTCCGCGAAGATCGTGGTGGCGGGCGGCTTCGGCGTGGGCAAGACCACGTTCGTGGGCGCGGTCTCCGAGATCAACCCCCTGCGCACCGAAGCCGTCATGACCAGCGCCTCCGCGGGTATCGACGACCTCACCCACACCGGTGACAAGACGACCACCACGGTCGCCATGGACTTCGGCCGCATCACCCTGGACCAGGACCTGATCCTGTACCTCTTCGGTACCCCCGGACAGGACCGCTTCTGGT
>NZ_JBWKEZ010000141.1:0-4753 GCF_056434525.1 Streptomyces sp. NPDC044002
GCTATAGATAGCCTCGCCGGCGTTTGAGGCGAACGGGGTCAGGGGCGGAGCCCCTGGGAACGGTGGAAGGGCGGGTAGGGGACCGCCCCGCGCAGCGGCCCACCCACCCGCAGACGTCCACCGGCAGCAGCCACGCGAACCGGCCCCGCCCGCAGGACGCCGGACGGAGTCCGGCGCAGCGCCGCGAAGCCGGTAAGGCGCCCCGGCGCCGCACCGCGCGAGCGGCGCGTCAAAAGGGGGCGCGGCGCGTCAAGAAGAGGCGGCGGGCCGGGTCAGGTGTTTGAAGGCGTCCAGGTTGCGGGTCGATTCGCCGCGCGAGACGCGCCACTCGTACTCGCGCCGGATCGCGCTCGCGAAGCCCAGCTCCAGGAGGGTGTTGAAGGCGCCGTCCGCCGCCTCCAGGACGGTGCCCAGGAGGCGGTCCAGGTCCTCGGGGGTGATGACCGACAGCGGGAGCCGGGCCGTGAGGTAGACGTCGCCGAGGGGGTCCACCGCGTACGCCATCCCGTACAGCTTGAGGTTGCGTTCCAGCAGCCAGCGGTGGACGCCGGCCTCGTTCTCGTCGGGGTGGCGGATGACGAAGGCGTTGACCGACAGGGAGTGCCGGCCGATGCGGAGCGAGCACGTGGTGCTCAGCTTGCGGGTGCCGGGGAGCTGGACTACGTACGTGCCCGGTTCGGGGCTCTCCCAGTTCAGCTCGGCGCCGGCCAGCGTGGACTCGATGATCGCGGCGGTGTCAGCGGCGGTGTCAGCCATGGTGGGAGCGTACGCGACGGCGATGATCATGCATGGCGGCGGTGTACACGTCGGCGGTGCCGCTGGCCGCGGTGTCCCAGCCGAAGAACTGCGCGTGCCGCGCGGCCTCGGCGCCCATCCGGTCGGTGAGGCCGGGGTCGTCGACGAAGCGGCGCAGCTCGCGGGCGTAGTCCACGGGGTCGTGGCCGGGTACGAGGATGCCCGTGACCCCGTCGTTGACGGCGACCGGGAGCCCGCCGACCTCGGCCGCGAGGACCGGCGTGCCGGTGGCCTGGGCTTCGATGGCGACGAGGCCGAAGGACTCGCTGTACGAGGGCATGACCAGCACGGACGCCGCCCGGAACCAGTCGGCGAGGCCGTCCTGGGCCACCGGCGGGTGGAAGTGGACGAGGTCGGTGATGCCGAGCTTCGCGGCGAGCTTCTGCAGGCCCTCGGGCTTGGCGAGGCCGCTTCCGCTGGGGCCGCCGACGACGGGGACGAAGAGGCGGCGGCGCAGCGAGGGGTCGCGGTCGACGAGCTCGGCGACGGCGCGGAGCAGGATGTCGGGGGCCTTGAGGGGCTGGATGCGGCCGGCGAAGAGCGGGATCACGGCGTCCTGCGGCAGGCCGAGGCGGGCGCGGGCGGCGGCGCGGCCGTCGCCGGTGGTGAAGCGGTCGAGGTTGACCCCGGGGTGGACGACGGCGACCTTGGCGGGGTCGGCGTCGTAGTGGTGTACGAGTTCCTCGGCCTCTTCGGCGGTGTTGGCGATGAGCCGGTCGGCGGCGGCGACGATCTGGGTCTCGCCGATGACGCGGGCGGCGGGCTCGGGGGTGTCGCCCTCGGCGAGCGCGGCGTTCTTGACCTTGGCCATGGTGTGCATGGCGTGGACGAGGGGGACGCCCCAGCGTTCGGCGGCGAGCCAGCCGACGTGGCCGGAGAGCCAGTAGTGGGAGTGGACGAGGTCGTAGTAGCCGGGGCGGTGGCGGGCCCAGGCCTGCATGACGCCGTGGGTGAAGGCGCACAGCTGGGCGGGCAGCTCTTCCTTGGCGAGGCCTTCGTAGGGGCCGGCGTCGACGTGCCGTACGAGGACCCCGGGGGCGAGTTCGACCACGGGCGGCAGGCCGCCGGTGGTGGCGCGGGTGAAGACCTCGACCTCTATGTTGATCGCGGCGAGGCGCTTGGCGAGCTCGACGATGTAGACGTTCATGCCGCCGGCGTCGCCGGTGCCGGGCTGGTGCAGCGGTGAGGTGTGCACGCTGAGCATGGCCACGCGGCGGGGCTTGCGGTGGTGGCCGACGGCCGGGAGGCGCAGGCGGGGGGCGTCGGGGCGGGTGGCGCGGGCGGCGGCGATGCGTCCGCTGATGCTGCCGCCGAGACGGGACACGTACTGGCTCAAGGGAGCAGTTCCTCTCGCTCGGACGACGGTCGACGGTCCTCTGCGGCCCGTCCGGCGGCGGGTCGGCAGCGCCGGTGGGGCGGCATGGCTGCGGGAGCGCGGTCGGCGCCCTGCAAGGAGTGCAACCCGGATGGCGGTCCGCCGCATTCCGGGAGCCCGGATGTTCCTGCTCGTTTGCCGGATTTTTATCTTGGCCGCGCGCTCCGCTTACGCTCGGCGCATGGTCTCCCGCAGCACTCCGCCGTCCCCGAAGCGCCCCGTGGGCACCGTGACGCGCGGGACGACGAACCCGAACCGGCTGCGCCGCATGGACCGCTGGATCGCGGCCGCGCACGGGGCGGCGCTGCGCCGGGCACAGGCGCCGGTGGCGGTGGACCTGGGGTACGGGGCGGCGCCGTGGACGGCGGTGGAGCTGCTGGCGCGGCTGCGGGAGGCGGCCCCGGGCGTGCGGGTGGTCGGGATCGAGATCGAGCCGGCGCGGGTGGCGGGGGCGAAGCCGTACGAGCGGGAGGGGCTGAGTTTCCGGCACGGCGGCTTCGAGGTGCCGCTGGACGGCGGGGAGCGGCCTGCGCTGATCCGTGCGGCGAACGTGCTGCGGCAGTACGACGAGGAGCAGGTCGCGGAGGTGTGGCAGCGGCTGTGCGGGCGGCTGGCGCCGGGCGGGCTGCTGGTGGAGGGCACCTGCGACGAGATCGGCCGACGGCACGTGTGGGTGGCACTGGGGCCGGAGGGGCCGCGGACGGTGACGTTCGCGACGCGGCTCGGTTCGCTGGAGCGGCCGTCGGACCTGGCGGAGCGGCTGCCGAAGGCGCTGATCCACCGGAACGTGCCGGGTGAGCCGGTCTACGCGTTCCTGCGCGACTTCGACCGGGCGTGGGCGGCGGCCGCTCCGTACGCCTCGTACGGGGCGCGGCAGCGGTGGATCCGGACGGCGCGGGCGCTGGCCGCGGACTGGCCGCTGGCGGACGGTCCGGTGCGGTGGCGGCAGGGGGAACTGACGGTGCTGTGGGAGGCGTTGCGCCCGGCGGGGTGAACCTCGCGCGGTGGGGAACCGGCGTTGGGGGCGGTCCGTTGAGTCGGCTGGGACGGCCGGGGCGGGGGCGGTCATGATCGGGGAGGCATCCGGAGGGTGTTGGAATTCACCGAGTCGTGGCACCATCCCGGTGACAGTGCCAAGTTACTGATGAATAGTCAGATCTGATGTCCGGTCCGGTTTGCCTGCCTTGCCCGGGGACGTCGGTCTGACCCGGGGCGCCTGGGGGAGCCATGGGGACCGTGAAGCGAGCGTCGTCGCGTCGGCAGGGAGCGTCTGCTCTCACGCTGCTGTGCGCCATGGCGATACTGGCGGCCCCGGGACTCGCGGGCACCGCGTACGCCGCCCCGGGCGCTCCCTCCGCCCCTTCCGCTCCCTCGGCCCCCGCCGCACCGGCGGCTCCCGCGCCCGAGCCGGGCACCAAGTCCCTGGAGCAGGTCCGCAAGGAGATAGAGGACCTCTACCGGCAGGCCGGCGCGGCGACGGACGCGTACAACCTCGCGGAGGGCGAGACGAAGGCCCAGTCCGAGCGGATCGTCCAGATCGCCAACCTGGTGGTCGCGGGCCAGGACCGGATCTCCTCCCTGAAGGACCGCGCGGGCGCCGCAGCCCGCGCCCAGTACCGCTCGGGCGGCCTGCCGCCGGGCGCGCGGCTGGCGTTGAGCGACAGCCCGGCCGACTACCTGGACGGGACGGGCCGGTTGCGGCAGGGCGAGAAGGCCACCACGGACCTGCTGTCCGAACTGAACCGCACGCAGACGGACTTGGAGCGGTACGCGAAGGAAGCGGGCGCGCTCTGGCAGAAGATGGAGGACAACAGGGCCAAGAAGGAAACCGCCAAGAAGCAGATCGAGGAGAAGATCAAGGCGGCGGAGGCCCTGGAGAACAGGCTGGAGGCCGAGGAGAAGGCCCGGCTGATCCAGCTGGAGCAGGAAGCGCAGTACAAGGCGCAGACGGCGTGGCTGTCGTCGGGCGCGATGAAGGACGTCAACGGCGCCGCCACGGACGCGGGCAAGCGGGCCGTGCAGTGGGCCACCGCGCAGATGGGGAAGCCGTACGTCTGGGGCGCGACGGGCCCGGACTCCTTCGACTGCTCCGGACTGACCTCGCAGGCCTGGCTGGCGGCGGGGCGGGGGATCCCACGCACCTCGCAGGAGCAGCTGCGGCTGCTGCCGAAGGTGGCGGTCAAGGACATGCGGCCGGGGGACCTCATCATCTACTTCGACGATGCGAGCCACGTCGGCATGTACGTTGGCGACGGCGCGATGGTCCACGCCCCGCGGCCGGGCCGCACGGTGACGATGGCGGGCGCGGGCTCGATGCCGATCAAGGCGGTGGTCCGCCCCGACGCGTAAGCCCTGGCCGGGCGGTGTTCCGTACCCCGGGGCGCTGCGGCCCCGGGAACCCGCCCCGGGGCTGCCGCCCCGGCCCCGCAGTGCGCTCCGCGCGGGTGCATGTCCGGGTGCGGGTCACTGCACGGCGCTACCGCGCCCGCGCCTCAATCGCCGGCGGGGCTGGAAGTGCGCTGCGCGCACTCCAGCCCGCCAGGCGACGGCCGGCCTATCCAGCCTCGCCGGCGTTTGAGGCGC
>NZ_JBWKEZ010000142.1:0-3799 GCF_056434525.1 Streptomyces sp. NPDC044002
AACGCCGCGCGGGCTGGATTTCGCGCAGCGAAATTCCAGCCCCGCCGGCGTTTGAGGCGCGGGGGTCTGGGGGCGGAGCCCCCAGGGGGTCCGGGCGCAGCCCGGTGAGCGGGAGAGGGGCGGGTAGGGGACGGCCCCGCGCAGCGGCCCACCCCCACCCCCGGCACCGGCACCGGCACCGGCAGGTACCTTCAGAGGCGTGAGACTGTTCGCCGCTGTGCTGCCCGGGGAACGGGCCGCCGCCGAGTTGCGGGACGCCGTCGCGGCGGCCCCGCGCCCCGACGGCCTGCGGTGGACCGCGGAAGCGGGCTGGCACTTCACGCTCGCCTTCATGGGCGAGGTCCCCGACCCCCTCCTCCCCGACCTGCACGCCCGCCTCGCCCGCGCAGCCCACCGCAGCGCCCCCTTCCCGCTCCGCCTCCACGGCATCGGCCACTTCGGTGACCGCGCCCTGTGGACCGGCGCCGCCGGCGGCATCGACGCGATGCGGCTGCTCGCCGAGCGGGCCGACGCCGCCGCCCGCCGGGCCGGGGTGCCCATGGAGCACCACCGCCGCTACACCCCGCACCTCACCCTCGCCCGCGGCCGCCCCGGCACCGACCTGCGGCCCTGCCTCGACGCCCTCGCCGGCTTCGAGGGCACGCCCTGGCAGGTCGACACCCTCAGCCTGGTCCGCAGCAACCTCCCCTCCTCCGGCGTCCCCGGCGAGCAGCCCCGGTACGAGGTCGTCGAGGCCTGGCCGCTCTCCGGCTGAGGCCTGCGCGGTTGAGGGTTCGGGGACGGTTCATCCCCCGGTGGCCCGTACTTCGGGGCCCTGAATCCGGATTCCGGTGAAACAGAAGCAGTAGAGGCGACCCCGGCATGCTCCGGACCAGTACCTGGCAAGCCGCCCGCCCGCTGACACCGCACCACGGCCGCCCCGCCACCACCCCGCGGGACGGCCCGGAGCCCCTCCGGCCACCCTCGAAGGAGTCCCCGTGCCGCTCACCGAGCCGACCACCACCCCGACGGCCGCCCCGCCGGCCACCGCGCGCGTCGCCACCCGCCGCAGGCTGCTGATGTGCCGACCCCGGCACTACGACGTCACGTACTCGATCAACCCCTGGATGCACCCGGAGAACAGCACCGACCCCGCCCTCGCCGTCCGCCAGTGGGAGCGGCTGCGCGACCTGTACCGCGAACTCGGCCACTTCGTCGAGGAGATCGACCCCGTCGAGGGCCTGCCCGACATGGTGTTCGCCGCGAACGGCGCCACCGTCGTCGACGGCAAGGTCTACGGCGCGCGGTTCCGGCACGCGCAGCGCACCGCCGAGGGGCCCACGTACCTGGGCTGGTTCGAGCGCCGCGGCTACCGCGACGTGCTGTGGCCCGAGTACATCAACGAGGGCGAGGGCGACTTCCTCACCGCCGGCCGCCGGATCCTCGCCGGCACCGGCTTCCGCACCGACCCGCGCTCGCACGCCGAGGCCCAGGAGTTCTTCGGCCTGCCGGTGACGAGCCTGACCCTCGTCGACCCGGAGTACTACCACCTGGACACGGCCCTGGCCGTGCTCTCCGACGACGAGGTCATGTACTACCCGGCCGCCTTCTCCGAGGGCAGCCGGGCCGTGCTCCGCACGATGTTCCCCCACGCGATCCTCGCCACCGCCGAGGACGCCGCGGTCTTCGGGCTGAACGCCTTCTCCGACGGCCGCCACGTGCTGCTGCCGGAGGCGGCGACCGGCCTGATGGCCCAGCTCAGCGCGCGCGGCTTCGAGCCCGTCGGGGTCGGGCTCTCCGAGCTCCTCAAGGCGGGCGGCAGCGTCAAGTGCTGCACCCTGGAGCTGCGCGACCGCTGAGTCACCACCGACGTAGTTTCCGGAAAGGACAGTTGTGACCTCTGCGACCGCGATCGCGGACAGCCACGCCCGCCTGCTCGACCTCCTGGCGGACGCGGGAGCCGGCTACCGGCTGCTGCGCCACGCCCCGGAGGGGCGTACCGACCTGGCCAGCCTGATACGCGGCCACAGCCTCGAACAGGCCGCCAAGTGCCTGGTCATCAGAGTGGCGCTGGGACGCAAACAGCGCCGTTACGTGATCGCCGTGGTGCCGGGGCACTGCCGCGTGGACCTGGAGGCGGTCCGGGCCGAGTACGGCGGCACGAACGCCTCCTTCGCCGTCCGCGAGGTCGCCGAGGAGCTGACGGGCTGCGTCAGCGGGTCGATCATGCCGGTGAGCTTCGACCCGGCCGTGGAGGTGGTCGTCGACCCGGCGCTGCTGGAGCACGAGGAGATCTGGTTCAACGCGGGCCGGCTCGACGTGTCGGTGGCGCTGCGCACCGCGGGCTACCTGGCGCTGGTGCGGCCGCGCGTGGCACCGGTCAGCGCGGAGCCGGCGCAGGCGCAGGTTCCGGCGCAGGTGCGGGTGCCTGCGGCCGCGGTGCGTGGCTGAGGGTGACGTAGAGGTACTCGTCGAGCACCTTGGCCAGCGGCAGCCCGGGCCGTCCCAGTCCGGCGGTGAGCGCGTCCTCGTCGAGGCCGCTCTCCGCCAGCACGGCCCGGGCCCAGGCCCGGCCGGTCCGCAGGTGCCGCCCGAAGGCCCGCTCGTCGCGGGCGCCGTGCAGCCGGGCGGCGATGGCCGCGTCCCAGGGCATGACGGTGCGCGGCCGCAGCGCGAACAGGGCCTTGGCGGCCGCCGTCGGGCCGAGTCCGCGCCGGCCCAGCGGCAGCGCGGCCAGGTCCGCGTACGCGGCGGCGAGCACGCCGATCTCCCGGTCGGTGAGGGCCGCGATCGGGGCCCCGGGCAGGGTGTGCCGGGCCCACCAGGCGGCGAGTCCGGTGTCCAGCGGGTCGGGCTCGCCCTCGCGCGGGTAGCGGATGCGGCAGCCCCAGGCGTTGAGCCAGCGGTGCAGGGCGGTGCGGTGCGCGGGGTCGGCGAGGTCGATGCCGGGTGCGGTGTCCGCGACGAGCGCGTGCCAGCTGCGGTCCACGCCGGGGAACGCCCCGAAGACCCCGGCGGCGGCCCGCAGCCCGTCGAGTCCCGGCGCGGGCGGCAGGGCGGTGTCCTCCAGGGCGGTGTCCTCAAGGTGCGCTCGGGCGACCTTGGCCGGTACGCACATCCGCCAGGCGTCGGTGACCAGTTCCGCGAGTTCCGCGGTGCCGAGGGCGGCCATGCGGGCGTGCACCCAGTTGTAGCGCAGGTCGCCGGCGCCCGGCAGGGAGAACTTCCGCGGCTCGGCGGCGACGAGCGCGGCCCGTTCCTCCTTGGGGAAGGCGAAGCCGAGTTCGGTCTCGTCCCGGGAGAGGGCGAGGTAGACGATCCGGCCGATGCGGAACTTCACCCGGTCGCGGACCAGGTGCTCCTCGGTGCGCGGCAGCGCGAGCGCCAGCCGCCGTACGTCTTCGACGGTGACCATGACGCAAGTCTCGCAGCCCGTGGCGAGGGGCGCGGGTGGGAGCGCGTTAGTCTCGACGGGTGGACCCGAAGACCAGGAACCGTGTCATGGCCGGTGTGCTCGTGCTGATGTTCGTCGTCGTGGCGGTGGCGGCCGCGGTCGGCCAGTAGCCCCCGCACCCCGGCCGCTCCGCGCACGCCCGTACCCGTACCGGGGGGGGGGGGGGGGGGGGGGGGGGGGGGGGGGGGGGGGGGGGGGGGGGGGGGGGGGGGGGGGGGGGGGGGGGGGGGGGGGGGGGGGGGAAGGGGGGGGGGGGGGGGGGGGGGGGGGGGGGGGGGGGGGGGGGGGGGGGGGGGGGGGGGGGGGGGGGGGGGGGGGGGGGGGGGGGTGGGGGGGTGGGGGGGGTGAGACGACGGCGAAGCCGGC
>NZ_JBWKEZ010000143.1:0-3306 GCF_056434525.1 Streptomyces sp. NPDC044002
CTGGCGTTGATTTTTGGCACGCTGTTGAGTTCTCAAGGAACGGACGCTTCCTTTGTACTCACCCTCTCGGGCTTTCCTCCGGGCTTTCGTTCTTCATTCTTGCGTTTCCGACTCTATCAGACTCTTTCGTGTCCGATTTCCTCGGTGCTTTCGAGGTGTTGCGCTTTCGCGCTTTCCCTTTCCGGCGGTTCCGACTCTATCAGAAGTTTTCCACCGGATTTCCCGGCTTCGAACTTCCTGGATGAGGAGTCGGCTGTGCCCCACGGGAATTCAATTCCATTTGGGGGCGAGAGAGATTTTAAACCATCACTGCCGAACTTGTCCAGTTCGAGGCAACCGTTCGAATCTACCTCCCCACAGCGGCCGTGTCAACGGTCTGCGGGACGACGAGGAGACTAGCAGCTCAGCTGCCTTGTACGCACATCAGGCCGCGGTCGGGAGCGTCGCCGTGCGGTCCGCCTCCTCCACGTCGCCCACCTCGCCGGCGCGGGAAGCGCGGCCGCCGAGGACGTAGACGTAGGCGAGGAAGGCGGCCTCCGCGACCACGCCGATCGTGATGCGGGCCCAGGTCGGAAGGCCCGACGGGGTCACGAAGCCCTCGATCAGGCCGGAGACGAAGAGCACCGCGGCCAGGCCGATGGCCATGCCGAGAGCGGCGCGGCCCTGTTCGGCGAGGGCCGTGCGGCGGGTGCGGGGGCCCGGGTCGATGACCGTCCAGCCGAGGCGCAGGCCCGTACCGGCCGCGATGAAGACGGCCGTCAGTTCGAGGAGGCCGTGCGGGAGGATCAGGCCGAGGAAGACGTCCAGGCGGCCGGCGGAGGTCATCAGGCCGAGGCCGACCCCGAGGTTCGCCATGTTCAGGAACAGGATCCACAGGACCGGGAGCCCGAGGAAGGCGCCGAGGACGAGGCAGATCGCGGCGGCCTGGGCGTTGTTCGTCCAGACCTGCGCGGCGAAGGAGGCCGCCGGGTGGCTGGAGTAGTAGGTCTCGTACTGGCCGCCCGGCCGGGTCAGGTCCTTGAGGTGCTCCGGGGTGGCTATGGCGCTCTGCACCTCGGGGTGGGCGGCTATCCACCAGCCGATGAGCACGCCGAGGGCGGTGGAGAGCAGCGCGGTGGGTATCCACCAGCGGCGACTGCGGTAGACGGCGGCCGGGAAGCCCTCGGTGAAGAAGCGGGCGGCGTCTCGCCAGCCGGCGCGGCGGGTGCCGGTGACCGTCGAGCGGGCGCGGGCCACGAGCTGGGTGAGCCGGGCCGTGAGCATCGGGTCGGGGGCACTGGACTGGATCAGGGAGAGGTGGGTGGAGGTGCGCTGGTAGAGGGCGACGAGTTCGTCGGCCTCCGCCCCGGTGAGCCGGCGGCCGCGGCCGAGGAGCTGCTCCAGGCGGGCCCATTCCGTCTGGTGGGCCGCCACGAAGACGTCGAGATCCATCCGGTTACCGCTCCCCTGCCCCTGGCCACCCGATACGGCTTACTTCTCCTGCGGTCAGCTTGGCAGACTGGGGTGCACAGGGGCGGGTCAGGTCGGGGAAAGGTGCGCGCGTTGAGCGATCTGGTGACGGGAGACGCGGTCGTCCTGGGTCTGCGGCCGGCGCGGCTGCCGAGCCGGGCCCTGGCGGTCCTGCTCGACCTGGTCGTGTACGGCATCGGGTTCGTGGTGGTGATCGTCGGACTGGTGGCCGCGACGGCCTCCCTGGACGAGGCCGCGCAGGCCGCGGTGGCGGTGGCGAGCCTCCTGCTGGTGGTGGTCGGTGTGCCGATCGCGGTGGAGACGCTGAGCCACGGCCGTTCGCTGGGGAAGTTGGCGTGCGGGCTGCGGGTGGTGCGGGAGGACGGCGGGCCGATCCGGTTCCGGCACGCGCTGGTGCGCGGGGCCATGGGGGTCGTGGAGCTGCTGCTCACCTTCGGGGCGGTCGCCTGCATCGCCTCGCTGATGTCGGAGCGGGGCCGGCGGCTGGGTGACGTGTTCGCCGGGACCCTGGTGGTCCGGGAGCGGGTGCCGGGCGCCCGCGTGATGCCGGTGCCCCCGCCGCCGCCGTGGCTGGCCGGGCAGTTCGCGGCGCTGGACCTGTCGGCGGTGCCGGACGGGCTGTGGCTGGCGATCCGGCAGTACCTGACGCGGATGAACCAGCTGGACCCGCACACGGGTGCCGCGATGGCGGCGCGGCTCGCGGACGACGTGGTGGCCCGGACCGGGACGCCTCCGCCGCCCGGGGTGCCGGCTGCCGCGTTCCTGATGGCGGTGGTGCACGAGCGGCAGTCGCGGGACGCCGCGCGCGCCTTCGCCGCGGGCCCGGCCGTGTCGGCGCCCGTCCCGGCGCCCGTCCCTGTCCCGATGCCTGTGTCCATGCCCGTGCCCGCTCCCGCGCCGGTCGCGCCGCCCGTGGCGCCGCCGCCGGCCGCGGCGCCGCCGCGCGGGACCGGATTCGCTCCGCCCGCCTAGTCCTCGTAACCCTCGTAGCCCTCGGAGTCCGCCGAGTCGTCGAAGGCCGACGGCGGGGTCTCCAGGTGTTCGAGTTCGATGCCGGGCGCCGAGAGGACCACGTCACCCGCGATGTGCACGGTGTGGACCTCGCCCGTGTCCAGGGCCGTGACCTGGTACTCGTCGACGATCAGCGGGCCGCTGTCCGTCGGGTGCTCGGCGCGGGAGAGCAGGGCCCAGGCCTGGTCGACCGTACGGGGTGCCAGCACCGGATCGGTCAGTGCGAGGAGCCTGACGCGGGTCGCGGGGGCGCCGGGGGTCAGGCGCAGCAGGCGGGCCGTGGCGATGAGGAAGGCCGGGGAGCTGCCGGTGAAGCCGGGGGCGGCGACGTTGCCCTCGGTGGCCTCGGCTCCGGCGGGGTCGGTGCGGACCCAGGTGACGCCGTCGATGGCGGCGCCGCGCACCTGCCAGCCGCCGGCGTTGGCCTCCATGCGGATGGGGCGGCCGAGGGCGTCGACGGCCAGGTCCAGCGAGCCGCGGTGCTCCCCGTCCGGACCGGTCAGCTGGGCGACGTAGCGCCAGCCGGAGGGGCCGGGGGCGCAGTGGAAGTGCTCCTCGCCGAGGGGGGTGTGGTCGTGCGGGTCGTGGAGCGAGTAGCGGCCGCGGGGCATGGCGTCGGGTCCTTGGGTACGGGGCAGGCCCCCGGCGCGGATGCCGGGGGCCTGCCTGGAGTGCTGCGGATCCTCGGGGACCGGGATCGGTAGCGGTGGATCAGTAGCGGTAGTGGTCCGGCTTGTACGGGCCCTCGACCTTGACGCCGATGTAGGAGGCCTGCTCCGGGCGCAGGGTGGTGAGCTTGACGCCCAGCGCGTCGAGGTGGAGGCG
>NZ_JBWKEZ010000144.1:0-3146 GCF_056434525.1 Streptomyces sp. NPDC044002
CGGGGGGGGGGGGGGGGGGGGGGGGGGCGGGGGGGGGGGGGGGGGGGGGGGGGGGGGGGGGGGGGGGGGGGGGGGGGGGGGGGGGGGGGGGGGGGGGAGGGCGGGGGGGGGGGGGGGGGGGGGGGGGGGGGGGGGGGGGGGGGGGGGGAACCCCCCCCCCCCCCCGCCCCTGACTCTCTCCGGCTCACTTCTCCACGAAGACGATCTCCATCGGCCCGTGGGTCATCTTCACGACCTGCCCGTCGACCTCGACGATGTGGTGCATGCCGTTGAACACGCCCGGCTTGCCCTGGATGTAGAACCGGTCCTCCCACGCCCCCGCCAGGTACGCGCGGAAGCAGGCGAGGGACGGGTTCCTCGGCTCCAGGTCCAGGTAGTCCTTCAGCCGGCGGAAGAGCTTCGGGAGGACAACGGCCCCCTTGTCGCCGGTCAGCGAGGACAGCGCGACGACCTCGGCCCCCCTGAGGGTCCGGTCCTCCTTCCACACACCCTTCTGCGCCTCCCGCGCCGCCGTGGCGGCCGCGGTGAGGGACGCCCGCAGCACCTCGGAGAAGCCGCTGTAGTAGGTCGGGTAGACCAGGCCGTCCTTGACCAGCTGGTAGTTGACCGTCTTCTCCAGCGCCTTCCCGTCCACGTCGACCTCGTAGCCGTTGAAGGCGGGCGGGAGCCCCGTGCCGACCAGGGCCACGCACCGGCCGAAGACGTCGGCGCCGCGGGTGAGGATCCAGCCCGGGACGGTCTCCGGGATGGTGCTGGTGATCTTCTCGGCCTCATCGCCGGTCCCGGTCCCGGCCCGGTGGAAATCGGTGAAGCCGACCGCCTTGAGCAGCGCGTCCGCGGCCGCGTGCGCCAGTTCCAGGGGCTGGTGCTGTACGCCCGAGGGCGAGTTCTTGTCGCCGTAGTGGGTCTCCAGTGCGTCGATGCTTTCCAGGCGGATGGAGGCCTGGCCGAAGGACCCCGGTACCACCGGTCTGGGGCCCGGCACGCGCTTCCAGTCGGTCACGTCGTCCGGGGTGAAGGAGAGGGTGTCCCCGTCGGGTTTGGTGCCCTTCGCGCGGAAGGTGCCCCTGATCAGCAGCATCGGCATGGACATGGCGGCTCCCACGGGTGTCGGGACGAGGACGCGCAGTGCATGCCCCCTGAAGCTAGGCGGGCCCCGCACCGCCCGGCAACCGCTGTTCGGGCGACAGCAGCAGCAGCGCCACGTCGTCGCGCGGGCCGCCGCCGGTGAAGGCCGCGAGGTCCCGCCACACCGCCGGGACCAGGCCCGCCGGGTCGTTCGCCAGCACCGGGACCCGCACGGCCAGCGGGTAGAAGTGCCCGGCCGCGTCGCGGGCCTCGGTGACCCCGTCCGTGTGCGCGAGCAGCCGGTCGCCCGGCAGCAGCGGCAGTTCGGCCACCGCCGGGAGGGCAGGCCCGGTCAGGCCCAGGCCCAGCGGGGGCCCAGGCTCCACGGCGGCCTCCGTGACCGTGTGCTCCCGCAGCAGCAGCGCCGGCGGATGCCCGCACGACACGATCCGTACGAGGTCCAGCCCGGGCGGGAACTCCAGCAGCAGCGCCGTGGCGAACAGCTCCGGATGCGCCACGGAGTCCGCGGCCGCGTCCGCCGCCAGCCGCCGGTCCAGCCGGGCCGCGACCGCCGCGAGCTCCTGGTCGTCCAGGACCGCCTCGCGGAAGGCGCCGAGCAGCGAGGCCACCGTTCCGACGGCCGCCAGCCCGTGCCCCTGCACGTCCCCGACCACCACCCGCACCCCGTACGGCCCGGCCCGTACGTCGAACAGGTCGCCGCCGACCAGCGTGCCCCGCTGCGCGGCCCGGTACAGCCCGGCGCAGCGCACCCGGCCCACCCGCTCCGGCACCGGCGGCAGCACCGCCAGCTGGGCCGCCTCGGCGACCGTGCGCACGCTGACGAGCTGGGCGTCCCGGCGCCGCCGCACCCAGGCGATGACCATGCTGAGCAGCCCGACGGTGGCCACGGTGGCCAGGTCGCTGCCGCGCGCGTGCCCGACCCGCAGCTCGGGGACGCCCAGCAGGAGCAGCACGAGCGCGGCGAAGACGGCGGTGCCGGCGGGCCCGTAGGCGAAGGCGGCCACGGCGGGCAGGGCCGCCAGGAAGTAGCCCAGCTCCTCCGTGCGGGTGGTCCACTGGGTGAGGCAGAGCGCGACCAGGGCCACCGCGGGCGCGATCCGGGCCCAGCGCGGCGGCGGTGCCCCCTGCAGCCAGCCCGGCTCCTCCCGTCCGCGTCTCACCCCTCCACCCTGGTACGGCGGCCCGGGCCGCGCACGCCGGGTGGCCCTGCCGGGCGCGGGCCGACACAGTGGTGGCGTGACGGATACGCGGAGCGCGGCGATCAGCACCCGGCTGAACTGGCTGCGGGCGGGGGTGCTCGGCGCCAACGACGGGATCATCTCCACCGCGGGCCTGGTGGTCGGCGTGGCCGGCGCCACCACCTCGCGCACGGCGATCCTCACGGCGGGCGTGGCCGGGCTGCTCGCGGGCTCGCTGTCGATGGCGGCGGGGGAGTACGTGTCGGTCAGCTCGCAGCGGGACTCCGAACGGGCGGCGCTGGACCTGGAGCGGCAGGAGCTGGCGGCGGAACCGGAAGCGGAGCTGGACGAGCTGACGGAGCTGCTGGCTGCGCGGGGCCTGAGCCGGGAGCTGGCCCGGGAGGCCGCCGAGCAGCTGACGGAACGGGATGCGCTGCGGGCGCACGCCCGGGTGGAGCTGGGGATCGAGCCGGACGAGCTGGCGAACCCGTGGCACGCCGCCTTCGCCAGCCTGCTCGCCTTCACGGCCGGGGCGCTGCTGCCGCTGCTGGCGGTGGTCCTGCCGGGGGCGTCGTGGCGCGTGCCGGTGACGGTGGTGGCGGTGCTGGGGGCGCTGACGCTGTGCGGGGTGGCGAGCGCGCGGCTGGGCGGGGCGCCGGTGCCGAGGGCGGTGCTGCGCAACGTGGTGGGGGGTGCCGTCGCGATGGCCGTCACGTACGCGGTGGGCAGCTGGCTGGGCTCGGTCTGAGCCGTGGCCGGGCGGTGGGGTCCGCTGCGCGGGGCCGTCCCCTACCCGCCCTTCGCCCGTTCCCCGGGCTGCGCCCGGACCCCTCCTGGGGGCTCCGCCCCCAGACCCCCGCGCCTCAAACGCCGGCGGGG
>NZ_JBWKEZ010000145.1:0-2181 GCF_056434525.1 Streptomyces sp. NPDC044002
GGTGAGGTCGACTCGGGGCGCCCTGCTGGTGTTTCCACCAGTGGGTTTCCCCGAGCCGCCTCCCGAACCCGGCGTGCCCGTCTCCGGGCACCGGGCTCTCCACAAGTCCCGTTTCGGGGTGTTCAGTTCCTCATGCCGTAGTGGGCCACGGGGTCGGGATGAGTTTTCCCCGGTATCGGTATCTGGTCGTGCTTACCTTGGCCGGGTTGAACAGTTCCCTTTCCTCCGTGGCAGGCCACCAGCCACCGCCGTAGTAGCGTCGGCGGAGCTGCTTCCATGTGATCCCGGGATGCTTGCGCCGGATCCATCGTGTCACCCTCATCCACGCGTAGTGGCTGAGGTAACAGAAAGCGACGTTCGAGACTCCGGGACGGAAGTACGCGCACCATCCCCGCAACACCGAATTCAGCCGGTGGAGCAGGGAATCCAGCGAAAAGCCGACGTTCTGCCGTCCGGTCAGTTCCTTCACCTTGCCTGTCGCGGAACGCACTGACTTCCGTGCCGGGTAGGTGTAGATGTACTGCCGGTCGGTGCCCAGTTTCCGGTGGCGCTGGATGCGCCATCCGAGGAAATCAAGGCCCTCGTCTACGTGCGTGATCTTTGTCTTCTCCACCGACAGGCGAAGGCCCATCGGCTTCAACACCTCTGCGACCTCGTCGCGTAATTCCTCGGCATGCTCGCGGCGCCCGAAGACAAGCACGAGGAAGTCGTCCGCATACCGGACCAGCCGGTAGTTGGGCAATCCCCGGCGCCGTCTCCTGCGCCGATCCTCGGAGGTGCTATCTGGTCCTCCGAGGGCCTGGGCGATGTGCTCGTCCAGGACCGAGAGCGCGATGTTGGCCAGCAGCGGTGACAGGATCCCGCCCTGCGGGGTCCCGGTGCGTGTGTCCGTGAAGGCTCCGTCCCGGGACAGGATCCCGGACTTCAAGAACGCCTTCACCAAGGACAGCACCCGCTTGTCCCCGATTCGATTCCTCACCCGATTCATAAGAGCCGGGTGCGAGATCTCGTCGAAGCACGCCGTGATGTCGCCCTCCACCACCCACTCGTATCCGTGGCTGGCGAGATAGCGGGTCTCGGCGATCGCATCGTGGGCTCGGCGGTTCGGGCGGAACCCGTAGGAACACGGGAGGAAATCCGCTTCGAACACCGGCTCCAGCACCAGTTTCAAGGACGCCTGGACCACCCGGTCCGCCACAGTCGGAATCCCAAGACGACGAAGCTTGCCGTTCGCCTTGGGAATCATCCGCTCACGGACAGGAACCGGATGGAAGCTGCGGTCTCTGATCTGGGTCCGCAGCTTGTCGAGAAACGCCTCGACCCCCTGCCCGGCTTCGATGGAGCGGGCGGTCTTCCCATCCACTCCGGCCGTGCGGGCACCCTTGTTTCCCCGGACACGGTCCCACGCCACCAACAGGAAGGCGGGATCGGCCACGAGGTTGAACAGGTCGTCGAACCTGCGATGAGAATCATCCGCAGCCCAACGGTGCAGCTTGGTCTGGATCTCCAGTACCCGGCGTTCGGCCTTCATCAAGGCCCATTCCAGCTCGTCGGTATTCACCGGCGAAAACCTCCTGGCATTCCAGCATCCTTACTGCCAACTTGCTGGCCCCCTTCCCCATGTGACCGGCTTTCCCGGCCTCGGAGTACTACGGAGCCTCCGTCCTGCCCGACGGCCATCAGCCGGCGATGGGCCTGCCCTCCACCGGACTGGAGATCCGGCATCGGGCGACCGCGGGCAGTTCCCACGTTCACCACGAAATCGATCGACAGGTGAGGTGCCCAGCTCTACCCCGGCAGCATCGCCACGCTTACGCCGCAGACTTTCGGCGTGGCCTCCCCACCGATGCGTAGAGTCGGCTTCGGAGTCGACCACCGACGAGCACTGGTGGTCGTGCACTGCGTCCGGCCCCGATCCGCCAGGTTCGAGCCGGTGTCGTAATTACGGGGCGTCAGGCACTGATTTCTCGCGTGCACCTTCCTGTCTCGCTAGCCGGACCCGGGTCGTCTGGCAGTACCAACCCGTCCCGACGTTGTCGGGGCTGCTTACCGCTCGACTCGGCATCCCCCGAACCGAACTGCCCCCAGCTTCAACCGGGTTGCCGCGACAACCCGGCGGTGAAGGTCTCTCACCTCACTCGATTCCATGGCGCCTCGTGGCGCACCCACCCGCTACGACAA
>NZ_JBWKEZ010000146.1:0-2157 GCF_056434525.1 Streptomyces sp. NPDC044002
AGACACAAAAGGCTATGCGGAAACCAAAGGGGGGTAAACCCCACGGGGGAAAACCCCCCCCCCCTCAGGGAGCCCTGGCGAGGAACCGAGGGGGGCCCCGGGCCCGGTCGGAACCGACCGGCCCCGGGCCCTTCGGCGTCAAGCCCTGAGGCTTAGCTGAACGAGTCGCCGCAGGCGCAGGAGCCCGTGGCGTTCGGGTTGTCGATCGTGAAGCCCTGCTTCTCGATGGTGTCGACGAAGTCGATGGAGGCGCCGCCCAGGTACGGGGCGCTCATGCGGTCGGTGACGACCTTGACGCCGTCGAAGTCCTTGACGACGTCGCCGTCGAGGGAGCGCTCGTCGAAGAAGAGCTGGTAGCGCAGGCCGGAGCAGCCGCCGGGCTGGACGGCGACGCGCAGCGCGAGGTCATCGCGGCCTTCCTGCTCCAGCAGGGTACGGACCTTCTCGGCGGCGGCGTCGGACAGGAGGATGCCGTCGCTCACAGTGGTCTTGTCGTCCTGTACGGACATCTGCATTCACTCCCGAAGTGGGCGGCTCCCCGCCGGTGGCTGGGGAAACGTCGGACTCTTGCCGTCGATGGCAACCAGCGGGACCGCGGTTTCATTCCGGGTCCGGCGCCTCGTTTTCTCGATTCATGCTCGCACACCCCGGCGGCCCGGTGGACCCCGCGACGAGGACCGGTGGAGTGGCGTATCCCGCACCGGCCCCGCACCGGGCGAATGCGTCACATCGACACTATCGGCATCGTCAAAGTGACGTGAAGCGGCTATCATAGATAACGTCAAATAGACGAGAAGTGTCGATCAAAGCCCCCCGCAGTCCCAGATTTCCTTGTCGCAGAACAGAAAGGGTGCGTGTCGTGACCACCGCCCAGCCTTTGGACGTCCAGCCGACGCCCCTTGCCCTGCTGCTGCTCGGCCGTGAGGCCGACCCCAAGAGCGAGCGCGGGGTGGAGTGCCCCGGCGACCTTCCCTCGCCGTCCGACCCGGACCTGGTGGCGCGCGCCCGCGCCGCAAAGGAGAAGCTCGGCGACAAGGTCTTCATCCTCGGCCACCACTACCAGCGTGACGAGGTCATCGAGTTCGCCGACGTCACCGGCGACTCCTTCAAGCTGGCCAAGGACGCGGCGGCCAAGCCGGAGGCCGAGTACATCGTCTTCTGCGGCGTGCACTTCATGGCCGAGTCCGCGGACATCCTGACCTCGGACGACCAGAAGGTCGTCCTGCCCGACCTCGCGGCCGGCTGCTCGATGGCCGACATGGCCACCGCCGAGCAGGTCGCCGAGTGCTGGGACGTGCTGACCGAGGCCGGGGTCGCCGGTGCGACGGTCCCCGTCTCGTACATGAACTCCTCCGCCGACATCAAGGCCTTCACCGGCAAGCACGGCGGCACGATCTGCACCTCGTCCAACGCGAAGAAGGCCCTGGAGTGGGCCTTCGAGCAGGGCGAGAAGGTGCTCTTCCTCCCGGACCAGCACCTGGGCCGCAACACCGCCGTCCGCGACATGGGCATGTCCCTGGACGACTGCGTGCTCTACAACCCGCACAAGCCGAACGGCGGCCTGACCGCCCAGCAGCTGCGCGACGCCAAGATGATCCTGTGGCGCGGCCACTGCTCGGTCCACGGCCGGTTCTCGGTGGACTCGGTCAACGACGTGCGCGAACGCATCCCGGGCGTGAACGTCCTCGTGCACCCCGAGTGCAAGCACGAGGTCGTGGCGGCCGCGGACTACGTCGGTTCGACGGAGTACATCATCAAGATGCTGGAGGCGGCCCCGGCCGGCTCCAAGTGGGCCATCGGCACCGAGCTGAACCTGGTCCGCCGCCTGGCGAATCGATTCGCCCCGGAGGGCAAGGAGGTCGTCTTCCTCGACAAGACGGTCTGCTTCTGCTCGACGATGAACCGCATCGACCTCCCCCACCTGGTGTGGACCCTGGAGTCCCTGGCCGAGGGCAACCTCGTCAACCGGATCGAGGTCGACAAGGAGACGGAGAGCTTCGCCAAGCTCGCGCTGGAGCGCATGCTCGCCCTCCCGTAACCGGCGCAGCAGCACGAAAGGGGCCCAGGGGGGGGGGGGGGGGGGGGGGGGGGGGGGGGTTGGGGGGGGGGGGGGGGGGCCGCGCGGTGGCGTGGCTCTACGCGGGGGGGGGGGGGGGA
>NZ_JBWKEZ010000147.1:0-1833 GCF_056434525.1 Streptomyces sp. NPDC044002
CGGTTGACGCTTCTCCCCCGTAAACGGGGGAGATTCCCACTGTGCCACCGCTGTTTCCAGCACGTGCGTAGTGGTTCCTGCTTCATCACCCGCTGCCCGGCTTGCCGGGTCTTACATGGGCTCCACGAGGCGTTTTACGTGTCCGGGCGTCCCTCGGCCACGATGCGCCGTCCTTCACGGCGGATGTTGAGTTCGGCGTTCTCGTCCCGGTCGTGGACGGCTCCACAGGAGCACGTCCACTTCCGGATCTTGAGTCCTTCCAGTCCCTTGGGGCCTTCGATGCTGCCGCAGGCCGAGCACAGCTGGGTGGACGGGAAGAACCGTCCCACCTTGGCGAAGTCGCGCCCGTACCGGTGGCATTTGGCTTCCAAGGTGCGGGCGAACATGCCCAGCGACTGGTCATGCACAGACTTGGCGCGCTTGCCCTTGGCCATGCCCTTCACGTTCAGGTCCTCCAGATACACGGCTTGGCTCTCGCTCGTGATCTGGGTGGTTTCCTGCTCGATGAAGTCGCGGCGCTGGTCCGCGATCCTGGCATGCACCTTGGCAATGGCCAGCTTGGCCTTGCGCCGGTTGTTCGAGCCCTTCACACAGCGCGACAGCTTGCGCTGTGCGCGACGCAGCTTCTTCTCTTGGCGGCGGAAGAACTTCGGAGAGGCGATCTTCCGGCCCCGCAGCACGGCATAGGAGGACAGGCCCAGATCGATGCCGGTTTCGGTCTCGTCCCAGTCCAGTTCGGGCAGCGGCTTGTCTTCGGTCTCCACCACGAAGCTGGCGAAGTACCTGCCGGAGGCATCTTTGACCACCGTCACCGAAGACGGATCGGACGGCAGACTGCGGGACCAGCGCACCTTGACGTCACCGATCTTCGGCAGGCGGAGCTTGCCTTCCTCGGTGACGGAGAAGCGGGCGTTGGTACTGAAGCGGATGGCCTGCCGGCTGGTCTTCTTCTTGAACTTCGGCGGCCCCATCTTCGGCCCCTTACGGGTGCCGCTCTTCGAGGCGAAGAAGTTGGAGTACGCGGCCTCCAGGTCCCGAAGGGACTGCTGGAGCACCACGGCCGAGGCATCGTCCAGCCAGTGCCGGTCTTCGGTCTTCTTTGCCTCGGTGATGAACCGCTTCGACAGCTCCGCAGCACTCGGGCGCTTGGCGCCCTGCTGGTAGGCGTCCTGGCGGGCGCGCAGTGCGTCGTTGAAGACGACACGAGCGCACCCGAACGCCTTCGCCAGCATGGTTCTCTGCGGGGCGCTCGGGTACAGCCGAAACTGATACCTGAGCTTCATGCCGATCACCATAAATACTTGGTTTATAGCTGAGTACGGAGAGATCAGAACTGGCAGACACTGCGCGTTCTTGCTGCACGCCCACTTGGTTTTCGTGACCAAGTACCGGCACAAGGTGTTCACCGACCGGCACCTTCGTCGGATGGAACAGATCATGCGGGACGTCTGCGCCGACTTCGAGGTGGAGCTGAAAGAGTTCAACGGCGAGAACAACCATGTGCACCTGCTCGTGAGCTTCCCGCCGAAGGTGGCCCTGTCGAAGCTGATCAACTCCCTCAAGGGCGTCAGCTCCCGATACATGCGCCGGGAGTTCCCCGAGCTGGAACGGCACTACTGGCGTGCGCAACGGCTGTGGTCCGGCTCCTACTTCGCCGGGTCGGTCGGCGGGGCCCCGTTGTCGGTCGTCCGTCAGTACATCGAGCAGCAGAACCGCCCGGCGTGAGTTGAGGTCCCGGAGGCGGAGCGAACTCCGGCGCTGCGCGCCTCCGGGCCGAGGATGGCCTTCACCACCGGGCTGAAGCCCGGTGCACTGGCCAAGTCACCGGTAGCA
>NZ_JBWKEZ010000148.1:0-1338 GCF_056434525.1 Streptomyces sp. NPDC044002
GAGCGCCCTTGACAGTGAGGATGTGGGTGGTGGTTCCCGGGGGTCTGACCCGGCCCTTGACTGACGCTGACGCTGTCCTTGGCTTGATGCGTCGGCTCTCGGGGACTGCTCTCGTGCATGTCGCCGGTCGGGAGCGTGTGACTTCATAGGAGCCCGGCCAAAGGTCCCGTCACTGTCTTGTCCTGCTCCCGACCGGCGCGTGCTGTCCCTGGCGTTGTGACACGGAAGGACAGCTGTCACCAGCATGGCAGACGACATAACGGTGGTGGGCGGTATCGACACCCACACCGATTTCCACCAGGCCGCCTTGATCGACACGATCGGCCGGCACCTGGCCACCGAAGCGTTCCCCACCACTCCCGACGGCTACCGGCGCCTGCTGGCATGGCTGTCCTCACACGGAGAAGTCCTCGCGGTCGGCATCGAGGGCACCGGCGCCTACGGAGCCGAACTCGCCCGGATTCTGCGCGCGGGCCAGGTGCCGGTCGTGGAAGTGGACCGGCCCGACCGCAGAGCCCGGCGGGCGAACGGCAAGTCCGACCCCGTCGACGCCTACGCCGCCGCCACCGCCGTCCTCGCCGGCCGCGCAAGCGGCGTCCCGAAATCACGGGACGGGATCGTCGAGGCCATCCGGGCCCTGCGCGTGGTCCGCAAAAGCGCGGTGAAATCCCGCACCCAGACCATCAACCAGATCCGCAACCTCATCACCACCGCCCCCGGCGAGGTCCGCGAACGCCTGCGCGGGCTCACGACCGGCGACCTGATCCAAACCCTCGCCCGCTCACGCCCCGGCACCGCCCTCAGCGATCCCGCCTGCGCGGTCAAGACCGCCCTCAAGCGCCTCGCCCGCCGCTACCTGCACCTGACCGAAGAGATCACCGAAGCCGACCGCGACCTCACACCCCTGGTCAAGCAGGCCGCACCCACCCTGACAGCCCTGTTCGGGGTCGGCACCGAGACCGCCGCCCAACTCCTGACCACCGCCGGCGACAACCCCGAGCGGCTCCGCTCAGAAGCCTCCTTCGCGCACCTGTGCGCCGCCGCCCCGATCCCCGCCAGCTCAGGACGGACCAACCGCCACCGCCTCAACCGCGGCGGCGACCGGCAAGCGAACAACGCACTCCACGTGATCGCACTCACCCGCATGCGACACGACCCCCGCACCCGCGACTACGTCGCCCGCCGCACCACCGAAGGCCTCTCCAAGAAAGACATCCTGCGCTGCCTCAAACGCTTCATCGCCCGCGAGGTCTACAAACACCTCACCCAGCCACCAACCACAGCCAACCCCCTCCCACACACCACTTGACGATCCATAGGAGCTTCAGGCCGGCACGA
>NZ_JBWKEZ010000149.1:0-1089 GCF_056434525.1 Streptomyces sp. NPDC044002
AGCTTCAACCGGGTTGCCGCGACAACCCGGCGGTGAAGGTCTCTCACCTCACTCGATTCCATGGCGCCTCGTGGCGCACCCACCCGCTACGACAAGACCGCCACCATCTACCTCGCCGGACTCCACCTCGCCGCCATCTTCATCTGGTCAGCGAGGTGATCCGAAGGAAACGGCCTAGGGGCGCCCTGGTCAGGTCAGAGCAGGGGTGAGAACCGCTCGGGGGGTTTGCGTGCCTTGGTGATCCGGCGGGTCATGAGGGTGACGGGGCTCGAGAAATCTCCCCACCCCGCGCTCGAGGGTGGGACAGACCTGCTCACCCAAGTTCCCCACCCACTGGGCGCTGACCTGCGGCCGAGCGCCACAGCGGAGGGGCCGCCCGATAGCCAGCCAGTCCCAGGGGCGGGTCGAGCTGTCCAGGGTGGGCGAAGCCCAGCGCGAAGCGCCGCCGAAGGCGCCCTGGACCGGCCGGCACGGCCCGTACGCTCCACGAGCGGGCGGCCCCGGCTCCAGTTGCTGGCAGCAACCCACTGGGGAACGAAGGGCCGGTGCGGGGAGAATTCGGGATCCGCATCACCGCCGTGCGGGTGTCGGCGGCCCGCGCCGCCGTGATGCCGAGGGCGGCGAGGCGGGACCGCTGCTCGATGTTCAGTCGACCGAAGTCCCGTTGCTGGGTGGTGAGCCGGCCGCCGATGTCCTCGCCGCGGCGGGTGACTCCGGGGACGATGCCAGCGATGCGGGCGCCTTCGTTGAGGAGTCGGGTGAGGCTGCCGAGGAACCGACGGCGCACGAGCGCCCATCCGGCCGGGCTGTACCCAGCGACGTTGGCACGCTCACTCAGCTGCTGGACGGGAGTTCGACAGTGGGGGCGCAGCGGCTGACCATGCCCGGGCTCCGGCCCGCGCCGTTATGACGGGCCATTGATGTAGTGCCTGGGCTGGTCCGTTGATCTGGGTGTGTTCAGTTTGGTTGGCTGGTGGGCGGGGTGCTGGGTGTCTGTTGTGGTGGTCGGGGCCTGCTCGATGGATGATCTCGCGGTTGTCGGGCGGGGTGGTGGCCTGGGGTTTTCTCAGGTTGGTCGAGTTTCCCAGG